>NZ_JAFCUB010000003.1:0-245937 GCF_049896325.1 Caulobacter sp. DWP3-1-3b2
CCGTCCGGCCACCTGCTCGGGCGACCAGCCCAGGGCCAGGTGCTCGAGCACCTGGCCCTGGAGGACCTCGTCGCGTTCCAGGCGGCTGCCTCGCCAGCGCCGGGCCTTGCTGAGATCGCCGGCCAGCACGGACTTGTAGGCGGCCTTGGGCGCGCCATTACGCTTCAGCTCACGGCAGATGCTCGATGGCGAGCGACCCAGAGCCGCAGCGATTTGTCGGATCGTCTCACCCGCTTCACGACGCCGGGCAAGCTCACACCGCTCCTCAAGCGTGAGGTGATCATAGGCTTGTCCCATCGCAACACCTCGGTCAGAGAGTGTTGCACTTCGTTTGTGAACTCAGGGGACCCAAGCTGATGCTCCGAAATGACGCTGCGGCTCACCGCTGCCTGAGCCCATTCTGACGGGCGGCTTGAGTCCCAACTTTTGTCGGGATTAGTGGAGTTTGGGGGGGCTCAAAACAGATTTCCCTGACTTGAAGGCGGAGGGGGCGCCTTTGGCTTGGGGATAGGCCGCGCAATGGCGGGTATCGTTGGCGGGGAGACGGCCGCGGAACTTTCTCCATCGATAACCGCCTCGCGCTCACCTTGCTTAAATTGCAGTCTCACCCGTTCACCGCTGGCAAGTTCTGAAGCCGAACGAGCGATCCCGCCGTCCGCCTTGTGCACGAGTGCAAAGCCCAGTTCCAACGGCCGCGTTGGATTGAGCGACTGTCGCAACTTGTCCAGGCTGGCCAGACGGTCGCCCTCCCGCTCCAGCCGGCGATGAGCGCAGGCGTTCATCCGGTCCTGCAGGGCGGGCAGGCGAGCGTGCTGGCCGATCCGCTCCGGCGCGCGGCGGGCGGCCAGCTCCAGGCGCTTGCCGATATCGCCGACCCGGCGGCCGGCGTCGTTGCGCTGGCGATGCAGGGTGTCGGGCGACAGGCGGGCGGTGACCTTCAACAGGTCGCGGGCGTGGATGTCGGTATTGCGCTGCAGGGCCGCGTCTAGCCGGGCGCCGACCGCCTTGAAGCGGCGGTCGGCGGGCGCGGTCAGGTCGTCCAGCCGGGGCAGGCCGCGCACCGCCAGGTCCAGCCGCTGCTGGGCCAGGGCCAGCAGGTCGGCTGGGCGAGGCAGGCCCCGCGCGGCGCTGATCAGCCGTGTCCGCCGCTCCTCGACCGCCCGGCCGCCGCAGTTGTTCAGCCGGCGATCATAGTCGCTGACCAGGGCCCGCAGCTCGGCCAACACCGGCGTCGCCATCTCGGCGGCGGCGGTGGGGGTGGGGGCGCGACGGTCGGAGACGAAGTCGATCAGGGTGGTGTCGGTCTCGTGGCCCACGGCCGAGATCAGCGGGATCGTCCCCTCAGCCACCGTGCGGGCCAGACCCTCGTCATTGAAGGCCCACAGGTCCTCGACCGATCCGCCGCCCCGGGCGACGATCAGGATGTCGGGTCGCGGTACGGGTCCGCCCCCTCCTTCGTGGCTTGGCGTGATGGCGTTGAAGCCCCGAATTGCGGCGCTGACCTGGCCGGCGGCGGCGTCGCCCTGCACCACGCAAGGCCAGACCAGCACCTGGCAGGGCCAGCGGTCGCGGATGCGGTGAAGGATGTCGCGGATCACGGCCCCGGTCGGGCTGGTGATCACCCCGACCACGGCCGGCATCGAGGGCAGGGGACGCTTGCGGTCCGGCGCGAACAAGCCCTCGGCGGCCAGCTTGGCCTTCAGGCGCTCGAGCTGGGCGAGCAGGGCGCCGACGCCGGCCGCCTCCATGGTCTCGATGACGATCTGGTAGCGCGAGCCGGCCGGATAGGTGGTGATCTTGCCGGTGACGATGACTTCCAGCCCGTGCTCGGGCCGGATCCCCAGGCCGCGCACATTGCCCTTCCAGACCACGCCGTCGATCGCCGACTTGTCGTCCTTGATCGTCAGATAGACGTGGCCGTTGCCGTGGTGGGTGACCTTGCTGAGCTCGCCGCGCAGCCGCACGAAGCCGTAGCTGGTCTCCAGCGTACGCTTCAGGGCGAAGGCCAGTTCCGAGACGGAATAGGCCTGGGCGTTGGAATCGATGACGGCGGTGTCGGTCATGGGGGATTGATAGGACGGTTCGGGGTTTGAAGTCCTCCCCCTGTGGGGGAGGTGGTCGCGCAGCGACCGGTGGGGGGAGGTTTGGGGTCTTCGATCTTAGTCGTCTATTTCGCCAAGGCTCGCGCGCGATAGGCGTTGAGGGTCTCGGCCACCTTTTCCGCCGACATAGCCCAGCCCCTGGGTAGGGCGCGGTCGGCGCCGAGGCTTCGGCCGATCTTGGCTAGCGCCGTCTCGTTTCGAATGCCGGGCGCCAGATTGTAGCCGACCATCTTGCCGGCCTTGGGCAGCCGATAGACGAAGAAGCCTTCGACGTCGCGCCAAGGCGTCTTCTTCGCCGCGCGTATCAAGCCGCCGCTCACGGTGAAGCCCTCATCGTCGAGGGTCAGGATGTGAGGGCGAAAGAGCAGGCGCACGAACACCGCGGCGCCCAGCCCGAAGAGCACGATGCAGAGCCAGGCCATCGTCGCTTGGCGAGGGTCGCCGGCGAGAAAGGCTCCCATCGCGACGAAGACCAGCTGATCGCGAGATAGAGCAGGGTCTTGCCAAGCAAACCCTTGATCGTCGTGAATCTTGCCGAAACGCCGATGTCTCGCATGACCGCCATGCCTGTACCCTAGACGCGCTCGCGCAATTCATCGTCGTGAGGCCGGAATCCTCGCGCCGGCCACTGGCCGCGCGAGGATTCCTACTACCGACCCAGTATCCGCGCCCCGAAGCCCGCGCTTCGAAGAACGAGGACGGCCCCAGGGCGAGGACTAGATGTAGCGGCGCAGCGAGCGGGCCAGTTCGGTGGGGCCCGACTTCTTCTTGGTCTGCTGGGGCTGGTATGCAACCCGCGCATGTTCGTTGCAGTAGGGGCCGTCCGACGAGCGGCGGCCGCAGAAGGTGAAGCCGTCGGTGGACGGGTCGCCGATCGGCCACTTGCACATGTGGGCGCCCAGGGTCAGCACGGTGGCCGAACCCGGCTGCTCGTCGCGGAAGGCCGGGACCGAGGGTTGCTGGGCCACGGCGGGCAGGGCCGCCGGCTCGGCGGCGATCACCCGGCGTGGCGCGGACGGCATGGCGGTGGCGGCCGGACGGGCCGGACGCGGAGCCTTGAAGGCCGGGCGCGCGGGTTGCGACGGCGCGGCGCGGCCCGACAGGCCCAGCCGGTGCACCTTGCCGATCACGGCGTTGCGCGTGACGCCGCCCAGCTGTTTGGCGATCTGACTGGCGGAAAGACCGTCCAGCCAGAGCTTCTTCAAGGTGGTGACCCGTTCGTCAGTCCAGCTCATGACCCAATCTCCGCCTCTTGAAAAAGGTCCCTGGCGCGTCTCCCCAGACTCGCCTAGACCCTACATCTGGTATCCGAACCGCCCCGCCGGCGGTCTGCCCACTACATAGTGTAAAGAATACGTTAAAACACACAATAGGCGCCATGGGTTCGTCCACAGGAACTAGATGTTGATTCTAGGGGGGCGGTGGTTGCGCCGGGCGGGCTCCGAGCGCACATGCGAGGGCGTTTCAGGACCCCAGGCTTATGAGCGACATCCCAAACACCGTCATTCCGCCGCAGCCGCGCGACTATCACGGCTGGAACTGGAGCGGGTTCTTCACCCTCTATCAGCGCGAAATCCGCCGCTTCTGGAAGGTGGGCACCCAGACCGTCGCCGCCCCGGTAGTGACCACCTTGCTCTACATGCTGGTCTTCGTGGTCGCCGTCGGCCCCAGCCGCCAGGCGGTGGGCGGGATCAGCTTTGGCCATTTCGTGGCCCCCGGCCTGATCATGATGGCCATCCTCAACAACGCCTTCGCCAACGCCTCGTCCTCGCTGATCCAGGCCAAGATGATGGGCCTGACGCCGGACTTCCTGACCCCGCCGCTGTCGCCGCTGGAGCAGGTCTCAGCTTTCGGCCTGGGCGCGGCGACGCGCGGCATCGTGGTCGGGGCGGTGACAGCCCTGGTGATCGGCGTGCTACCGGGCGCGGGCCTGCAAATCTCCCACCCGTGGGCGATCGTCTATTTCGCGGTCGGGGCGGCGATCATCCTGGGCCTGGCCGGCGTGCTGGCCGGCCTGTGGGCCGAGAAGTTCGACCAGCTGGCGGCGGTGACCAACTTCCTGATCATGCCGATGACCTTCCTGTCGGGCACCTTCTACCTGGTCGACAAGCTGCCCGAGCCGTTCCGCTCGGCCAGCCACTTCAACCCGTTCTTCTATCTGATCGACGGCTTCCGCTACGGCTTCATCGGCCATGCCGACGGCTCGGTGGTGATCGGGGCGGTGGTGACGGCGGTGCTGTCGGTCGGGTTGTTCCTGTGGTGCTGGGCGCTGTTTCGCAGCGGTTACAAGCTGAAGAGCTAGTCCCTGTCATGGACGATTGGCTTAGGCGACCGTCCTGAGCTACGGCCACCTTTATCCGTCTCCCCGGCGAAGGCCGGAGCCCAGGTGAAAACCACGAGCCGCTCTGGATGAATCTGGGTCCCGGCCTTCGCCGCGAAGACGGAGGGAGAGAGCGGGCTGGATGAGGCCGCAAACAGTGTGGCTTGCGTGCCCTGACACCCAAAATTCACGCCCGGTTTGTTGACAGAGCACGGTTACGCGCCGACAACGCTCAGCCTTCCGGTCCCCGCGCTTTCAGTGCGGGGGCTTGTTTCCTTTTTGGGAGGCTGTCTTGAGCACGTCGACGTCGTCTACCGCCGCGCAACACCACATCATGGGCGTCTATAACCGCGCCCCGCTGGCGTTCGAGCGAGGCCGAGGCGCGCGCCTGTTCTCGACCGACGGCGATGAATATCTGGACTGCGTGGCGGGCATCGCCACCGACGGTCTGGGCCACGCCCATCCCGTGCTGGTCGAGGCGCTGAAGACCCAGGGCGAGAAGCTCTGGCATGTCTCCAACATCTACCGGATCCCCGAGCAGGAGGAATTGGCGGATAGGTTGTGCGCCCACAGCTTCGCCGACGTGGTGTTCTTCACCAATTCGGGAACCGAGGCGATCGAGTGCGCGCTGAAGACCGCCCGCAAATATCACACCGCCAATGGCCAGCCGGAGCGGATAGAGATCTTCGGTTTCGACGGCTCGTTCCATGGCCGCTCCTACGCGGCGGTCAACGCCTCGGGCAATCCCAGCTATGTCGAGGGCTTCGGCCCCCGCCTGCCGGGCTATAGCCAGCTGACCTTCGGCGACCATGACGCTCTGAAGGCCGCGATCGCCAACCCCACCACGGCCGCGATCATCGTCGAGCCCGTGCAGGGCGAGGGCGGGGCGCGCTCCATTCCCGAGCACTGTCTGGTCAGCCTGCGCGCGCTGTGCGACGAGCACGGCGTGCTGCTGATCTATGACGAGGTTCAGTGCGGCATGGGCCGGACCGGCAAGCTGTTCGCCTATGAGTGGGCGGCCCAAGACGGTGGAGTGGGCGGCGAGCCTCACATCATGGCCGTGGCCAAGGCCCTGGGCGGCGGCTTCCCGGTCGGCGCCTGCCTGGCCACCACCGAGGCGGCCAAGGGCATGACCGTGGGCGTCCATGGCTCGACCTTCGGCGGCAACCCCCTGGCCATGGCCGTGGGCAAGGCGGCGTTCGACACGATCAACACCGACGAGATCCTCGACAACGTGACGCGCGTGGCCGGCTATTTCGTCCAGCAGCTGAACGGCCTGAAGGACCGCTTCCCGGACATCATCGTCGATATCCGCGGCAAGGGCCTGCTGATCGGCATCAAGCTGATCCCGAACAATCGCGAGTTCATGGTTTTGGCCCGCGACGAGAAGCTGCTGGTGGCCGGGGGCGGCGATAACTGCGTGCGCCTGCTGCCGCCGCTGAACCTGACCGTCGAGGAAGCCTCCGAGGCCATCGCCAAGCTCGAACAGGCCTGCGAGGCCGCTCGGGCCGCGCAGAACGTGGTGGCCTGAGATTCGCTAATCCGCTCATCCCGGCGAATGCCGGGACCCAGATCAAGCCCGCTGCTTCCCAGATGAATCTGGGCCCCGGCATTCGCCGGGGTGAGCGGGGTAGGGGGACCAGATGACCCAGCCCAGACACTTCATCGACCTGTGGAAGCTCGACGGCCCCACGCTGCGGGTCATCCTCGAAGACGCCAAGGCCCGCAAAGCCGCCCGCGCCGGCTGGGGCAAGGGCAAGGTCGACGCCGACGCCCCGGCCGACGGCCGCGTGCTGGCGATGATCTTCCAGAAGAACTCTACCCGCACCCGCTTCTCGTTCGACGCGGCGATCCGCCAGTTGGGCGGGTCGGGGATCATCTCGACCGCCAACGACATGCAGCTGGGGCGCGGCGAGACCATCGAGGACACCGCCAGGGTGCTGTCGCGGATGGTCGACGCGGTGATGATCCGCGCCAACAGCCATGCCGACGTCGAGCGCTTCGCCCAGGTCTCGACCGTGCCGGTGATCAACGGCCTGACCGACAAGAGCCACCCGTGCCAGGTCATGGCCGACCTGCTGACCATCGAGGAGCATCGCGGCGACATCGGCGGCAAGACCATCGCCTGGGTCGGCGACGGCAACAACATGTGCTCCAGCTTCATCCACGCCGCGCCGCTGCTGGGCTTCAAGCTGAACATCGCCTGTCCGGCGATCTACCATCCCGACCTCATCGACCTGGCCCGCGCCCAGGAGCTGCAGGGCCAGATCACCCTGACCGACGATCCCAAGGCGGCCGTGCGCGGGGCCGACGTGGTGGCGGCCGACACCTGGGTCTCGATGGGCGACACCGATCACGACGAGCGCCTGGCCGCGCTGGAGCCCTATCAGGTCGACGACGCCCTGATGGACCTGTCCCACAACGGCGTGTTCCTCCACTGCCTGCCGGCTCACCGGGGCGAGGAGGTCACCGACGCGGTGCTCGACGGCCCCCGCTCCCTGGCCTGGGACGAGGCGGAAAACCGCATCCACGCTCAGAAGTCGGTGCTGGCCTGGTGCTTCGGGGCGATTGGCCAAGGGGGCGGCTAGATGGCCAAGATCGAGTTCAACAAGCAGAAGCGCGACGCCTTGCTCGATAGGCTGACGCGCTATCTCGACCGCGAACTCGACTGCGAGGCCAGCCCGCTGCAGGTGGGGTTCCTGCTGGACTTCATCTCCGAGCAGATGGGGCCTTATTACTACAACCAAGGCGTCCAGGACGCCCAGCAGCTGTTTCGCGACAAGCTGGACGACGCCGTCTACGAGATCGAGAAACCGTTCGCGGACTAGGTGCTCCCCCCGTGGGGGAGGCGATCGCGAAGCGATCGGTGGGGGGATTTTTAGGGTCGTCGATCCAAGCTGTGGCCGACCGCCGATTCCTCCCCCCTCCGTCGGCTCCGCCGACACCTCCCCCACAGGGGGAGGAACTCGCCCCTCGCATTTTCCCCCGAACCTCCTATTTAACCGCCGCATGACTGACATCACCGCCGCCATCGCCGCCCCAGGCGCGCCAGACGACATCGTTTCCGCCTTTCAGATCGAAGGCCTGCCCGTGCGCGGCCGCGTCGTGCGCCTGGGCGCCACGGTCGATGAGGTGCTGACCCGCCACGATTATCCCGAGCCTGTCGCCAACCTGCTGGGCGAGACCTGCGCCCTGGCCGCCTTGGTCGGCTCCAGCCTGAAGTTCGAGGGCCGGCTGATCGTCCAGGCCCAGGGGGACGGTCCGGTGCGCTACGTCGTCGTCGACTACGATACCAGCGGCGCCCTGCGCGGCTATTGCCGCTTCGATGCGGACGAGGTGGCCAAGGTCTCGGAAGGCTTCGTGCGCCCAGGCGCCAAGACCCTGCTGGGGGGCGGAACCTTCATGATGACCGTCGACCAGGGTCCTGACATGGACCGCTATCAGGGCATCACGCCCATCGAGGGCGAGACTCTGGCCCTATGCGCCGAGCAGTATTTCGCCCAGTCGGAACAGACCCCGACCCGCGTGCGCCTGGCGGTCGGCCAGGCCGACACCGGCGAGGGCCCGAAGTGGCGGGCCGGCGGGATCCTGATCCAGGCCATCGCTGGCGACGAGACCCGCGGCGAGACCGCCGAGGCGTGGAACCACGTCCAGGCGCTGTTTGAGACCACCGGCGAGGACGAACTGATCGACCCCACCGTGCCGACGACGCTCTTGCTCTGGCGGTTGTTCAACGAGGACGGCGTGCGGCTGATTGAGGAAAAGCCGCTGCGCGCCTTCTGCCGTTGTTCCGATGAGCGCATCAGCGGCATGCTGGGCTCGTTCACGGCCGACGAAGTCGCCGACATGATCGAGCCCGACGGCAAGATCCACGTGACATGCGAATACTGCTCACGGGTCTATCAGGTGGAGCCGGCTGCGGTCGGCTGAGGCGCTGTGCTTCCTTCTAGGCCCGCTGTGCGGGCGCCTCAGGATCAGGAATTCAGCACAATCTTCCTCATCCTGAGGTGCGAGGCGTAGCCGAACCTCGAAGGACGCACGCCCTTGCCGTCAGTTCACCCGTCTCGCCGCGCCCGGCAGGTGCAGCGAGAACTCCGGGATGTTGGCGTCGAACACCTCGCCGGCCTCGGTCATCATTTGGTAGCGGCCGACCATGGCGCCGGATGACGTCGGTAAAGGGCAGTTGGACACGTATCGGAACGCCTCGCGCGGCTGCAGTTCCGGCTGTTCGCCGACCACGCCGGAGCCCTCGACCTCACTGACCCGGTTGAGGCCGTCGGTGATCGTCCAGGCGCGGGAGATCAACTGCACGGTCTCGACGCCGTGGTTCTCGATCTCCACGGTGTAGAGCCACATCCACAGGCCCTCCTCGGGCGAGGACCCCTCGGGTTGATAGACCGGTGAGACCCGCACTACGATGTCGCGCGTGCGCGCTTCATAGATGCCGGTATCCGCGCCGCGACGGCGTCGGATCCGCTTCAGGGGCGGGGAGGATTCACGCCTGATCGAGCGCACGGATCACGTCCCGCTTCAGGTCCGCCAGGCTTTCCAGCCCGACCGACAGGCGCACGCCGCCCTCGACCACGCCCAGCGACGGCCGCATCTCTTCGGGCACCGAGCGATGGGTGGTGGTCGGCGGGTGGGTGGCCATCGACTTGGCGTCGCCGAGATTGTTGGAGATGTCGACGATCTCCAGCGCGTTGAGGAACTTGAACGCCGCCTCTCGCGAACCGAGGTCCAGGGCCAGCACCGTGCCGCCGCCGCTCATCTGCGACTTGGCGACATTGTGGCCCGGGTGGTCGTGGCGGAAGGGATAGAGCACCTGCTTGACCGCCTTGTGGTCGGCGACCGTGTCGGCCAGGGCCGCGCAGCTGTCGGTCTGGCGGCGCACGCGCAGATCGAGGGTCTCCAGGCCCTTGACCAGCACCCAGGCGTTGAACGGCGACAGCGACGGGCCGGTGTGGCGCAGGGCGTCGCGGTAGAATTCCTCGTTGATCGCCTCGGTCGTCAGGATCGCCCCGCCCAGCACCCTGCCTTGGCCGTCGATGTGCTTGGTGGCCGAATAGACCACGATATCGGCCCCGAGCGTCAGGGGCTGTTGGAAGATCGGGGTGGCGAAGACGTTGTCGACGATGACCTTGGCGCCGACGGCGTGGGCCAGTTCCGACACCGCGCGGATGTCGGTGATCTCCAGCACCGGGTTCGACGGCGTCTCGATCAGCACCGCCTTGGTGTTGGGGCGCATCGCCGCTTCCCAGGCCTTGGGATCGGTGGCGTCGACGAAGGTCGTCTCCACGCCGAAGCGCGGCAGCCACTCGGCGATCAGCCAGCGGCAGGAGCCGAACAGCGCGCGACCGGCCACCACGTGGTCGCCGGCGCGAACCAGGCCCATCAGCGCCATGTGGATCGAGGCCATGCCCGTGGCCTGGGCGCGGCATACCTCGGCGCCTTCCAGCAGCGCCAGACGGTCCTCGAACATCTTCACGGTCGGATTGCTGAACCGCGAATAGACGAAGCCGGGGTCCTCGCCCGAGAACCGGCGGTCGGCGCCCTCGGCGCTGTCATAGGTAAAGCCCTGGGTGAGATAGAGGGCTTCGGCGGTTTCCATAAATTGCGAGCGCGCCAGACCGCCGCGGATCAGCTTGGTGGCGATATCCCAATCCTTCGGGTCCTCGGCCATGGCGGTTCCTTTTTTTCTCGTCTCAGGAGCCTGCTAGGCAGGCTCCTCTTCAAACACTTGAGCGTGGCAGCCGAAACCGGTGGCCACTTTCGGCTGCCACGCTCTAGAAACGGCCGGCATAAGGGGTTTTGCCGGCCCAAGGGTCAAGGCGGACAAGTCTGATTTCAACATTAGAATTGTCACAGGCGAGTAAGGCGCGCGCGGATCACCGCGAGCCTTGCCTTCTCGGCGCGGTTTAGCGAGTGTCGCCCCAATGACCGACGCCCACGCAGCGGGGATTCTGCCCTGCCAATCCATCGAGGACCTGATTGCTCAAGAGGCGATCACCTCCCAGACTCCGTTCGACGCCGACCAGGTGCAACCGGCCAGCCTGGACCTGCGCCTGGGCGCGCGGTGCTGGCGGGTGCGCGCCTCGTTCCTGCCGGGCGTGGCCCGCCGCGTGCCCGAGCGTCTGAAGGACGTGGCGATGCACGAGCTGGACCTGACCAAGGGCGCGGTCCTGGAGAAGGGCTGCGTCTATATCGCCGAGATCCAGGAGAGCCTGGCCCTGCCGGGCAATATCGCGGCGCGGGGCAATCCCAAGAGCTCGACCGGCCGGGTCGACGTCTTTGTTCGCCTGCTGACCGATCACAGCAAGGCCTTCGACGATGTCGAGGCCGGTTATGAAGGCCCGCTCTACATCGAGATCGCGCCGCATACCTTCTCGGTGCTGGTGCGGGCCGGCACCCGGCTAAACCAGCTGCGTCTCAAGCGCGGCGAGCCGGTCAAGCTGGCGACCCGCAGCGTCGGCGTCGACCTGACCACCGGCATAGTCGGTTTCCGAGGCCGCCGCCACGCCGGGGTCGTCGACCTGGACCACGAGGACGGCCACGATCCGCGCGACTTCTGGGAAGCGCTGGAAACCCGCCATGGCGAACTGTTGCTCGACCCGGGCGAGTTCTACATCCTGGCCTCCAAGGACGACATCCAGATCCCGGTGATGGAGGCGGCCGAAATGACCCCCATCGATCCGTCGGTCGGCGAGTTTCGCGTCCACTATGCCGGCTTCTTCGACCCTGGCTTCGGCACCGAGGAGGCGTTGGCCGTCGGCTCCAAGGGCGTGCTCGAAGTGCGCAGCCACGAGACGCCGTTCCTGCTGGAGGACGGCCAGATCGTCGCCCGGCTGGTCTATGAACCCCTGACCGCCCGACCCGAGCGGCTGTATGGCGAGGGTGGCTCGCACTACCAGCGCCAAGGGCTGAAGCTGTCCAAGCATTTCAAGGCCTGGCGATAGGTTGAAGGGCCGGAGTGGCCGCGCCGTGGAACGCTTCATCCGTCGGCCGCGCCGACACCTTTTCCCGCAGGGGAACAAGGAAGGAGCGCTTTCATGATCGATCCTGACTGGCTGGCCGCCCTTCTGCGCGACGAAGACCTTCCCGAGACCTTCGGCGCCGAGATCGAGCGCCTGCACGCGCCTCTGGCGGCGCGGATCGCGGCGGTGGCGATGGGGCCGGCCTTCGTGGTGGGGATCTGCGGGTCACAGGGATCGGGCAAATCGACCGCCGCTCTGGTGCTTGGCCGGCTGCTGGCAGAGCGGGGCCTAACGGTGGCGATCCTGTCGCTGGACGATCTCTACCTGTCCCTGGCGGACCGTGAGGTTCTGGCCCGCGACATTCATCCGTTGCTGCGCACGCGCGGCGTTCCAGGCACGCACGACGTGGGCCTGGGCCTGGCGGTGCTCGACGGTTTGTCCGGGGCGGGGACGACGGCTCTCCCACGCTTCGACAAGGCGACCGACACCCGCGCGCCCGCCGCGACCTGGTCCACGGTCAGGGGTCCGGTCGATATCGTGCTGTTCGAAGGCTGGTGCGTCGGGGCGAGGCCCGAACTTCCCCACGCCCTGAAGGTCGCGGTCAACGCGCTGGAACGCGAGAAAGATCCGGACGGCGCCTGGCGCGCCCAGGTCAACGCCGCACTGGCCGGGCCCTATCGCGCGCTGTTCGCCCGAATCGACCTGTTGATCCAGTTCATCGCGCCCGATTTCGAGGCTGTCCTGGCCTGGCGCCAGGAGCAGGAGCGCAAGCTGCGCGGCCGGCTGGCCGCAGCTGAGGCGGGCGCGGCGCGGACCATGGACGACGCGCAGGTCGCGGTCTTCGTGCAGCACTACGAGCGCCTGACCCGTCACATCAGCCGCGAAATGCCGGCCCGCGCCGATGTCGTCATTCGTCTGGATTCGCAGCGCCGTTCGTCGAACATCTAATTGGTCATTCGGTCGCGCGTCACGGCGTCGCACTAGATGTAGTGGCCCTCCAACCCGATGCCACCAGTGCTAGTTTGCCCTTGTCGACGACGCGACTCACTGCGAGCGCCGATCCAGTGGAGCTTGCAACCATGAACGCACTCTTCGGCGGGACCTATCCCACCCACGCCCGGCGGGTCGCGATCTGGACCAGGGCCGCGCCCATCCCCGGTTGCGACAAGGCCATCTGGCGCTGCGACGACCATGGCAGGGTGATCCGCTGGGATGACTATCGGGACGCCTTCTCGCGCTATGGCTGGACGATCGCCCGCGAGCGGGGCGAGGGCCGTCTGGCCCAGGTGCTGGGCCGCTCGCTGTCCAAGCCGGTGCATCTGAATTCGGCTGATGAACTGCACGCCACACCCTCGCGTCGAGCCGCCTAGAGCATTTTTCGAGCGAAGTGGTTCCGGTTCGCATCAAGAAAAATGCGTCAAAACAAAAAAGATTAGAGCTCACGGCCTGACGCAGTCAGGTCGGGAAATGCTCTAGCCGCCGGTGTCGCCTCTCCTTGATAGTATGACAAGCGAGCTTGACATAGTCGCAGTGATATAAGACAAGCGTACTTGTCATAAAGACGAGGAGGCTTGTCATGCAAAATGAAATTGAAGACCGGATCGCCAAGGCCGCCTTGGCCGGAGCTATCATCGCCGGCGCGCTCGCGATCGCCGCCTTCCTGGCGACCGGCGGCGTGATCCTCAACGCCCAGACATCGACCGTCAGCCTGGCCTTCCCGCCGTCGTCGCAAGGCGTGGTGTTAAGCGCCCTGCTGGTCGCCGGCGTCATGAAGGCCGCCCACCGCGTGGCGCCCCCGATCGGCCGCTGGCTGAACGGTCGGGTCTGAACGGCCATCGAGGGAGCAAGACGATGATCTGCGATATGAAGAAGGCCAGCCCGGCGGCGAAACGCTACATCGCTCGGTTCGCACCGGCCATGGCCGCCTATGTCGGAGTGCTGTTCGCCTCGATCTGGTGGATCAGGCACCAAGATCCGCACGGCCCGTTGTTGTGGCTGCTGGCCATCGCCCCGGCCCTGCCGATCATCGCGGTGATCGCCATCATGGGGCTCTATGTGGTCGAGGAGACCGATGAGTTCCAACGCTCCATCCTGGTCCAATCCATGCTCTGGGGCATCGGGATCACCCTGGCGGGCTGCACGGCCTGGGGCTTTCTTGAGAATGTCGAGTTGGTGGCGCACCTGCCGCTCTACATGGTGTTCCCGATTTTTTGCGCGGCCATGGGCTTGGCCCGGCCGCTGGTGAGCCTGAGGTACCGGTGAAGAACCGCCTCAAAGTCCTGCGGGCCGAGCGCGACTGGAGCCAGGCCGACCTGGCCGACCGGCTCGAAGTGTCGCGCCAGACCATCAATGCGCTCGAGACCGGCAAGTACGACCCCAGCCTTCCGCTGGCCTTCAAGCTGGCCCGCCTGTTCGCGCTGCCGATCGAAACTATTTTTCAAGACGAAGCCTGACCTCCGGTCAGGCGTCCGCCACAGAGCCCATAACCCCCAACCTGGAGATCGCCCATGTCCGTCCGTCATCTCTCGACGCGCGCCGCCTTCGCCTGCGTCGCCGCCCTCGCCGCCGCCCTTGGCGTCTTCCACCCCGCCGACGCGGCCACCCCCATCGCCGTCCCCTCGGCCGTCGCGCCGCGCCTCACCGTCGAGGTCCGGGGCGAGGGTCGGGACGTGATCCTGATCCCCGGTCTGGCTTCCTCGGCCTTGGTTTGGGACGCCACGGTCAAGCAGCTTGAAGGCCGTTATCGCCTGCACATCGTCCAGGTGGCGGGCTTCGCCGGCGCGCCGGTCGGGGCCAATGCCGAGGGCCCCGTCTTGCAGCCCACCGTCGAAGCGCTCGACGGCTACATCAAGTCGGCCCACCTGAAGTCTCCATCCGTGATCGGCCACTCGATGGGCGGACTGGCCGGCCTGATGCTGGCCCGCCAGCACCCGGAGGACCTCGGCAAGCTGATGGTCGTCGATAGCCTGCCCTTCTATCCCGTGGTCTTCGCCCCGACGGCCACCGTCGAGACGGTCAGGCCGCAGGCCGCCGCGATGCGCGACATGGCCGCCAAATCGACGCCCGAGGCCTGGGCCGCCGGCGAGACCCGCACCATGACCCGCCTGGTCAAGTCGCCCGAGGGCCTGAAGGCCGCCACCGCCGCCGCCATCGCCTCCGACCCCTCGGTGACAGGTCGCGCCCTTTATGACGACCTGACCACCGACCTGCGCGGCGATATCGCGTTCATCAAGACCCCGACCGTGATGCTCTACCCCTGGGACGAGGCCACCGGGGCGCCCCAGGCGGCCTATGACGCGCTCTACACCTCGGCCTACGCCCCCATGACCTCGGCCAGGGTCAAGCGCATCGACGGTTCGCTGCACTTCATCATGCTGGATCAACCGGCCGCCTTCGCCGCCGAGGTCGAGGCCTTCCTGCGCTGAGACGCGCCTTGCCTACGCGCCGCGGCGCCCGGAGATTGGGACCATGATGATTCTGACCAATCTCGTCCGCCGCTGCGCCTTGGCCCTCATCGCCCTGCTGGCGATGGGGGCCAGCCCCGCCTTCGCCGATCCGGCGCTTTGGGTGATCAGGGACCACGACTCGACGATCTACCTGTTCGGCACTGTCCATGTGCTGAAGCCACAGACCGTCTGGCGCTCGGCCAGGATCACGCAGGCCTTCGAGGCGGCTGACGACGTGGTGATGGAAGTCGAGCAGCCCGACAACCCGATGGCCGTGCAGCCCCTGATGCTGAAATACGGCGTCGATCGCGCCACGCCGTTGTCGGCCAAGCTCAGCCCCGAAACCTACGCCAAGCTGCAGGCCGCGGCCCAGGGCATGGGCATGGCGCCGGGCAGCCTGGACCCGATGCGGCCCTGGCTGGCGGCCCTGACGGTGTCTCTGACCCCGATCCTCCGGGCCGGCTATGACCCGGAAAGCGGCGTAGAAAAGGTGCTGACCGCCCATGCCAAGGCGGCCGGCAAGCCGGTCCACGCCTTCGAGACCCTGGAACAGCAGATTCGCTTCTTCGCCGACATGACCCCCGACCAGGAGCGCGGCCTGCTGGAGTCCACCCTGGCGGACATCGACGAGGGCCCGGCCAAGATCGACCTGCTGGTCGACGCCTGGGCCCGCGGCGACCAGGTCGCCCTGAAACACGAGATGATCGACGAGATGCGGGCCGACTATCCAGGCGTCTACGCCCTGCTGCTGGTCAACCGCAACAAGGACTGGGCGCGGCAGTTGAAGGCCAAGATGGCCGGCTCGGGCGTCAGCTTCGTGGCGGTGGGAGCGGGGCACCTGGTGGGCCCCGACAGTCTGCAGGCCCAGCTTGGGGCGCTGGGGATCTTGGCCGAAGTCGTGGAATAAAGTCCTCCCCCGTGGGGGAGGTGTCGGCGAAGCCGACGGTGGGGGGAGTGATCGGCCGGCGGCGTGACCCAAGATCGAAGTCCCTAAAACTCCCCCCACCGATCGCTGCGCTATCGCCTCCCCCACAGGGGGAAGACTTAAATCAAGCCGCCGCCTCGTCCTTCGCCCGCAGGTAGATCGACCGCTTCGGCGTCGACATAACCCGGTGCAGCATCGGCTCGAACGCCTCGAGCGGCATCGAGCTATAGGCCGGGTCGAAGGCCTCCTGGTCGTAGATGTGGCAGAACTGGGCGGTGTGTTCGAAGCTGGGATGGCCGCGAAACTGGTCGCGCATGTCGCGGTCCAGGCCCAGGTGCTGGAAGAAATAATAGCCTTGGAAGATCGCGTGGTGGGCCACCATCCAGTGGTTTGCCTCCGACACGAAGGGCTGAATGATCGCCGCGGCGATGTCGGCGTGATTGCGCGGGCCCAGGATGTCGCCGATGTCGTGCAGCAGGGCGCAGACCACATATTCCTCATCGCGTCCGTCCTGGAAGGCCCGGGTGGCGGTCTGCAGGCTGTGGTCCAGCCGGTCGATCGCGAAGCCCCCGCAATCGCCCTGCAGCAGCTTCAGGTGCGAGACCAGCCGGGTCGGCAGCTCGCGGCCAAATTCCATCGAGGCGTTGGCGATGATCGCCCAGTCCTGGGGCGTGCCGTCGGTCATGGCGTGGAACTGGGCTCGCTCATGCTCCTCTGGGTGTTGATGACCATCGGCCACGGGCGTCCTCCTCCCGAACATCTGTTTTACCGATCGTGCGCCGCGCGTTGCACGCCGTCAACGGATGCCTTGGATGCGGCCTGTCTTGAGTCGGGGGACGAGACCCGCTAGACGAGCCGCAGCGCTCGGACGGCGCATGTTCATTCCGTCCAGTGCGGGCGTAGCTCAGAGGTAGAGCGTCTGCTTCCCAAGCAGCCGTTTTCCCAATATAAACAGTAATTTATCTGTAAATTGGCCTTAAAATATTCCGATTTAGGTCAATGGGTTAGGTCTAGCGCGTAAAAGGCAAAAGCTGCTCGATCACGCTCCCATTCCATCTCGTCGAGACCACGCGTCGGGCTGCCGAATAGGGTGCGAGCCGGAGCCATTCGGAACCCGGCGGCTCTGGCCGAAATTGAGGCCAACCTGCGGTCTGCCTACGGTCTGCCTGCGGTCCAAACAAGGAGATTGCCCCCAACCTCCGGTCTGCCGCAAGGCTACCACCTATAAAAAACGATAAAATCGAGGCCGCTGGCAGGAAGACCGATGTCTAAACTAGAAAAGCCGACAAACGACCCCGGTAGTTTTATTGGACGGCGGGTCTTTATCGAAGGTCTTACCCCCCATTGTAAGAGAAGGGTGTGCGGCGAGATTTCCCACTCGACAAGCGCGTCGATCGTCATTCCACGCGCCGCGAGATTTCGGCTAGGCGGGCGATGGACATCCTGGCGACGCCGTTTCGTCCGGAGGTTAGACCGCTTGGCGACGGCGGCCGATGCCTCTTGAATTACTGAACTAAGTTCGCAACCCTGGGAAAATGGCCAAGCTACCCCAATTCACCGAAGCCGAGTGCAAGGGGTTTGCCGACGCGGCCAATCCGCATCAGTGGTTCTTGGTCGCTGACAATCTCCACGAACAGGCCGTAGGACTTTATAAATTGCGAAAGCAGGGCGGTAAGGTCGTTCGTCGGGGGCGCAATGAAACGACCATCGCCTGGGACAATACGAATAAGGCCACCTTCCTATTGTGCGCCCTGGCGCTTGAGAACGCGATCAAGGCCTTACTTGTATACGAAAACCCCGACTGGATCGGTGATGGCTATCTCCATGCGGAGATGTGTTCTCACAAACTAGCTTCACTGGGGGACCGATCTACTCTGATCCCGTATCGGAAGCGCGACCGTTGGGTGCTCGTCGCGTTTGAGCAGGGCAACGAAAGCTGGATGCGCTATCCCTGTGGTCGTCGTGCAAACGACGTTCAGGCTGAGGAGAGCCTGCATCACGAACTATGGTCCGGGTATAGCCGCGTCATGCGCGGCTACGGCAACAAGCTTATTAAATTGCTCGGTAAGGGTTGGTCCGGCCCCCACGGAGTCGGGGGGCGTTGGGAAGTCGCAGGCGAGTGGTTGGGCGGCGGGTCGCCCCTGCCACATGGTTTCGCCGCTCCGAAAATATGAAGACCAACCAGCGGGTCGGTCCGCAGCGGGTTTAATCCAGGTGTTTCGACGGCGACTGCAACTTGACAGGAAGTTCCCACGCAAAGCCGCAGCCGGGTCGCGTTTGGGTATCCGCTTGTCGCAATAGGCCACGGCCTAGTGATCGTCTCACCGGCCCTCGATTTCCGTCTCACACGAATTGTATTGACGTTTTGAGACGGAAGGGCGAGAACGTCTTAGAAGCTATTGAGACGGGGACAGCTATGATTGTTGGCTACGCGCGCACATCGACGACTGAGCAGAAGGCGGGCCTGGAAGCGCAAGAGCGCGACCTCCTCAGCGCTGGCTGCGAACGCCTGTTCATCGAACAAGTCTCGTCGGTGGACGTCATCGCGCGGGACCAACTCGCTCAAGCGCTCGATTTCGTCCGGGAGGGCGACACGTTGGTTATCACCAAGCTTGACCGTCTCGCCCGGTCCGTCTCCCACTTGCTAGACATCACCGCCAAGCTCAAGGCGAAGGGTGCCGCCCTCCGAATCCTCGACCTGGCGATCGACACCTCGACCGCTACCGGCGAGCTGTTGCTGACAATGGTCGGAGCCATCGCGCAGTTTGAAAGGGGGATTATGCTGGAGCGCCAGCGCGAGGGCATCGCCAAGGCCAAGGCAGATGGCAAATACAAAGGGCGCAAACCAACCGCCCAGGCCAAGGCCGCTCAGGTCCATCAGTTGGTCGCTGAGGGCGTCCGTCCTGACGACATCGCCAAGCGCCTCGGTATTTCCAGGGCGAGTGTCTATCGCGCGAAAGCGGAAGCGGCTTAAACGCACAGATTTGCCGTAGTGTTCGACAGGGCAGTTCGGGAAGATGTCGATGAACCTGGTGGAAATCGCGCGACGTATCGGGATCGCATTGACAGTGTCGTGGACCTTGGTCGGCTGCGACGCGGCCAATAATCCGGCGGTGCCATCGTCTACACCAGTTCCGCCCGCCAAAGCCGAACACGAAGCCGAGACGGTCCGCCAAGCCCTCAATGTCAGTCGGGCGACCGTGGCTGCGTTCGCTGAAGCCCGTCACCAAACAGTTCAGTTTGAGGACGTCACCGGCCACGATATCAAATGGCTGACCGACGAGCTGACGGCGACCCGGATACGGGAGGCGATGATGCGCGCCGACGCGGCGAGGCGCGAAAGTCGGCATGGACTATGCGATCAGGACGCCAACCCGGCCCGCTGCATAGCCGACGTAGAGAAGCAAGACGCGGCCAACGCTGAAGCAGAAATTATCGAGGCCAAAGCGGCGGGCCGGTGCATCCTGACCAAAAACCCGCGCGAGTGCGAAGAAACCGCAGTCCGCAACGCCCAGGTCGGGTCCTGACATGGCCGACAAGCGCCAAGGCATTCCTTTCCAGAACTTCGTGGCCCAGATTGAACACGCCTATGCCACGAACGGCAACGTCATTGTCGAAAGCCCCAAGTTCATCACCGACATGGATAGCGGCAGCCGGCGTGAGTTCGACGTGTTTATCACTGCGACGTTCGGGGCCGGGCACCAGGCCACCACGGCCATAGAGGTAAAGGACAAAGGCGGCGCCATCGGTGTCCCGGAGGTTGAAGCCTTCCTGAGCAAGTGCGGTCGCAACAACATCAGCTGTAAAGTCATGGTATCGCCCAAGGGCGCCAACGCGCCGGCTCTACAGCTCGCGGCGAAGCACGGCGTCACCATAATAACGATGGCAGAGGCCGAAAAGTTCGACTGGATCGCGATCACCGCCCTCACCGAACATCGGCGGACGTTCGGTGACTCCACCTTTCACGTAGAAATGGCGCCGGGCGTGCCGACACCCGATAGTCCGTTTGAGCTGCTGGACGAGGCGGGAGATGTCGTCACCGCCGAAGTGTTGGCGTCAGGTATGCACCGAGCCTTGCCATTTCGAAAGGACGACAGCGAAGCGGTCGGACCGCATTCGGTCCTCGTGAACTTCACCGACAATTTCAGTGTCCGTCTGCTCAACGGTGACATCCTGCCGGTGGCGCGGGTCCAAGGCGAGTCCGCGTACACGGTCGAAGTCAAACAGGTCCCGTTCGCCTTCCACACTTACACCGGCGATGGCGCCGGCAAGGGCATCGACCTGTCATTTGCGTCGGCTGATGTCCGCGTCGGACCTCACGACGGCAAGATGGTCTTGGCCCGAAGGGAGGATGGGACAACGGACGTATCATGGCAAATCGACCCCGAGGCAGAGAAGGCTATGGACGTGAAAACGAAGCGGTCAAAGAAAGACAAGGGCTGAGGCAGCGTCTTCGAGCGCGAGCTTCGCTCCCGCTCCCGCTGCCGTCGCCGGCGTCGCCGAGGGCCATCAATGGGCGTCCACCAGCACCTCAAAAGGTTACCGTTCGCAGCGCCACTTGAGCGATGTCGTCGGCTACGGCGCTGAAAGCGCGTCGCCGGCAATGGAACGACGAAGAGCGACCTTGAACGACGTAAGGGTCACCAAAAGCACCGAGAACAACGGTGTCGATCCCCTTCAACTCCGGAGATCAGTTGACCTTCAGGCGGAGCCAAGGAGCCGCAGGCGACTTGAGCGATGCCGGAAGGTCAACCCCGTGCCGTAGGCACGGTTGCAGTGTTAGTTGTACTAGCGTCGGCGCCTGCGGCGCATGTGGTTGAACTCGGCGCCTGACGCGCGTTGCACGCGCTACGCCGGCTTCAACCACACAGAATTTTGCGAGCGATTATCAAGAAGTTGAGTTGAGATATGACAAATCCCCCCAGGCCTACACCACCCCTCCGATGAGGGGTGTTTCGGTGGAGACCTGGGGGGATTGGCGCTGGATGCGACTTGGTGAGGAGCGATGTAGTTTGGCCAACTACGCGATGGCGGAACCCATTCTCCATCGCAATCGCTCCGAATCCCGACTTGCGTCGTTCGGTTAACCGCTGATGCGGAAGCATCTTGGGCCGCTTTCCATCAACGGACCCAAGACCGGGCCATTGGCCCGTCTTTGAATTTACCGATCAGTCGAAGACTGAACCGGAAGGCTGCACACGGGGTCTCCGAATGTCCTGTCGCGCGCGCTACGCTCTTACTTGCCGGTCTTATTCCCGGCTCGCGGTTCGCCGTAGGGTGACGGCCTCTAACCCTTGCGCTTATGCTCTTCCGGGCTTGCCAGCCCGGCGTATCCAATATGGAGACACTATTGTAACGGTTCCGCCGAGGAAATGGAAGCATAGAACCGTTTGTTTCCCCAATCCGTCATCCTTAGATACAGAAGGTACCATTCTCTTTGCCCAGCCGAAGGTCATCCAAAAAAAACGGGAAAATAAATTCCATGCATCTGTTGATGTATTATATCCATAGTTGTTGTGGTTTCGGAAGGACTACTTCGGAGCCGGATGATTGGAAGTTATTTCACTACTACCCCGCGAAGGGGCGAGAGGATGCTGGACGCGGTATATCCGAAAACAGGTGAAGGTCGATTTCGACCCGAGAGTCTTCCGCCCCCTGCCGAATTTGGGAAGGTCCGTAGGTGGCGACCCCATCGCATGTCCGAATGCTGGCGCGGACCAAATTTCCGTACCCGACCCAAGTCGGACAGTGGCTCTGCCGCCCAACAGCCAAAGCTAAGCTTTTTGCACACACAGCCAAAGGTAGCGACAGAAGCCCTGGTGGCAGGCTAGGGAGGGTTCGCTTGAATGGGGAGAGCATCATGCGGCGGCTGAAGATGATCGGGCTGGTGCTGGCGGCATTTGCCCTGGCCTCATCAGGGCCGACGCCGACACCGCTAACCTACCAATTCATCGACCGGCCCGACGATGGTGGTATTTCGCTTAAGTATGAAAACACGTCCAACGGAGCCGTGTGCATCCGGGGAGATTGGCCCTTCAACAGCGGCCCCGGCGGCGGACCAGTTGTACTAGAAGTCGCCGGACGGCGGTTTCCGTTACGACCACCAGAATGGGCAGTCTGCAAAAAGAACTGCACCGAACGCATGTGGACGGGGACTAGCCGGGGCTGGAATTTGCCCTACACGGCCTTTGGCCTGCCCGAAGATTTGGCCTCCGCCCCAAAAACTATCGACGGCTCCTTGGTCGCCGCGTCATGCAAAGGCACCAAGCCCTTGCCCGAGGAGCTCTTCAAGACGTCGGAATGGATTTCTGTCGGCTCGACGGAAAATCAAATCTGCGCAGCCTTCCGTCAAGTGACCCTGTGGGACAACCGCGACAGGGTCAGTTACGCCCACAAGGGAGGTGACCGTGTAGGCGGTGTTCAGGATTACGATCGCGAACAGTTTCCCGGCGGTTCGATCTACAACTCCTTAGTTGCGTTGTCTGACAGCAAGCTTTCTGAGCCGGCCGAAACCAACGGCCGCTACCTGCGGTTCTACATCTTGGCTGAACGCGACAAGACGAAGGGGACGTCAACGATCGACCGGATGCGCCACCTATTGGTTAGCGCGCTTACGCCAGCATCCGATATCAGGGACTTCGACGGTCCGAACGAGAGTATCCAGCTCAAACAGAGCAGAAGTATTGGCACCTACATCCCTGCGATGTGTAGCCTCCAGGCCCTCTGCCGCCCTTACGGCGTCGTCCAAACGGTCAACAAGCTGCCGTGCGGCGATCTGAACATAAATACAAGCTCGCCCATTTCGCCGCCTCAGGCTTCGAATGTCGTTCCAGAAGCCAGCCAAGGCACGACCGTGGTGACCAGGACAGCAGACCCAGGTGCCGATCGAAAGGTGTCATGGACCAGCATGTCAGAGCCGGCATCGACAGCTCCGTAGCGCTCATGCGCGTTCCAGAAACGATGCTTGATCTTACCTACAGAGGGTGGAACCGTGTCGATCTCGTGGAACTGGCACGAATTGAGTCAGGGCCTTTGGCTAAACCCCGGACCGAAAGCTGTCGACCACTAAGCATCGTCGGGTTTTTAGGCCGGTCCATTGGGGGCGAGCTTCTGACAACCACCCTTCTCTGACTTTGGCGAAGTCCACTTACGGGCCAGAGGTCGAACGTCCGGTTTCGGACAGGGGCCTGATTTCTCCTCCCGATCCATGTCGGACTCTCGGGCGATATTTCCCAGCCGCCGCAACATCGTGATACTGATCCGTTCCTCCTAAATCCGGAGAACCCCTTCCCATGTCCGCGTCGGCGTTTACCCCTACGGTCTGGGATACTAAGGAGCTCCGACGGGGTATTGAGGCGGCTGGCGTCGCTCTGTGGTCGTGGGATGTAGAATCCGATCAATTGATTATGGACGAGCTGGGCTATGGCCTGTGGGGCGTGCCAACCACGGCGGCGGTGAGTTTCGAAGGTCTCTCCGCCCACATCCACCCAGCCGATCGCGACCGGGTTAGGGCCGCGTTCGCGGCGACACGCGGAATCCTTGGGGCCTACGAGATAGATTTTCGCATCGATGTCCAGGACGACATCCGGTGGATTTCGGCACGCGGCCAGGGCGACGACGCCGGCATCATTGGCCGCGTCATGGTTGGGATTTTTCTCGATGTAACCGGCCGTAAGCAAGCGGAAGAGGCCAATGAACTGCTGGCTGGCGAAATGAGCCACCGGGTTAAAAATCTTCTGGCGATCGCTTCGGCCCTGACAGCGATCACGTCGCGCTCGACCGAGACCGCCACTGAGATGGCCGTCGAGCTGACGGAACGCTTAGCCTCCCTGGGACGCGCCCACGACCTCGTTCGGCCGATCCCCGGTCAGGACGGTAAAGCGGCGCTGCTGGGCGATCTGATTTCCGTCCTTCTCGCGCCCTATAATGACTTGGGCGCCTTGAGTGGTCGCATTCGCGTGTCAGTTCCTAGGGTAGGTGTGGGCGAGGCCGCCGCGACCACCTTGGCCTTGGTCATCCATGAACTTGCGACTAATTCCCTGAAGTACGGCGCGCTCTCGGTCGCGTCCGGTACGCTAGATGTTTCCTGCACGGCGCACGACCAGGATGTCGTGGTGGTCTGGACCGAGCGCGGAGGCCCGCCCGTTACGACTCCGGAAGGGCCCGGAGGTTTTGGCAGCAAGCTGGTCACCCGGGGAATGTCGGCGCAACTGTGCGGCTCGATCACCTATGACTGGCCCAAACACGGCGTTGTCGCCACCCTGCGGACGCTCAAGGACCGTCTCGCCGCCTAACATACTTGGGGACTGTGCTGCTGCTTTGGCCCGGTGGCCAGCATTGTCCAAAAACCAGCCTGAACAGACCTTCGCCCTGTCCGGTATCTGGCGCGGCGTCCAAGGTCCGGTCGCAGGCGCGGGCTTCATTTCCTCACCCGACCCATGATCGCCACGAATACCCTCCGGACTCTCGCGGCGCATTGGTGAACGGGAGCGCATGAAACCACGTTAGTCCGCACCAAAAGTTCGATTATCGCGATCAGGCGGGTGCGGGTTCTATTTGCATGGGCCCGTAGGGACTCGCGGAGGCATGCTGGAGCCCTGAAGCTGCGCCGTCTGAGGAGAGGTACCGGGCGGGCGTCGTAAACCCTTTGCTGCCCCCGCCCTGAGCGACGGTGAGCCGGAGTGGACGACGTAGCAGCGGATGCTCGATCGTATTTGTCCTCTTTCTGGGTAGAAGACGGTTTAGATTTCGCCTACGAGTACCTAATAGAAATCGAACGTTGAGGGAAGTCACAGTCAGCGCGATCGGATATGGTATGAAAAGAAACGCATCTATACCCGAGTCTGGAATGAAGAGAGTTGGCGGATATTTGTTTTGGGCTGGCTTGGCATTTGTTATTATTGGCGGCATTAATGATATTTCGAGAATGTCGTCATACGACGCCGATTTTCGATTTCCAATTTGGAGCCCAATAGGCGCGGCGCTGATTGGCGTGGCCGCAACCCTGATGATCGCCGGTGTGATCGAGGACCGACTTATCGAAATCAGAGAGGCGATCAAACGCCAAGGCCAGTAGGGCTGCTTCGCTTCGCGCGCAAAGACGCCCCCATAACATCACAAGAAACGTGGAAGCTACCGATGCTAACCGATGACGAAATCAAAAAAGCTATCGCGGCACGGCCATTCAAAAGGGATGCCAACCATGAGCACCCCGACTGCGTTCGGATCGCCTACGCCTGGCTCGACGCCCAGAAGAAAACGAGGGGTCCCACGCGCCGCAGCTTGGACCTCAAGCACATTATCGAGAATTGGGCGCTCCGGTATGTTTCTGAGTCTGACGTGCAAGTCGCGGCGGCCATGCACCCCGACATCACCGGTCAGTATCCATATTTTAATATCAGCAGTCGCTTGACCAAGCCGTCCCACCTCCGCTTGGAAAGCATCGGGGAGGCGGGAAAGCACACGACCTATGGCTCGCGCTACACAGACGTCTATGCACTTCAGGAAGAGTAAATAGCTGAATGTGTGTGGCCTGCCTCTGATCCTTCGTCCAGCGCGGACTAAAATCACGGCATTGGTTACGCCGGTTGCGTTCGGATGCGCGGCATAGGCCGCACCTTCCTGCTTCAGTTCAAGGAGGCCGCCAATCTCGCAGGGACCGTGGAGCACGAGGTCGTCCGGCGGCGCATGCCAGGCGCTCCTTTCCTAGCTGCGGTTGGGGCGACGTACTGAGGCTGAGCCGTTGCCAAGGCGGGGCGAACTGGGCGATGAACCCGTATGCCCATTCTGACCTGGCTTACGCGTGACGAAGACCTGAGGGCCGCCCGGCGAGCGCCCTATCGCCTGTTGCAGGAAGACCCTGCCTTGGGGGGCGGCGACGCTGATACGGGCAATATGCTGATCCAGGGCGACAACCTGGAAGCGCTGAAAGCCCTGCTGCCGTTCTACGCGGGGCGGGTGAAGTGCATCTATATCGACCCGCCGTACAACACGCGGTCGGCGTTCGAGCACTACGACGACAATCTGGAGCATAGCCGCTGGCTGGCGATGATGTGGCCCCGGCTGGAACTGCTGCGCGAGCTACTGGCCGAGGACGGCTCGATCTGGGTGTCGATTGACGACAACGAAGGCCACTACCTCAAAGTCATCATGGACGAGGTGTTCGGGCGGTCGAACTTCGTCGACACCGTAATTTGGCAAAAGGCTGACTCCCCGAGAAATTCGGCTCGGCAGTTTTCAAGCGATCATGACTACATCTACGTTTACGCGCGCAGCGAAAACTGGAAACCGATCAAGCTTGAACGCACTGCCGAAGCTGACTCCATATATACAAATCCTGATGATGATGACCGTGGCCCTTGGCTCCCCGGCGACCCGTACGCCAACAAGCCATATTCGAAGGGCTTGTACGAAATGGTTGGCCCGAGCGGACGCGTGTTTTCACCACCGCCCGGCCGTTACTGGCGGGTCTCAGAAGAAAGGCTGCGCGAACTGGACAAGGAAGGCCGGGTCTGGTGGGGGCCTAAAGGCGAGGCCAGACCAAGCATCAAAAGATATCTCTCAGAGGTAGGGAATTTGGTGCCTCGGACCTTTTGGTCAAAGGACGACGTCGGAAGTAATCGAACCTCAAAGAATGAAATGCGGGCCTTATTCCCGGGGGATGCCTCGTTCGGTACCCCCAAGCCCGAACGCTTAATTGAACGCGTTCTTCATATCGCCACTAAGCCCGGCGATATAGTCTTGGACTCCTTCCTCGGCTCCGGCACTACTGTCGCCGTCGCACACAAAATGGGCCGCCGCTACATCGGCATCGAGGTTGGAGATCACGCGGATACCCTCTGCGCGCCGCGTCTGACCAAGGTTATCGACGGTGAACAAGGTGGTGTATCCAACGCGGCCAACTGGACCGGCGGCGGAGGGTTCCGCTTTTATCGTCTGGGCGAGCCGGTCTTTAGCGAAGATGGCGCATTGTCGCCTGGGATCACCTTCGCGACGCTGGCGGCGCACATTTGGTTTGCCGAGACCGGTCAAGCACCGACATCGCCTGCCGACGGCCCGGTTCTTGGTGTCGATGCGGATCAAGCCGTGGCTCTGCTCTATAACGGCGTGCTCGGAGACCGGCGACCGCAGGGAGGCAATGTGCTGACTCGCCAGACCCTAGCGATCATCCGCGACCACCTGACCGCCGACTTCAACGGTGAACTGATTGTCTATGGCGAGCGCTGCGCCCTAACGCCGCCTTCTCTGGTCCGCGAACGGATCGTGTTCTGCCAGACGCCCTATGACGTGAAGGTCCGCCGCTGATGCAGTTGAAGCCCTATCAGCAGTCCGCGCTTAAGGTGCTGGGCGACTTCCTCGGCAGGGCGCAGGAGGTCGATCCGGCCCAGGCCTTCGATTGGGCGCTGGATCAGCCTCCGCTGGAAGATCAGCCGCCGTTGCGCCAACGTCTGGGCCGGTTTGGGGCGCCGTATCGAGCGCCAAAGGGTCTGGGCGACACCCCCTATTGTTGCATCCGCCTGCCGACTGGGGGCGGCAAGACGATCCTGGCAGCCCACGCCGTGCCGCTGGCCCGCTCCGCCGGGCTGTCGCGCGACTATCCGGTGGTACTGTGGTTGGTGACGTCCAACGTCATCCGGCAGCAGACAGTTCAGGCACTGGCCGATCCGCGCCATGCCTATCGCGCGGCGCTGGATGCCGCTTTTAGCGGTGCGGTGCGGGTTTTCGATATCGGCGACTTCGCGAACATCACGCCGCATGATCTGGCATCTCACGCCTGTGTCGTGGTGGGTACCGTCCAGACCCTGCGCGTCGAAAACACCGAAGGACGCAAGGTCTATCAGCACCACGAGGCGCTGGAGCCCTTTTTCAGCCGGCTGGATGCGGCGACCTTGGCGTCCTTCCCCGATCTGGAGAAGACCGAGGCCGGCGGCGTGCGTTATTCGTTCGCCAACCTGCTGCACATGGCACGGCCTATGATGGTCGTAGACGAAGCCCACAACGTCGTCACCGCCCTCAGCGATCAGATGCGCGCCCGGATCAATCCATGGGCAGTGGTGGAGTTCACGGCCACGCCGCGCGGCCACAGCAACATCCTGTTCAACGCCTCGGCCGCCGAGCTGAAGGCCGAGCAGATGATCAAAATGCCGATCGTCCTTCAGGAGCACGCTCACTGGCAATCGGCCGTGGCCGGCGCGGTCGCCGAACGCGCACGATTGGGCGCGCTCGCTGAGACAGAACGTGAGCCCCTGCGGCCTATCACCCTGTATCAGGCCGAGCCCAAGGATCGTGAGGTCACGGTCGAGGTCCTGCGTCGCCATCTGATCGATGACCTGAAGATTGCTGAGGATCGGATCGTCATCGCCACCGGCGATCAGCGCGGCCTGGACGGCGTCGACTTGGCCGCTCCAGGTTGCCCGATAGAGCACATCATCACCGTCGAAGCGCTGAAGGAAGGGTGGGACTGCCCGTACGCCTACGTCTTCTGCTCGGTGGCCAGCATCAAGAGTTCAACTTCGGTGGAGCAGCTTCTGGGCCGGGTGCTGCGGATGCCCTATGCAAGTCGCCGGAGCTCCGCCGATTTGAACCGCGCCTATGCCCACGTCTCAGAGCCGACCTTCTACGCCGCCGCCACAGCCTTGAAGGACGCGCTTGTCGACATGGGCTTCGAGGATGGCGAGGCCGAACAGGCCATCGAACATCCCCAATTGGACCTGAGCGAAGGCCTGTTCGCCCAGCCGCCTAGACCGCCGGTGACATTGGACCTGATCAATACGCCGGAAACATGTGCCGTTCTGGTCGCGCACGGGATTACTCCGGTGGAGAGCCGCCCTGGCGTATTGACTCTGGCAGCGCCAGAAATCGCCCGCCCAGGACTAATCGAACAGATTATGCACGCCGCCCCGTCCGGCGCTACGGAACTGCAGCGGGCAGTGGAGGCTTTGCACGTGGCTCCTGCGGCACGTGGTGCCGAACTGCGCGTGCCCGCCCTGGGAACGATGATCGACGGCCAATTGATGCTGGCTGATCTCGATCTGTTGATGGAACACGTCGAATGGCGGCTGTCGGACCAGTCGCCCGTGATCCCAGCGCTGGCTGACAGTCTTGGTGAAACGGTGCGTCGCTATCTGATCGATGTTGACGGACGCCAGGTCACAAACACTTTCCTGACGGGCGATCTGTTAGAAGGCGTGGATCACGTCGAAGGCTGGAGCCCGGCGCGTCTGGTCGCACTACTAGACCCCCTGGTGAATGACCCATCCTTCACCCAGGCCGATAAGGTCGGCTGGCTGACGAGAGTCGTCGCTCGACTGATCGAGGTCGACGGTCTGTCCCTGGCGCAACTGATGCGCATGCGTCAGGCGTTGGCGCGAAAGCTTATTGCCCATATCGGACAAGTCCGTCGCCAACAGCGGGCGACGACGGCTCAACGATACCTGCTCGACCCCGGCGCACCGGTGCAAGCATTGTCAAACGAAGGCTTCTCCTTCCGATACGGCGTCTATGACGACCAGCCAACCTATCGCGGGCCGATTGGCTTTACCAAGCACCTCCTGGACCGCGTGCCGGCCTTCGACGGCAAGGCGGACGGCGAGGAACCGCGCTGCGCCCAGATGCTCGACAGCCTCACGCAGGTGAAGCACTGGGTTCGCAACGTCGCCCGTCACCCTGCATCGTTTTGGCTCCAGACCTCGACTCAGCGGACCTATCCAGACTTCGTCGCCGAGCTGACCGACGGTCGCATCTTTGTGGTCGAGTACAAGGGCGCGGACCACTGGGCCGACGCCGCTGAAGACCGGGCTATCGGCGAGGTCTGGGCGCGGGCGACGGGCAACCTGTATCTGATGGTGCGGGCCAGAGACGATCAGGCGCGCGATCCGCTGGCGCAGCTAATTGCCCGCCTCGGCTGACGCTGCGCGCTTCCTCGCCAAGGCGGGCGCACAACTCCCGGTCGGCACGACATTTCCAAACCGCGCCTTCCTGGGCGTGCAAGGCGAAATGACCCCTCGAACGTTCAAGGGCAAAAGCGTGATGGCCTACAGCGCGAAAGACTTCGGAGACCACTCGCCGGTGCAGAATGCTGGCGGCACCCTTGGCGATGAGATCGTGTCGATCAACGACAAAACCTTCAAAGATGACGCCGCATTCTTCAAGCTGCTGGATAAGGTCCAGATCGGTTCGACCTACACTGTTGTGGTCCTTCGCGGTGGGGTGCCACAGACACTCAGCGTGTTGGCTGAGACGCGCCCGCCGATAAAGGCGCTTACCCTCCCCAGCCAAGCCAGGGTCGCGGCGTCGATGACGCCAGCGGCGGCACCAGAAGCTCCCGCAACGGCACCTACGCCTTAGCGTGACCTTCAAGCGCCAGCCTGGCCGCGACAAGCGCTTGCCAAATCAGATCACACCCCGTCGGAGGAGCATCGCCGCGTTTCACGTTGCAGCTTTGATGCTTCATCAAGCCGTTCCCGAGGTCCTTCCGGCCACCCCGGCTAGCGGGGATGACATGATCAAAGGTCGGAGCCATCGGATCATCAGGCGAAAACCGGCCAACGCGCGGAACTGACCGACCGCAGCCAGCACAAAGCCCCCTTTGCGCCCAGTGAAGCTTGATCGTCGCCTGGATGTGCTCGTGCCACGGTGGTGAGTGGTTGTGCGCGTTCGTGCTTCTCACGGCTTCCTGCGGCGAATGAACATCGCCACGATCCCGGAGAGAACGCAGGTTGGGCACTTGGTCCTGCCCTTCACAGTCAATCTCCCAATCCGGTCGTGCCGGTTCGCTGGCGGGAGTTGGCCAAATTCCTCTCTGTAAATGCGCAGTAACTCCCGCTCGACGTCGTCGGGGATGCCGTTGAACACGACAATTAAGAAAAGCTCGCTGATGTCGAGGGACGTGCCGATCCCCGCCGCCCAATCATCCACACCATGCCGCTCGCCGGGGCGTGGAGCTTCCAATCCCTCTCGGTCAAAGCTTCGGCGAACAGCTTTCAGAAGGCTGCCCACACGCGGGCGCGCCCATCCACTGCCGACATAGACAAGTTCCTCAAGCAATGGCGGCTTGGTTATTTCACTGTCGTGGTCGGAACGGCGGCGGATCAGCGCGTATGTCGCCGCCCCATCAGCGAATGCCGAAAGGCGGTAACCCCAGCGGGTGCGAGACAAGCCGGATATAGCGAAGATGATGATTCGATTTCTGTGCATATCGACGAAGATACTTAGGCTCACTGAGTAGGCAATCACCAGTTAAATAAATCAATTCTGCAAGCTGCACCTTATTTGTTTCTGATAACAAACTGTGGATATCTGATCTGATAGATAACTGAATATATTTCATGCAGACGGCTCTTTAATTTTATCACGTCTACGAATTGGCGATCGCGCTGCGCCCTGGGCAGCCTGGATGCCCAAGGACACTCGGGGAGGCACCGTGGAGGGCCGAAATGGAGTCCGTGGATGGTGCTGGGCCGCCCAGCATCCAGGGCGCTCCTGAGTCATCTTGGGCGGCCCGCTTGGTGGCGGCTCCCTAGCGTCTTTTGGAGGCGGTGGTCGGGGTGGTTATTCTTTCCCTGCTCCTTGACGGCTAAGGTCACGCTTCCCATATCCATTCTCCGTTCGAAGGCCCATCAGGCAACCTCCGGCGAAAACTCTCGTAAGAGGGGCCGATGACGCGTCGTTGAGATCAGGTCGGTAAAGCAGCTAGCCGCGCGGGCGAACTGCTATTTGAACTGCCAACGGATCGATCCGTGCCTAACTTCTCCAATCTCCCCCAGACGCGCACCGCGCCTCCAGTAACCATGCGCGACAGGCCAGCCCATGATTACGTTGTTTGTTTTCCCAGACTAATGAACGGCAAACAGGCGGCGGCTTATCTCGGTTACAAGAGCGCCGATTTCTTAAAAAATATTGGTATTACGCCGATAAGGCTAGCGGAAGGTGGTCGCGGAAGCGCCCCGAGGTTCGACCGACTTGCGCTTGATCTGCATTTGGACTCTTTGTCCAATATCGATGGACGAAAAGAGCTGACGGATGTCGAAGACGAGGCGGAATCGGACTTCGAAAAGTGGGAGCGTTCTCATGCAGTCCGCCATTAAGCTGCCTTCGAGCCACCGAGTGACTTCAAAGCTCGCCGGCGGTCGGGTCGCAATTTACTGGTATCGCCACCGGGGCGGCGAGCTGATGATGAGGTTCGAGGGTGATGACCGCGCCCAGGCGCTTGCTGCCGAGGTGGCAGGGGCCACCGCGCTCGCGGCGGCATATGCAAAACCAAGGTCGAGGGCAGAGGCGACCGGGGCGACGGTCCAATCGCTCGTCATTCGCTACAAATCCGCTCCGGACGGTTTCGAGCGGCTGGCCCCCAAGACGAAGGTGGATTGGAGACGATCGCTCGACGCCATCACCGACCATTTTGGAACCTTGCCCCTCAAATCCTTAGCGGACAAACGGATGAAGAGGGCGCTGGTTGAATGGCGCAACGGCTTCAAATCAACGCCTCGCCAGGCCGACGCCCACATGACCGTCTTGAAACGCGTCTTTTCGTGGGGCGTCCAGAACGGCGAGTTGGACGCCAATCCCGCCGAGGGCATCAAGGGCATCTACCAACCAAACTACCGGGCAGAGCTGATCCTTAAACCCGAGGAATTGGCGTTGATCGTTCAGAACCTCACACGGGAAGCGAGTCGGGCCGTCAGATTTGCAGCCGCTACCGGCATTCGACGGGAAGACCTCTGCAAGCTGAGGTGGGCTTCCGTTGATGGCAACCGTTTGGAATTCGCAACCGGGAAAAGCCGCCTGCGGAAGACCGTCTCAGTGCCCTTGATGGGCGATGCGGAGGCAATCGTTGACGAAGTGAGAGCCGAACGTGAAGCGGCAATCGCAAAGGGCAAGGTTCCATCGGCATTCCTCCTTCTCACCCAACGCGGAACCCCGTGGAAGCCGGATTCACTTACCCAAGCGTTCGTGCGTGCCGCCGCCGTCGCGGGAGTTGAAGGGCGGACGTTCAATGATTTGCGAGGGACGGCGATCACCCGGTTCGCGATTGCGGACATCTCAAATGAAAAAATCGCTGACATCGTCGGCTGGGAGGTTGCGAACGTGTCCAGCATCCGAAAGCGCTACGTTGATGCGGCGGTGGTCGCGAGAGGTGTCGCTGACCAGATGGCGCGGACGGGTAGCAATGCAGCTTGAGAACGTCTCACGGACCGGCTATGGGAACGGGCACAGAACGGTATCTGTAAAACGCTTTGTAAAACGTTGCCTTCGCGTTCGCATCGGCCACACCTAAGCGATTGAGAGTGTTCGGTTCTGCGGGCGTAGCTCAGAGGTAGAGCGTCTGCTTCCCAAGCAGAATGTCGTGGGTTCGATTCCCATCGCCCGCTCCAATTCAGAAATCAACGAAAGCGCCGGAAGCCATAGCCCAAAGCTTCCTCGGCTAGGTTGGAAAGTCCGCTCTGCAATGTCGGAAACGCGCGCCAGGCGCGGCCCGCCTGGTGGCGGAATGGCCCCCGGGCGTCGCTATGGCTTGCCTAGGGACCCCGCCGCTTGTTACCTCGCGCTCCACGACGAGCGGCTTGTTCGGCGCGCCCATCGTCGCTATCTGGCGACCTCCATTTTCCGACAGACGAGACCACCCTGTGGCGACACCGGCCAAAGCGATCATCCTCAGCGCCGGCCAGGGCAAACGCCTGTCGCCCCTGACCGACACGCGTCCCAAATGCATGGTCGAACTGTCGGGCCGCACCGTGCTGCACTGGCAGCTCAAGCACCTGGCGGAAGCCGGCGTCGCCGAGGCGGTGGTGGTCACCGGATTCGCGGCCGATACAGTCGAGCAGGAGGTCGCCGGCCTGGACCTTCCGGGCCTGACGGTCCGCACTCTGTTCAACCCGTTCTATGCCCTGACCGACAATCTGGCCACCTGCTGGCTGGCGCGCGGGGAGATGCGCGGCGACTTCCTGCTGCTGAACGGCGACACCATGTTCGCGACCGACATCGCCCGCCGGCTGATCGCCGCTCCGCCGGCCCCGATCACCGTCACCATCGACCGCAAGCCCGGCTATGACGCCGACGACATGAAGGTACTGACCGAGGGCCTGAAGCTGCGGGCCATCGGCAAGACCATCGAGCATTACGACGCCGAGTCGATCGGCTTCCTGCGCTTCGACCCCGAGGGCGCAACGCTGTTCACCCGTATCGTCGAGCAGGCCCTGCGCACGCCCGAGGGCCTCAAGCGCTGGTATCTCAGCGTCATCAACCAGATCGCCCAGGACCACGACGTGGTCGCCACCCACTCGATCGAGGGCCTGCGGTGGGCCGAGATGGACTTCCCCGAAGACCTGCCCGGCAACCGGGCCCTGGCGGCGGCCTGGGTGGCAGCGGGGGAGTAGTTTGCCTTCTCCCCTTTTTGGGAGGGCACTCTTTCAGGTCGTCAAAAACGATTGTTATCCCGGACAAGGCTATCTGTGCGACGGGTCGTGCGGATCGCCTGCCTTCGCGAGGGGAGAAGGACGGGCGCCGGCTGTCGACAATCTGACCACCTGCGGCCAACCCGCCTGCCACGGGGCCGTCATGCAATTTGCCTAAAGGCCGCAGGCTCGCACGCAAGTAAGCGGGCTCTTATTAAGCGGCTTTGGCCAATTCCAGGGGCAAATCCGCGATCTGGATCAGCTGACCCAAGAAATCCACCTGGCCAGCAATGGCGACGACCGCCTGAAGTGGCGGGTCGGCGGCATGTACTTCGACTCGCGCGACACTACCGACTTCTTCCAGCGGGCTTGTTTCCTCACCACCGCCGCCCGCAACCCCAACAACTGGGGCAGAACGCTCATCTGGACGAGCGCTACGCTGCCCCCAACTGGGCCTTACGCCAGGCCAATATGTGCTGATCGCGGTGACCGATACCGGAAGCGGAATGCCCCCCGAGGTCATCGAAAAGGCCTTCGATCCGTTCTTCACAACCAAGGAAGTGGGCAAGGGCACGGGCCTGGGGCTCAGCCAGGTCTATGGCTTCGTCAAGCAGTCGGGCGGCCATGTGAAGATCTATTCCGAGCCGTCGGTGGGCACGACCATCAAGATCTATCTGCCGCGCCTGATCGGCGCCTTGGCCGCGAGCGAGGCCGAAACGGCGCCCGCGCCGTTGGCTGTGGGTGACAGCCGCGAAGTGGTTCTGGTCGTCGAGGACGAGCCGTCCGTCCGCCAGTTCAGCGTCGATGCGCTGGGCGAACTGGGCTATCTGGTGCTGGAAGCCGACGGCGCGGCCGCGGCCCTGCGCTTGATCGACGCCCATCCCGAGATTGTGTTGCTGTTCACCGATGTAGTCATGCTCGACGTCAACGGCGCCAAGCTGGCCGAGGAGGTCCGCCGCCGGCGTCCGGACATCAAGATCCTGTTCACGACGGGCTACACGCGAAACGCCGTGGTCCATGACGGCGTGCTGGATCCGGGCGTCGAGCTGATCGGCAAGCCGTTCACGCTGGAGGCGCTGGAGGCGCTGGCGGCGAAGTTGCGGCTGGTGCTGGAGGCGCGGTAGGGGTGTCATGTCCGCGCCACCGGCCACCTTCTCCCCCTTGCGGGAGAAGGAAATTTGGCGTTCTCGTCGGGGTGGGCGGTGTTTCAGGCGCCCTCCACGATCCCCCGCACCAGGTCCAGGTCCCCCGGCTTGTCGACATCCACCGCCGCCAAGCCGTCCCGCGCCCGCACCGCCACCGCCTTGACACCGGCCAAGGCGCCGATGCGGCCGACGGTCTCGTCCAGGGTCATCAGGCCCAGCAGGTAGCGCACCAGAATCATCGGGCCGAGCATGGCGGCGATCTTCCAGGGCTGCTTGCGGTGCTGCTCGACCTTGCGCCACAGGTCGATCGCCCGCAGCGACGCGGGGGTCTTCAGGTAGAACAGGTTGCAGCCCGAATAGCGCCCGTCGCGAAACGCCAGATAGGTACGCTTGGTGGTCGGGGCGGCGGCCTGGACCAGGGCTTCCTCACCCAGCAGGATGGCGATGTCGGCGTTTTCGGGCGTGTCGGCCATGAAATCGGTCACCCATTCGGGCCGCAGCAGGGCGTGATCGACCGTGGTGACCAGCAGCGGCGTGCCCAGGACCTCGGCGGCCTGGTGGACGCTCTGGCTGGGTCCGGCGGCGGAGGGCAGGGCGGTGAGCGTCGCCCGAATCGCCTGCGTCGCCAGGGCCGCTTCCAGCGCCTTGTCGTTGGTCGAGACCGCGATCCGCGTGGCGCCCGCCGCGTCAAGCGCGCCGAGCACTCGGGTCAGCAGGGTCTGACCGCCTAGGACGATCAGGCCCTTCTGGCTGACGCCGGCATAGTCGGCCACCGGATCGACCCCGCCGCGCGAGCCGGCCAGAACCAGGGCCTGGAAGCCCATGGTGGTCAAAGCGCCTTCTCGTAGATCCGATAGGTCTTGTAGATCGTGGCGCCCATGGCCTCGGAGATCCGTCGCATCGGCGCATTGGTCTCCAGCACCCACGAGAACTCGAACTTGTCGTAGCCCAGGGCCAAGCCCGCATCGCGCCCGGCGTTCATCAGGTGGAAGGGCACGACCTGGCCGCGCAGGGTGTCGGCGAACTTTCGCTTCAAGCCCATCAGCGGAATGCGGATAGATTTCACCCGCTTGACCTTCAGCCGCCACAACAGCTTGGCCCAGCCGAACGGCAGCAGCTTGCCGTTCAGGCCCTCGATGGCCTCGTTGACATTGGGCAGCAGCACGATGAAGCCGGCCGGCTCGCCGTCGATCTCGGCGAACAGGGTCAGGCGCTTGTCAATGACGTCCTTCAGGGCCTTGCCCAGTTGGGCGGTCTCGGCCTCGGTGGTCGGCACGAAGCCCCAATTGCCGGCCCAGGCGTCGTTGAGGATGCTGGTCAGCGACCGCACCTCCTCGTCATAGCGGCTCATGTCCAGTTCGCGCAGGGTCACGCCCTGCGGCAGGCCGCGCTTGACCCTGCGCACCACCACGGCCGGCAGGGCGGCGGTGGGGTCGCAGACATAGGCATAGACGTCCTTGGCCTTGGTGTAGCCCTGGGCCTCGACTCGTCGGGCCGTATAGGCCGGATCGTGGCCCATCATCACCATCGGCTTGGTGTCGAAGCCGTCGACCAGCAGGCCGACCTCTTCGTTGATCGACAGGTTGAACGGGCCCAGGGCGTTGGTGCAGCCGCGTTCGCGCAGCCAGTCCTCGGCCGTGCGAAACAGCAGCTCGAAGATAGCGGGGTCGTCCTCGGCGGCGATCATCCCGAAATTGCCGGTCTTCTGGCCGGCTTCCTGGACCGCCAGGGCGTCGATCTGGGCGCTGATCCGGCCGACGTCGCGGCCGCCGCGCAGCATCAGCCACATCTGGACCTCGGCATGCTCGAAGAACGGATTGGTCTTCGGCGTCAGGGCCGCCATCCGCTCGTACATCAAGGGGACCACCCAACTTCGGTCCTTGGCGTTCAGGCGGTTGGCCAGGTCGATGAAGCGCTTCAGCTCGGCCTTGGTGGAGACCGGAACGATCGTCAGGTCGGACGGGGCGGTGTCGAACGGCATTCAGCCCTCCAGAGCAACGAGCGCGTAAAGCGCGAGGGAGGCGAAGATTACCGGACCGCCCCAGACGGCCAGGAGGGGCGACAGCGACCCGCCTTCGCCCAGGGCCGAGAGCAGGCCGTTGATGACCAGGAACAGCAGGCCCGCAGCCAGGCCGCCGGTCAGCAGCATAGCCCCTTGTCCGCTGCGGAAATTGGCCAGGGCGACGGGCGCGCTGATCAGCAGCATGACCAGGGCCGCGAACGGACCGGCGAAGGCGGCCAGCAGGCGGGTCTCGTAGTAGCTGGCGGGCCGGTCGCCGCCACCGCTCAAAAGGGCCCGGCGGGCCGTGGCGGCGGTCGGCACGGGGCTGTCAGCGAACAGGGCCTGGATGTCCTGGGGGTGCAGGGGCGAGGGCCAGGCCAGCTTGCCGGCGGGCACGACATCGACGCGCTCGCCGCTGAAGCGGGCGATGACCGGCCTGTTGAGGGTCCAGCCGCCGCCATGGACATAGGTGGCGGTCGGCGCCTCGACGCGCTCGATCAAGCGGCTGGAAGTGTCGCGGCGATAGACCTTCACCGCGTTCAGCTGACGGCCGTCGGCCGAGGCGCCGTCGGCGATCACCAGGTCGTCGCTGGAGCGGAAGCTGCGCGGGCCGGGAACCTTGCGATCGGCGACGGGGGTCGTGGCCTGCCACCAGGCGGCCAGCACCGGGTCGGTGCGCGGGGCGATGACTTGGGCGCAGCTGAAATCCAGCGCCATGACGAGAAAGGCGATCGGCGCCGCCATGGCGACGATGCGATAGGCCGAGATGCCGGTGGCGCGCATGGCGATGATCGCGCTCTCGCGGGCCAACTGCGAGAAGGCGAAAAGTCCGCCGGCCAGGGTGGCGATCGGCGCCACTTGCTCGATCAGGCGCGGCGAGCGCAGGGCGGCGTAATACAGCACCCCGGCCGTACCCAGGCCCCGGCCGAGGATGTCGGTGGTGACTTCCAGCAAGTCGAGGATTTGCAGGATCGAGAACAGGATCAGAGCCGCACCGAGCACGCGCGTGCCGACCATTCGCAAAATATAGAGCTGGATCTTCATGCGGCGGCCCGGTCGGTCTTGGACTGGACCATCCGGCGGAAACGGGCGATGCCGACGCCCATCCGCCGGATCATCTCGGTGACCGGGGTTTGGCCCGGACGCTTGCGGCTGCCGATGAACAGCCAGAGGCTCAGGCCGGTGAAGATCGCGAATGGCATGCCGATCGCCGCCAGGGGCATGGCCTTGCCGGACTCCGCCAGGCCCTGCCCCAGCTGCAGGCTATGCTGGAACGCCAGCAGCAGCACGCCGGCGATGATCAGGCCAGGCGTGCGGTTGCCGCGCTTGGCGGCCAGGCCCAGCGGGAAGGCCAGCAGCGGCAGGAACGGCAGGAAGGCGGCGCGGGCCAGCCGGCCGTACAGCTCGGCCAACAGGGTGCGCTTGGGCACGATCGGGTTGGGCAGCTTCGACTGGCGGTCGAGCTCGCCCAGGGTCAGCTCGCGCTCGTCGCCGCCGCGGGTTCGCAGCAGGGCGGCCGCGCCGGCCAAGGGGATGTTGGTGGTGAACTGGTCAAACACCAGGGTCCGGTACTGGCCCTGAGCGTCGACGCCCACCCGCTGGCCCTTCCGCAACAGCATGGTGACGGTCTTGGCGGCCTCGTCGGCGCGCAGGTCGGCGGTGGCGGCGGTGATGACCTCCTCCCGGCCGTTGGCGTCGAGGCGGCGGATGAACACTCGTGTAAGGCGATGGCCGGCCGCGTCGGCGTCGTCTGCGGTCATCAGCAGCTTGGGCTCGTCGATGAACGCTCCGCCATCCAGCTTGCCATTCCAGCCGGCATTGACCGCCTCGTGCATCACGGCGCGATAGGCGTAGCGGCTGTAGGGCTGCATGTAGCCGAACACCCCCAGGCTGAAGACCGCCAGGAACAGGCCGACGAAGACGAAGGGCGCGGCGATACGGGTCAGGGACTGGCCGCTGGCCAACAGGGCGTCGATCTCCGAGCCGTCGGACAGCTTGGTGATGACGATGAACAGCGCCACGAAGAAGGCCACGGGCAGGGCCAAGCCCAGATAGTGCGGCACCAGGTTGGCGGCCAGCGAGGTGACATAGCCGAACCGGGCGCTGCTCTGCGACAGCACGTCCAGCAGCCGCAGCACGCGCTCCAGCAGCAGGGCGATCACCGTGACGCCCAGGCAGCCGATGATCGGCCACAGCAGCAGGCGCAACAGATAACCGTCGATCAGGCGAAAGCGCGCCGTGCCCTGGGGAACCGGAATGCGGATGCGGCGGGAGCGGGTCACGCGGCCGACCAGGCCTGGGCCAGGGTCCTGGCCAGGCGTTCGGCTCGGTCCAGGCCCATATCGACCGCATCGCCGAGGGCCGGAACGGCTGGCCAGCCGGCGTCGGCGAAGACCTGACCCTCGTGCTCACGCGTGCCGGCGTAGCGCGGGATCACGTGGAAATGCACGTCCTTGTCGACCATCATCAGCATCAGGTAATTGATCTTCTCGTACGCCACGACCTTGGCCAACATTCGCTCGATACCGTCCGTGGCCGTCTTGAGATCCGCGAAGGCGGCGGGACTCACTTGCGAGAAAGCCTGGGCGTCTTCCTTGCATATCAGGACCAGGGACCCAAATGTCGGCTGCTTGGGACGGACGAGAACCAGCCAGCTGGCGGTCTCGGCCACCCGCGTGCGCGGAAAGCCAAAGCTGATAGCGGTGGGATTGGTCATGCTCGGCCTCGCCTCGGGGCGCTAGCCGCCGTCCATCCTACAATAGGGATGCGGCCTTTTTGATGGAAGTCCGATCCGCATTCTTGGTTGGGCTCATCGCCGGATTTGCGCTGCTGGCCGGTCCGTCGCTGGCGGGCGAGTCTGGCGCGGCGCCGGGCGAGGGGGCCACGCGCGATGCTGGCGACTGCGAGGGCCGTCAGCCCGCCACCCGGCTGACTTTCCAGGCCGGGCCGGGCGACACCACACTGCGCTGAAGATGCGCTACGGGCGCTGAGCCGGTCGGCCCGCCTGGGACAGGACGTAGCGGCCCAGCTCCATCGCCTGGCCGCTCGTCGGGTCCAGGCCTCGCGCCACCACCTTGACCACGATCTCGCCATCCGCCCGGCGATCGATCTCGATGCCATGCCAGCGCGCGGCGGGGTGGCGGCCATGGCCCTGGGCCGAGGCCGAAGGCACGCCCAGCACCGGGATCATCCGGCCGTCGGGTCCGGGCGCGGTGGCCACCAGCGCCTCATGCGCATGGCCGTGCAGCACCAGATCGGCGCCGCGCCGGGCGAGCACCGCCCGCAGGTCGTCCTGGTCCTCCAGGGCCTTGCGCGCCGACACCGCGCCGGCGACCGGCGGATGGTGGATCAGCACGACGCGGAAAAGGTCGCACCAAGCCGGATCGGCCAGCCGGGCGTCCAGCCGCGACAGCTGGTCGGCGCCCAGGCGGCCGGTGGCCAGATGCAGGGCGGTGGGGGTGGCGGAGCAAAGATTGAAGATCGCTACGCCGTCGCGGATCCGGACCTGGGGGAAGCTGGCCTCGCCGTGATCCCCGAGCCACGGCGTCCATGGGACGAACGGCGGGCCGCCGGCATCGACCAAGGCGTCGTGGTTGCCGGGGCTGACAGTGATGTCGCGGGCTGGGCCCAGGGCTTCCAGCCAGAGCCGGGCGGCCTCCAGCTCGACGGGCGAGGCGAAGTTGGTCAGGTCACCGGTGATCGCCACATGATCGGGGGCGTAGGCCTTGAGATCGGCGACCAGCGTCGCCAGAATCTCCGGGCGATGCTCGTTGCGCTTGCGGCGCCAGGCGATGCGGCTCAGCAGCCGCTTGGACAGCAGGTCGCGCCAGCCGAACGCGCCCTTGGGCGGCGGCAGGTGGGGGTCGGACAGGTGGGCGAGGCGGAATATCGACAAGACTTCGGTCACGCTTTCTGGCGGAAGGGGTCGAAGCTGCTTATCAATCGCCGCGAGTTTCAAGGGGCTGTCGTATCGTGAAGGTCGAAATTGATCCGAAAGAGGCCGCTGGTCTGTCCGCCGTCACGGTGGGCTTGACGAAAACGCGCCTCTGGGGGATGACGTCGTCTGAACGGCTGTCGCGAATCTACCGCCGCCTTGGCCTGGTCGAGGCGACGCCGGGGACCGTCTTCGTCAGCGGGAACGTCATCGTGGTGGATGCCGGCTGGGTGTTCGACGAGTCGCTGATCAAGGCTCTGGCCGAGCGTCCAGGCGTGGCCCTGGTGGACGAGGCCGGTCGCGTGGTCGCCGTCAACGTCTCGGCCCTGCGCGCGCGTGACTCCATAGCCCGCCTCGACACTGGCGAGGACGTCACCGCCCTGGCCGACACCCGCCTGACCGCCCTGGAGCTTGGCTCGGCCTATAACAGCGCCCTGCGCAAGCGCGAGCCGCCGGTGCTGGAGCGCCTGACGCCGGAGACCCGCGTCGCGGTCGAGAAGCGATTGTTCCAGGGCTCCTACAAGGGCGTCACCGACCTGGTGACGAAATATGTCTGGCCCACGCCGGCCCGGGTCGTCACCCGCTGGTGCGCTCTGGCCAAGATGACGCCCAACCAGGTGACCCTGATCGGTTTCATCCTGACCCTGGCGGCCTTCTGGCTGTTCTGGACGGGCCAGTTCGGCTGGGGCCTGGTCTGCGCCTGGATCATGACCTTCCTCGACACCGTCGACGGCAAGCTGGCCCGCGTGACCCTGACCTCATCGAAGTGGGGCAATGTCTTTGACCACGGCATTGACCTGGTGCACCCGCCGTTCTGGTGGTGGGCCTGGTATGTGGGTCTGGGCGCAATGGCCTTCGCCACGCCGCACGGCGTCCTGGCCCTGGCGGTGATCGTCGCGGGCTATGTGCTGCAGCGGGTGGAGGAGGGCATCTTCCTGGCCCTGTTCAGGGTCGAGATGCACGCCTGGCGACCGTTCGACAGCTTCTTTCGGCTGATCACCGCGCGTCGCAACCCCAACCTCATCATGCTGACTCTGGCCTGGCTCGTCGGCCGGCCTGACATCGGATTCATGGCCGTGGCGGTGTGGACCGCGATCTGCCTCTTGGTCCACGCCGTCCAGATCTTGCAGGGCCTGGCGACGCCCAAGGGCGGCGTCGTCTCCTGGCTGTCGCGCTGATGCGCATCGGGGTCATCCGCAATCCGCGCAGCCACGCCAATATCGGGCGGACCGAGAGCGCCTCGACGCCCGACGCGGTGCTGCTGGTCGAGCCCGCCACCCGCGAGGCCCTGGTGCAGGACCTGAAGGCCTTCGCCCAGTGCGGGGTCGAACTGCTGGTCATAGACGGCGGCGACGGCACCATCCGCGACGTCATCAGCCTGCTGCCCGACACCTTCGGCGACACGCCGCCGCTGTTGGCCCTGCTGCCGTCCGGGAAGACCAACGTCCTGGCCATCGACCTAGGCGTGCCGCACGGGTGGACCCTGGACCAGGCCATCGCCGCCGCCCGCTCCGGCCACCCGGTGATCAAGACCCGCGCGCCCCTGGTGGTGCGTTGGGACGACGGTCGGCCGTCGTTGCATGGCTTCGTGTTCGGCCTGGGCGCCTTCGTGCGGGTGACCAGCATGTCCAAGAAGGTCAACGCCCTGGGCGCCTTCCACAGCCTGTCGGTAGCCCTGACCCTTGCCGGCGGCGTGATTGGCACCCTGATGGGCGGCGCGCGCGACCGCTGGCGGGCCGGCGTGCCGCTGTGCATGGCCATCGACGGCGAGGAAACCCGCACCGCCGACCGTTTCGTGGTCATGGCCACCACCCTCAAGCGCCTGCCCCTGGGTCTCAAGCCGTTCGGACCGCCGCGCGAGGGGCTGAAGTTCCTCGACGTCGACGCCCCGCCCAAGCACCTGCCCGGCGCCTTGCCCGCCCTGCTGAGCGGCCGCGACGCCGCCTGGCTGCCCGGTCTGGGCTATCGGCGCGGCGACGCCCAGACCATCCGGATCACCACCGACCAGCCGCTGGTGGTGGACGGCGAGGTCTATGACGGGGCCGGCGGCGTGACCGTGGTCCTGGCGCCGGCGCTGCGGTTCCTGGCGGCATGACCGCTTCGGTGGTCAGCCTGGTCAGCGAGGAGCTCCGCGCCCCGGCCCCGCCCCACGCCGTGATGTTCGCCCAGCGCCTGGTGGAGGCCTTCGAGGCTCCGGTGGCGGTGCTGTTCTACGGCTCGATCCTGCGAACGGGCGACCTGGAGGGGGTGATGGACTTCTACGTCCTCACCGCCGGCCCCCGGAGCGGCTGGCGCGGTCTGGCCGGGCGGGTGCTGTGGCCGGACGTCAGCTATCACGAGGTCGAGCACCAAGGCCGGACCCTGCGCGCCAAGGTCGCCGCCATGACCTTGGCCCAGTTCCAGAACGCCGTGCTGGGGCAGGGGATCGACACCACGATCTGGACGCGCTTCGTCCAGCCCTCGGCCCTGGTCTGGACGGTCGATCCGGCGATCGGCGACGCCGTGATCGAGGCCGTCGCGGAGGCCGCCCGAACCGCCACCCGCTTCGCCGCCGCGCTTGGACCGCACGAGGGCCCGCCGGACGCCTATTGGTCGGCCCTGTTCCAGCAGACCTACGCCGCCGAATTCCGGGTCGAGAAGGGTGGGCGCGAGCGCTCGATCCTGGCCTTCGAGCCCGAGCGCTACGATTGCCTGTTGATTGCCTGTTGGCGGGAGGAGGGGATGCTCGACATCGTTTCGCGCGGCGCGGTGCAGCCCAATCTGTCGGCGGAGGATCACAAGCGGCTCAACGCCGCCTGGCGGGTGCGGCGCAGCCTGGGCAAGCCGTTGAACCTGGCGCGGCTGATCAAGGCCGCCTTCACGTTCGAGGGCGCGGCGCGCTATGCGGTCTGGAAGATCGAGCGCCATACGGGCCTGTCGGTGCCGCTGACGCCCTGGCGCGAGCGACACCCGGTGCTGGCCGCGCCGGGCGTGCTTTGGCGGCTGTGGCGGGCGCGTCTGGAGCAGAAGGCTTAGTCGGGCGCGGTCAGCAGTTCGTGTGGCACGCCCTCAACACCGTCTCCCCGACGAAAGTCGGGATGTGGATTCACACTTGAAATGCAACAGGGTGTAGACCTCGGCGGGTGTCTGGAAGACCAGGCACTTTCGAGGCCTGTGGTTGTGGAGCCTGTTGAGCCAAAGAATGTCGTCCAGGTCGAGGGTGTCGAGGTTGGTCTTGCGCGGCAGATACTTGCGCCAGCTTCCATCGTTGGTCCGGCGCATCTGGGCGTAGATGAACCGGTAGATGCTCTCGTGGCTGATCACCGCCTGGCCGCGCTCGCGCTTCAGCCGTCCGGCCACCTGCTCGAGCACTTGGCACTGGAGGACCTCGTCGCGTTCCAGGCGGCTGCCTCGCCAGCGCCTGGCCCTGCTGAGATCGCCGGCCAGCACGGGTTTTTAGGCGGCCTTGGGCCCGCCATTAGGCTTCAGCTCACGGCAGATGCTCGATGGCGAGCGACCCAGAGCCGCAGCGATTGGTCGGATCGTCTCACCCGCTTCACGACGGCGGGCAAGCTCACACCGCGCCTCAGCGTAAGTGATCATAGGCTTGTCCCATCGCAACACCTCGGTCAGAGAGTGTTGCACTTCGTTTGTGAACTCAGGGGACCAGGTGAATCCCGCTGAGGCTCTGGGTGAATCTGGGTCCGGCATTCGCCGGGATGAGCGGATTTTGGGGTATGCCGATGCGTTCGAAAGTCCTTGGCCTGTTAGCCTCCGCGCTGTTCTTGCCAAGCCTTGCTTCGGCCGCGCCCATCCTCGCCCCGGTCTTCACCGATCACGCGGTCCTCCAGCGCGGCCAACCGATCCGGGTCTGGGGCGGCGCCACGCCCGGGGCGTCGGTGTCTGTCATGCTGGGCGAGGCCGAAACCACGGCCACCACCGACGCCCAAGGCCGCTGGTCAGCGACCTTCCCGGCCCGCCAGCCGGCCGCCGCCCTGTCCCTGACCACCAAAACCGTTAGCGACAGCCAGACGATCTCCGACCTGCTGGTCGGCGATGTCTGGCTGTGCTCGGGCCAGTCGAACATGGAATATCCACTGCGCCGGTCGCTCGACAGCGACACCGAGCTGTCGCACGCAACCGATCCCGACATCCGCCTGCTCCAAACCGGCCGCACCAGCCTGCCGGCTCCGACCACGACCCTGCCCAAGGAAGCGGTGTGGCGCGTGGCCAGCCCTGAAGCCGCCGCGAACTTCAGCGCGGCGTGTTTCTTCATGGGCCGCGAGTTGAGGAAGACGACCGACGCGCCGATCGGCCTGATCGACGCCAGTTGGGGCGGGTCGATCATCCAGGACTGGATTAGCGGCGAGGGCCTCCACGCCCTGGGCAACTATGACGAGGGCCTGGCCGTGTTGGCTGACTACGCGCGATCCAAGGAGGCCGGCATGGCCCGTTGGGGCGCGATGCTGGATCGCTGGGCCGCCAAGGTCGAGCCGCAGGCGGCGGGTTGGGCCAGCCCGAACCTCGACGACAGCGCCTGGGCCACGATGCCGGCCGAGAACTTCTGGGAGGTCAATCCTGGCCTGGAAACCTTCGACGGCACGATCTGGCTGCGCGCCACCCTCACCCTGACGGCCAAGCAGGCGGCCCAAGCCGCCAAGGGGGGCGCGACCTTGGCGCTCGGCCCGGTCGATGACATCGACACCACCTTCATCAATGGCCGCCAAATCGGCTCTCAGGAAGGCTGGAACACCCCGCGCGAATATCACATCGCGCGGGGCATGCTGAAGGCGGGCGCCAACCTGATCGCGGTGCGGGCCATCGACACCAGCGGCGGCGGCGGGGCCTGGGGCCCGGCGGCGCAGAAGGGTCTGAAGTTCGACGACGGGTCGTTCGCGCCGCTCGGCGGGACCTGGCGCTACAAGATCTCGACCTCCATGGCCCAAAGCGGCCCGCCGCCGCACGCGCCCTGGTTGGGGGCCAGCGGCCTGTCCACCCTGCGCAACGGCATGATCGCGCCGCTGGCGCCGTATGGCCTGAAGGGCTTCGTCTGGTATCAAGGCGAGGCCAATGTCTCCGAACCGGCCGAATATGCCCGCACCCTGCCGGCCCTGATCGCCGACTGGCGCCGAGCGTTCGGCGGACCGGACCTTCCGTTCCTGATCGTTCAACTGGCCGATTTCGGCCCGCGCTACGCCCAGCCGCGCGAGTCTGGCTGGGCTGGGGTGCGGGACGTACAGCGCCGGGTGGCCGCCGCCGATCCCCAGGTCGGCCTCGCCTCGGCCGTCGATATCGGCGACATCCACGACATCCATCCGGCCAATAAGCAGGAGGTCGGCCGTCGATTGGCGCTTCAAGCCCGCAGGCTAGCCTATGGGGACACGAGCGTGGTCGCCGCCGGCCCGGCCCCGCTGTCGGTGTTGATCCAGGGCGGCGCCGTGACGGTGCGGCTGGACCAGCGCGCGGTGGTCCAGGCCGGCGCGCATCCCAACGGCTTTGAATTGTGCGATGCTAGCGCCTGCCGGTTCGTCGACGCGACCTTGAGCGGCGACCAGGTCAGCCTGCCGATCCCTGCAGGCCTCGCGCCCGTGAAGGTTCGCTACGGCTGGGCCGACAGCCCGATCGTCAATCTCTACGGCCTGACCGGCCTGCCGGCCACGCCGTTCGAACTGGCGATCGCAGCGCGTTAGTCAAGGGACTCGGGCGCGCGTCTCGCGGCGCGCGTCTCGCGGCGCGCGTTGTTAATCAGCAACCCCTTGGTGTCGAACGGCATTGTCTTTCCCGAGTGTGTGGTTCGAGAGAGCGTTACGTGACCGATTTGGCCTATCAGGAACTGGCGAGCCTCTGGGAGGCGGTGTTTGGCGAACAACCGTCCGTCGTCGCTGATTCCGAGTTGATGGCCCGCATCCTGGTGACCTGCCTGCCGCCGACCGAACCGCACAGCTTCGGCGCGGATCCAGACGAGGACGACTAAGGCTCGGGGCGCCCTTGGCCTTAGGCCGCCCACGCCGCCGCGAAACGCTTCAGTTGCGATCGCGCGGCGCTTTCGGCTCCGCCGTTGACGGGTTCGAGCCGCAGGAAGAGATCGCCTTGGCGATGCGGCCCACGAGCTGGCAGGCCCTGGCCGGGCAGGCGAACCAAGCCGCGGGCGGCGGCCTTGGTCGAGATCCACACCAGGCGCGGACCGATAGCGGTGGCCACCTCAAGGCGGCCGCCCTCGGCCAGCACCCGGGAGTCCAGCCGCGCGGTCAGCCACAGGTCGTCGCCGCGCACCAAGGCCTCGGGATCAGGCTTCAGAGCGACGCGGAAGACCACGTCCTCGACCCGCACCTTGTCGCCGTCGCGCAGGCCGGCGGGCAGGGTCAGGCGCAGCTTGCGAGCGTCGACCATCAGGTCGAGCGCGCCGCCGGCGAAGGCCATGGCCGTTTCGAGGGTCAGGGTCGCCTGCTCGACACGCGCGGGCTCGGTGACGGCGGGCGGGAAATGGATCGGCTGGACCGGGTTGTCCTGCAGCAGGCGGTAGGCGGCCAGCACGTCGCGGAACAGGGCCGCGTCGCCGCCGGGGCGATCGGGGTGGGCGCGCTTGGCGGCCTCGCGATAGGCGGCGCGCAGCTCGCGCTCGTCGGCCCGAGCGGCGACGCCGAGGATGGCGCGCGCGGCCTGGAGACTGGGGACTGTGGAGGGGCGGGCGGTCATGCCGCCGACCCTGCCGCCACTTGGTCAACGGCGGGTTAAGTTAAGACTTTCGAGCGCTAGCGGATCTGGCCGCTGATCAGCCAGACCAGGCCGAAGGTGCCAAACACCCCCGCAGCGAAGAGGATCACCGCCCACGAGCCGCTCTTGCGATACCAGGTCACGGGCTCATCGACATCGGGACCCTCGACCCGGGCCCGTTCGGCGGCGCGATTGCGCACCTTCACTAGGTTCCAGGCCCCCGCCGCGAACAGGAAGACCCCGCCCAAGGCCAGCACGATCCAGTCCTGAACGTCGTCGCCCTTCCACTTCACCGCCTCGATCGTGCCGATCCACAGCGCGGCCGCGCTCCAGAGCGCCAGCGGGATCCAGGCTAGTCGCGCGCGCGTGCCGAGCTTCATGAGGTGTCGTGTCCTAGGTCGCGGCGCCGTCCGCGCGCGGTTTGGCGGCAGATGCGCGCGACGGGTCGTGCACGTCAAGCGTGGCCCGCCGCCGCCGCCTGTCCTATAGGACTGCCATGACCAACGCGCCCCTGATCCCCGCCTCGCCCTCCGAGGACGACTATGTCCGCCAGGTGACCGACGCTACGCCTCCCCCGCTGCTGCCGGAAGGCGATCCCATCCGGCTGTTCGAGGAATGGCTGGCCGAGGCCGGGAAGGGCGAGCCGAACGATCCCAACGCCGTGGCGGTGTCGACGGTCGACGCCGACGGCCTACCGGACTCGCGCATGGTGCTGCTCAAGAGCGTCGATGCGCGGGGCTTTGTCTTCTACACCAACACCCAGAGCGCCAAGGGCGTGGAGCTGGACGCCCAGCCCAAGGCGGCGCTGCTGTTTCATTGGAAGTCGTTGCGCCGCCAGGTGCGGGTGCGCGGCGTTGCCGAGCCCGTGAGCGAGGCCGAGGCCGACGCCTATTTCGCCAGCCGGGCCCGGCACAGTCAGCTGGGCGCCTGGGCCAGCGACCAGTCGCGGCCGCTGCCCGACCGCCTGGCCCTGGAACGCCGGGTGGCCGAGATGGCCCTGAAATTTGGCCTCGGCCAGGTGGCGCGCCCCCCGCACTGGTCAGGCTACCGCGTCGTGCCGCAGGTCATCGAGTTCTGGCGCGACCGACCGTTCCGCCTGCACGAGCGGCTGGTCTACGAGCGGGCGGGCGAAGGCTGGGGCACCACGCGGTTGTTTCCGTAGCGCGCCAGGAACGTCTCGACCGCGTCGCGTGACAGCTCCTCGAGCGGCCTGTTCGGTTGAACGTTGTCGCCGGCCGACAGGCCAAGCAACAGGGTCGGGTGGTCGATCATGCCCAGAAGTTGGCCGGCGGCCCAGGAGGGCTTTTCGACCTTGAGCTCGCCTGTTTCGACAAGATCGTCGATGACGCGGATCGCGGCGCGGCCCAGTTCCTCGCGGGCGTTCCGGAGGAAGAAGTCGGCCAGGACCTGGAAGCGCCGCCGCTCCGACGTGATCAAGCGGAACGTCGCCCGGGTCATGGGGCGAGAAAAGAAGGTGGCATAGGCGCAGGTCAGGGCCATGAGCCGCGCGCGGGCGTCGCCCTTGACCCGCGTGCTCGCCCTGACGGGGCCAGCCATGTCCCGCACGGTCTCGTGGATCACGACCTCGAACAGCTTCGCCTTGCTGGGGAAGTAGGTATAGAGCGTGGCGGTCGAGACGCCCGCCATCCGCGCGACGACCTCCATGCCGGTGTCAGGATAACCCTGGCGCAGGAAGACGCCACGCGCCGCCGCCAGGATTTCCGTTTTCCGGCGTTCCGGCCTATTTAGTCCAGCGCCCATCAGCATGCGTTGCACTCGATCCAGGGTTAACTTCACCTTAGACGCTCAACTCACGCGCAAGCAAGCGTCGGGCGGCGACGTCGGCGGAAGTTTCCGCTATGGGACGCCGGCGCCGGCGTCGTGGCGCGAGAGACGGGGTACGGCGTGATCAAGGACGCGGAAACGGTTCGCGAGCAGGAAGTGGCCGCCTGGATGGGCGAGCGGGCCGATCGGGTGATCGAGACCTCCTGCGCCCGGGTCTTCCTGGTCGGCGAAGCGGCCTTCAAGGTCAAGCGGCCGGTCAATTTCGGCTTTCTGGATTATTCGACGCTGGAACTGCGCCGCTGGTCGCTGGAGCGCGAGCTCAGCTTCAACCGTTCGGCCGCGCCGGACATCTACCGGGCCGTGCGTCGCTTGACCCGCACCGAAGCCGGCGGGGTCGAGATCGACGGCGCGGGCGAGACGATCGAGTATGCGCTGGAGATGCGCCGCTTCGACGAGGAGGGCGTGCTGGCTTCGCAGCCCTGGGCGATCGACGACGCGCTTGAAGAGGCCCTGGGCCGAACCATCGCCCAGTTCCACGCCGTGGCGCCGCTGCGTCCGCAAGGCGGCGGGGTGGGGGCCCTGGGTTACACCATCGCGTCCAACGCCAAGCTGCTGCGCGGCCTGGCCCTGCGCCTTGGCTCGCTGGCCGTCGAGCGCTTGATCGCCGAGACCGACCTGGCGCTGGAAAGGCTGGGTCCGTTGCTCAACGGTCGGGCGGGGCAAGGCTTCGCGCGCCACTGTCACGGCGACCTGCATCTCGGCAACATCCTGATCGAGGACAGCAAGCCGATCCTGTTCGACTGCATCGAGTTCAACGACGCCCTGTCGGACATCGATATCCAGTACGACTTGGCCTTCCTGCTGATGGACCTGGATTTCCGCCGTCGCCGCGACGCGGCCGGCCGAGTGCTGAACGCCTATCTGGACGAGGCCGCTCGCACCTTCGACACCGGCCTGTGGACCGGGCTGGCCGCCTTGCCGCTAATGCTCAGCGTCCGCGCCGCCGTTCGCACCCACGTCTGGGCCTACAGCAATGACGACGAGGCCGCGCGGGCCTATCTGGCCACGGCGCTGGAGCACCTGGCCCCGCGGCCTGTCAGCCTGGTGGCGACGGGCGGGCTATCGGGCTCGGGCAAGTCGACCTTCGCGCGGGTCTGCGCGCCTGGCCTGGGCAGCGCGCCCGGCGCGGTGGTGCTGCGCACCGACGAGATCCGCAAGCGCCTGCTGGGCGTGCCGTCTCTGCAGCGCCTGCCCAAGGAGGCCTACACGCCGCAGATGAGCGAGCGGGTCTATGACGAGCTGTTCCGTGACGCGGGCCTGACCCTGGCGGCCGGCCGCTCGGTGGTGGTCGATGCGGTGTTCCTCAAGCCCGAGCAGCGCGCGCGCGCCGAGGCCTTGGCCAAGTCAGCCGACGTCGCCTTCCAGGGTGTGTGGCTCGATGCCCCGCCCGAGGTGCTGCGCGGTCGCGTCGCCGCCCGCGTCAACGACGCCTCGGACGCCGACGTCGCCGTGCTGGAGAGCCAACTGGCCCGCGACACAGGAGAAATCAGATGGCGCCGGGTCGATACGGTCAGCGCCTTCGAGGATGAGGCCCGCGCCCTGGCGGAGACGATGGGGTGAGTTAGGAACGCGCCGCTTCGGCCGGTCTGGCCCTGGGGCGCACCGCCGCGAGGATCGCCGTCAGCAGTTGAATCGGGCGGACGGGCTTGCCCAGATGATCGTCGAAGCCCATCGCCAGGAAGCGCTCGCGATCGCCTGACATCGCCGAGGCGGTAAGGGCGATGACCGGGATGGCCGGGTCGCCGGTCGCGCCGGCCCGGATGGCGGCCAGGGCGGTGATGCCGTCCATGACCGGCATGTTGATGTCCATCAGCACGGCGTCGAAGGTCCCGACCTGCAGCGCGGCCAGCGCCGCCTGGCCATCATCGACGATGGTCAGGGCCACGCCGGTCGCCTCAAGCATCGTGCGCACCACCACCTGGTTGATCGCGTTGTCCTCGGCCATCAGTATCCGCAACGAGTCCAGGTTCGGCATGTCGTCGTCGCGCTCGGTCTCGCACGGCGAAGAGGGCGACGCGATCGGCGTGGCCACCAGGGTGAAGGCGAAGGTCGCGCCGTCCAGGCCGCTTTCCAGCGCCAGGTCGCCGTCCATCTGACGCGCCAGGGCGCGCGCGATCGTCAGGCCCAGGCCCGTGCCGCCGTGGCTTCGGGAGACGGCGTCGTCGGCCTGGGTGAAGCTGTCGAAGATGCGTTCTTGGAAATGCTTGGCCACGCCGATGCCGCTGTCGATCACGCGTATCCGCACCAGCAGCGCGCCGTCGGGGCGGGGTGTAGCGGCGGCGAGCTGGAGGGTGACGCCGCCTTGCTGGGTGAACTTCAGCCCGTTGGAAATCAGGTTCATCACCACCTGGCGAATGCGCTGGGGGTCGGCCAGGACCCAGACCGGCGCGGACGGATCGATCTCGGTCTTGAGCCACAGGCCCTTTTCGGTGGCGGCGTCGCGCCAAGCGTCGCCCGCCGCCAACACCAGTTCGTGCAGGTTGGTGGCGGTGTGGTCGAGGTCGACCTTGCCAGCTTCGATCTTCGATAGGTCGAGCACGTCGTTTAGCACCTGCATCAGGCTGTCGCCCGACTTGATCATCAAGCGCACGTGACGGCGCTGGCTTTCGTTGAGGTTGCTGCGGTCCAGGGCGTAGGCCATGCCCAGCAGGCCGTTCATTGGGGTGCGCAGCTCATGGCTGGTGACGGCCACGAAGGTGGACTTGGCGCGGTTGGCCTCCAGGGCCCGCTCGCGTTCCTCGCGCAGGCTGCGGGTCAGGTCGTCCATGCGTCGGGCGGCGGCGCGGTTGCCGCGCATGACGTTGACCGTGGTCAGCACGACCATCAACAGGCCCCAGCGGGCGATATTGGGGCCGACGCCGTGGGCCTGGAAGAAGAACAGGGGAAAGACCACGAGGCTGAGCATCGGCGCGAAGGCGCTGACGATCAGCAGGGCGGCCGGTTGATGGCGGAAGTTCTGGGTGTAGACGATCTGCCCGACCCAGATGGAAACGGCCGCCAGCTTGAGTTCCGGGATTGGCGAGAGCCAAATCATCGCCGCTAGCCAGGCCCAGGTCAGGTTGATTGGCAGCGTCATCAGCACGAAGGCCGCGCGCTCGGCCGGAGAGGCGTCGACGCCCAACTTGAACCGACGGGTCGCCAGTCGCGCCAAGCCCTCGCTCAGGATGAAGCCCGCCAGCCAGGTCAAGGCCGTCATGGCGCCCAGCACCATTGACGTGATCGCCGTCGCCGCGATGGCCGGGATCAGGCGAGAGGGCAGCAGGCGGTGGGTGTCCAGCGCTACCTCGTCCAGCCGGTTATCGGCCCATGGCGCTTGGAACCATCGCACGTAAATTCGCCTTGCCCGTCGATCAGCGTCTGTGCGGACAAACCTAGCGGATCGCGACTACCAGCGGCTGAACGCAATCTGCGACGGATCAGCGCGGTTGGCTTTTAGACTTAAGGTTCGCTCAAAGCGCGCGCCGCGTTGCGTGGGCGTCGCGAGGCCGCTAGCCTTGGCTGAACAACGTTAACGAAGCGGGAGTGCGGGGCCGATGCAAGGCTTGATGCAACACGGGGCCTTGACGGTCGACAAGATCATCGACCACGCCGCCCAGTGGCACGGCGCGCGCGAGGTCGTCACCCGCTCCGTCGAAGGTCCCATCGTCCGCACGACCTACGCGGCCATTCACAACCGCGCCAAGCGCGTCTCCAACGCTCTGCTCGGCATGGGGATCAAGCCAGGCGATCGGGTCGGCACCCTGGCCTGGAACACCGCCCGCCATATGGAGGCCTGGTACGGCATCATGGGCATCGGGGCTGTGTGCCACACGCTGAACCCGCGCCTGTTTCCCGAGCAGATCGCGTGGATCGCCAATCACGGCGGCGACAGGGTGATCTTCACCGACCTGACCTTCCTGCCGATCATCGCCGGCATCGTCCAGCACCTGCCCAGTGTCGAGCATGTGGTGGTGTTCACCGATCGCGGGCACATGCCGGCCAACTTCCAGGTCGCCGGCGACGCCCCACACTTCAAGGGCCTTCTCTGCTTCGAAGACTTGGTCGCCGAGCACCATGCCGACTGCGCCTGGGGCGGCTTCGACGAGGGCACGGCTGCTGGTCTTTGCTACACTTCCGGCACGACGGGCGACCCCAAGGGGGTGATGTATTCGCACCGCTCCAACGTCCTGCACACCCTGATCACCCTTCAACCGGACGTGATGGGCCTGTCGCAGAAGGACGTGATCCTGCCGGTGGTGCCGATGTTCCACGCCAACGCCTGGGGCGTGGCCTTCTCGGCGCCCGGGACTGGGGCCAAGATGGTCATGCCCGGCGCCAAGATGGACGGGGCCTCGATCTACGAACTGCTCGACAGCGAGGGCGTCACCTTCTCGGCCGCCGTGCCCACCGTCTGGCAGATGCTGCTGCAGCACCTGCGCGAGACCGGGCTGAAGCTGCCGGTTCTAAAGAAGGTAGTAGTCGGCGGGGCGGCCTGTCCGGAGCACATCATCCGCGCTTTCCACGAGGACTACGACGTCGAGGTGGTCCATGCCTGGGGCATGACCGAGACCTCGCCGCTCGGCACCCTGTCGGTGATGACCGAGGACCTGGAAAAGCTGCCCTACGACCAGCAGATGCCCTACCGCCTGAAGCAGGGCCGGCCGCCGCTGGGCGTCGAGCTGAAGCTGACGGACGACGCGGGGAACCGCCTGCCGCACGACGGCAAGAGCTTCGGCAATCTCAAGATCCGCGGCCCGATCATCGCCGCCGAATATTTCCGGGGGGCCGGCGGCAAGATCCTCGACGAGGAAGGCTTCTTCGACACCGGCGACGTGGCGACGATCGATGACCACGGCTTTATGCAGATCACCGACCGGGCCAAGGACGTGGTCAAGTCGGGCGGCGAGTGGATCAGCACCATCGACATCGAGAACATCGCCCTGGGCCATCCCAAGGCGGCGATGACGGCGGTGATCGGCGTGGCCCATCCCAAGTGGGACGAGCGGCCGATCCTGCTGGTCAAGCTGAAGGAGGGCGAGACCGCCACCAAGCAGGAGTTCCTCGACTTCCTGCAGGGCAAGATCGCCAAGTGGTGGACGCCCGACGACGTGGTCTTCGTCGATGACATCCCGCTGGGCGCGACGGGCAAGATCGACAAGAAGCTGATCCGCCAGCGGATGAAGGACTATGTCCTGCCGAGCCTGGTCGCCGAGACCGTGGCGGAGGTCGCGCCTGGGCCGCAGGCCGGCCCGCCGGCCGGCGCCCCCACCCTGGCCGCCGCCGACGGCGCCCTGGCTGCGCGGATCTACGCCCCGGAACCCGAAGATCCGATCTCGGAACCGCCGCCCCTGCTTGAGCCCCTGGTCACCGAGGCGCTAGCTCAAGCGCCGGCCGAATCGGTGGCGCCGCTCCAACCCATCTTCGTCGCCGTCCACCTCGCCGAGGTCCAGCCAACCGTGCTCGACACGCCCGCGACGGTCGAATCCCCCGTCGCGGAAGTCGTCGTCGAACCCGAGATCATCGCGCCGACCCCGGTCGCTAAGGCCGCTGTCGCGCCGATGGTGGTCGACCCTGTGGTGGCGCCGGCCTTCGAGGCCCGGGGCGAGACCGAGCCCTTCCCGGTCGGCCCCTTGCCGCCGGTCGCCGAGCCCGTGTTGGCCATGGTGCCCGAGGCGGCGTTCCACGCCGAGCCGACCTTCGTGACCGATGAGCCGCCTCTCGCCATGCCGCTGATCCCGCCGACCAAGAAGGCGCGCAAGAAGGCGGCGGCCAAGGTCAATGCCAAGGCCAAATCCGGCGGCGGCGGAGGCGGCGTGCTGCTCGACCTGGCGGTGCTCGTCGCCCTGGCGCCGGCCCTGCTGGTCGCCGCTGGCGCGGTGGGTGTGAAGCTTGGCCTGTTCGACCAGGCGATCGGCTACGACCTGATGACCCGCGACTGGGCGTCGAAGGTCGCGATGCTGGGCGTCGCCACCGGCGTCCTGGGTCTGATCGTGGCCCTGTTCGGCGGCTTCTCGAAGCTGTGGAAGAAGGCGCTGCTGGCCCTGGCGATCACCATCGCCACCCTGGGCGTGATGGTCGCCGCCAACGCCATCGGCGGCCGCGCCCCTCCCGTCCACGACGTCTCCACCGACTGGAAGACCCCGTTGATGCCGTCCGACGCCGGCTTGGCCGCGCGAGGCGGCGACGCCCAGACGATTGAGGCGGACCCCAGCCTGCCGGTCGGTTCGCTGGCCTTCGCTGGCCGCCGCGTGGCCGACGTCAACGCCGAGACCTGCGCCGCGGCCAAGCCCTTGATCCTGGAACGCTCGCCCGCCGACGCCTACGAGGCGGCCAAGGCCGCCGTGCAGTCCGCCGGCCTGTCCATCGTCACCGACGATCCGATGGACGGCCGACTGGAGGCCACGGGCCAGAGCTTTTGGTACGGGCTGAAGGACGACCTGGTGGTGCGGGTGCGCCCCGACGCGGCCGGCGCCCGCGTGGACATGCGCTCGATCGGCCGCACGGCCGGCGGCGACATGGGCCGCAACTGCCGCCGGCTGGGCGGGTTGCTGGCGGCGGTGAAGGGGTAGGGGAAAGGCCTCAGGCCAGCCGATACACGCTGTCCAGCCCCGCCACGCCCGCGCAGGCTACGCGCCCCTGCTTCACCAGCAGCAGCATGTGGGCCAGCACCGACATGGCCGCCGCCGCGTGCAGGCGCGGATCCACGGCGGCGTAGAGAGTGGGGACCATGGCCTTGATCGTGATCGGCCCCTGCGACAGGGCCGCCAGCACCTGGGCCTCGCGCGCGCGCCGATGGTCGGCATAGGCCCGGATGAAGGGCTCGACCTCGCGAACCGGTGAGCCGTGGGTCGGCCACAGAGTGTCGAACCCCATCGCCTTCACCTTCTCCAGGCTGGCGAAATAGTCGCCCATGTCGCCGTCGGGCGGGGTGATCACCGTGGTCGACCAGCCCATCACGTGGTCGCCGCTGAACAGAGCGTTCTCCTCCGCCAGGGCAAAACAGACATGGTTGGAGGTGTGACCCGGGGTGGTCACGGCCCGCAGCGTCCAGCCCGGACCCTCGAACACGGCGCCGTCGGCGATCTCGATATCGGGCCGGAAGCCCTCGTCGTCGCCAGCCTCGACCATCACGTCCGGCGAGACCTCGGCCAGATGCGGCGCGCGGCGGCCGTGGATGGTCGCACCGGTGACCTTGGCCAGCGGGCGGGCGAGGGGAGAGTGGTCGCTGTGATGGTGGGTGACCAGGATGTGGCTGACGATCTCGCCATCCAGCGCCGCCAGCAGAGCCTGCAAATGCCCGTCCTGGTCCGGCCCGGGATCGATCACCGCCACGGTCCCGCGCCCGACAACATAGGTGCCCGTGCCGGTATAGGTGAACGGCCCCGGATTGTCGGCGACCACCCGCCGAATCAGCGGCGAAACCTGGTCGCAGCGGCCGTATTCGAACTCGATCTCGCGAACGAAGGGGATCATCTGCACCTCTGGGCCTGTCACGGCGCCGGTCTTGCGATTAACGAGACGTAAACCAAACGGAGCACGGATCATGGCCGCCGACACAGCGATTTTTGTCTCAAAACGGCTCCAGCGCGCGGCCTTCGCCATCCTGTGTCTCATCACGGCCCAGTTTGTGCTGGCCAGTTGCGAACCCGAGCCTTCGGCGATGGCCGCCCGGGTGGCCCTGACCCACCACAACTGAGCCTAGCGGCCGAGCACGCCCGACAGGTCGTACCCGGCTTCAGCGCCTTGCCGCACCAGCACGTCGCGATCCGCAGCGCCGGATGTGGCCTGGCCGATCGACCAGGTGACGATCGAGCGCGTGCCCGAGCGGCAGAAGGCCAGCACCGGCCCCTCGACCGAGGCCACCGCCCGCCGCACCGCCTCGACCTGGTCCGGCGTGGGTCCGCCGTGCACGGGAATGTGGACATAGGCCAAGCCAACGGCCTGGGCGGCCGCCTCGACTTCGGCGCTGGACGGCTGGCCCGGCTCCTCGCCGTCGGGCCGATTATTGATCACCAGAACGAATCCCTCGTCCGCCACGCGGCTTAAATCCTCCAGGCCGATCTGCGGGCTGACCGAAAGCGAGTCGGTTACGCGTCGAAAGCTGGTCATAGGTGTCACTTTGCAACTGCGCCGAGGCGTCTTTGAAGGGCGCATCATCCCGGCTCGCGGGCCCCTGCGCAACGACCGTTGGCGGCAAAACCTGTCCGAACTTTAGACGATCTGCGAGAAAAAATTCTGATTCACACTGACATACGACAATTATAAACTAACGTTACCAACGAATGTTGGATGATTTTCGCGAAAGTCAATCAATCGCGGGGTGTTTTACCCGATTGAACGCTCGACCTCGCGGCGGAGGTTCGCGCGACGGCGTGTGGGTCGAATTTGCCTGTCCAACCAAGGGTCTATGGGGGGTAGGGGCCATGTTTTGGATCGCTTTGCGGAAAATCTGAGCGGTGTTCGTCAGAAATGCGGCGTTCGTGTTGCGATAATGCGACAGCCTGAGGCGATGTTATTACGGAATAGTAATGGCAATTGACCCATCGGCGGCGCGGCTCCTAACGTCAGACCAACCGGGGAAATGTTTTCCGGGACACCTAAGTTCTCGTGGTGGAGTTGGGGCGAAAATCCAGATTGACCGAACGTAACGTCCCCTTTCGGGGGTTCGTGCGGGCGGCAGGATGCTCCGCCGCGCTAGAGGGGATAATATGAAGATGATTTCCACCCAAGGCAGCGCTCGCGCGCGTCTCTTGGCGTCGACGCTGCTGGCCGGCCTGGCCACGATCGCCGCGCCGCTCGCCGTCACGGCGATCGCCACGGCCGTCCCGACCCTGGCCTCGGCGCAGGACTACACGAGCGGTACGCTGAGCGGCACCGTCCGCGATGCAAGCGGCGCGCCAGTTGCCGGCGCCGCCGTCACCGTCAAGTCACTCGGTCAAGGCTTCACCCGCGCCCTGACCACCGACGACAGCGGCCAGTTCCGCGTCCCGTTGGTGCCGCAAGGTGGCTACTCGGTCGCGATCGCGAAAGACGGCTTCCAGCCGACGAGCGACGGCTCGGTCTCGGTGCGTCCGGGTGGCGACAGCGCCTACAGCTTCACGCTGACCTCGGCTGACGCTTCGGTTTCGGAAGTGGTGGTGACCGCCACCGCCAACCCGCAGCTCGACTTCGCCGGCACCACCACCGGCCTATCGGTCGATCTGGAAACCCTGACTAAGCAGGTCCCGATCACCCGCAACATCACCAGCGTCGTTCTGCTGGCGCCGGGCGCGGTTCAGGGCAGCAACGCCAACTTCCGCGGCCAGCCGGCCATCGGCGGTTCGTCGGTCGCTGAAAACGCATTTTACGTTAACGGCCTGAACATCACCAACTTCGACAACTATCTCGGTGGTTCGACGGTTCCGTTCGACTTCTACAAGTCGGTTGACGTGAAGACCGGCGGCTATCCAGCCGAATTCGGTCGCTCCACCGGCGGCATCATCAGCGCCGTCACCAAGGCCGGCACGAACGAATTCAAGTTCGCCATTCGTGGCCAATATGAGCCCGACGGCCTTCAGGAAGACCAAAAAGACACCTTTCTGCGTCGCGGCAAGCTAGCCAAGACCGACAACAAGTCGCTGACCCTGGAAGCTGGCGGTCCGATCATCAAGGACCGGCTGTTCTTCTTCGCCCTGGCTCAGCTGCGCGACCAAGAAAACCGCTTCGGCAACATCACCGGCGGGTCGTACAACGTTGACACCCAGCGCGACCCCTTCTACGGCGTCAAGCTGGACGGCTACATCACCGACCGTCAGCACCTTGAATTCACCTATTTCGACACCAAGGGCTCGCTCAAGCGCAAGACCCGCGACTACAACTTCGACGGCACCACCGACACCATCGGTGATCGCCTCGACGGCACGCTGTTCTCGCTAGGCGGCGCCAACTATGTCGGCAAGTACACGGGCACCTTCACCGATTGGTTCACCCTGTCGGCCGCCTATGGCGTGACCAAGGATGACTATCGCATCACCCCGCAAAACCTGTCGGGCAACTATGTGACGAACACCGCTGATCCGGCTCACCCCGGTGAAACCACGGTCATCAGCCGTCAAAAGACCAGCTCTTACGACTCAAGCTACGGTACCAAGCGCGAATTTTACCGCGTAGACGCTGACTTCTATTTCAGCCTGTTCGGCAAGCACCACATTCGCGTAGGCATGGACCACGAAGACCTGACGCTGGATCACGTGAACAAGTATCCCGGCCTGGGCACGGACTGGGACTTCCTCGCGGGCGGCGCGACTGACTCGCGTGGCGTTCCCGCAGGGCAGATCTACGTCAAGGGCCGGACGTTCAACACCGGCGGCGTTTTCGAGGGCCAGAACGAAGCCTATTACATCCAGGATTCGTGGGACGTGACCTCGAACCTGACCCTCAACCTGGGCGTCCGTAAGGACAAGTTCCAAAACAGCGGCGCTCGGACCTCAAAGGGCAGCGAAACCTTCATCGAGTTCAAAAACGAGATCGGTCCGCGTATCGGGTTCACCTACGATCCGTTCAGCACCGGCAACGACAAGGTGTTTGGCAACTTCGGCCGCTACTATTTGCCGGTTGCGTCGAACACGGCCTTTCGCCAGGCGACCGCCAGCTACGACATCGACACCTTCTTCACCGCGCCTCAAGGCGCGAAGTTGGGCGCTGACGGTACGCCGATCCGGGGCACCCAGATCACCGTCACGACCAATCCGGGCTTCACCTCGGCCGCCGCCTGCCCGGCGCCGGTCAATGGCGTGACGCCTCCCGGTATCACGGACGCGGTCGGCTGCGCCGTTCGTGGCGACGGTTCGCTGCAGCCGTTCGCGGCCAACACCAGCCACAACCTGAAGTCGACTCAGGAAGACGAATATATCATCGGGTACGAACACCAGTTCGACTCCCTGTGGAAGGCGAGTGCCACCCTGACCTACCGCAACCTGAACCGGGTTTCGGAAGACGTGGCGATCGACTCCTCCGTGCGTAACTACTGCACCAAGAACGGCATCGTTGGCTGCGGCGCGACCTACAATGTCGCCGTTCCGACCCCGGGTTGCACCACCTTCACGGCGGGCCCTCGCGCTGGCCAGACGCGGTGCCGCGGCTTCAGCGGTTTCCGTCAGTACACCATCATCAACCCGGGCGAAGCCTCGACCATCACCCTGCGCCAACCGCTGCCTGGTGAATCCACGGCTCGCACCATCAGCTTCTCCAGGGCTGATCTGGGCTATCCGGCCGTGAAGCGTGAATATCTCGGCCTGGAACTGCAGGTCGAACGCGCCTTCGACGGCAAGTGGGGCTTCCAAGGTTCGTACGTCCTGTCCGAATCGAAGGGCAATTACGAAGGCTTCGTGAAGTCTGACGCCGGCAACGGACAAACCGACTCAGGCATCACCCAGGACTTCGACCAGGTCAGCCTGACCGACGGCGCTTACGGCCTGTTGCCGAACCACCACGGCCACGTCTTCAAGGCCTTCGGTTCCTACGCGATCACCGACAGCCTGCTGATCGGCGCCAACGCTCTGGTGTTGTCGCCTAAGCACTACGGCTGTATTGGCCTGCACCCGACCGACGACATCGTCAACTCGGGCTACGGCGCTTCGTCGTTCGCCTGCGGCGGCAAGATCGTTCCGCGGGGCTCGTCCTTCGAAACGCCTTGGTCGGCGCGTCTGGACATGTCGGTGCGCTACCTTGTCCCGACCACCAAGTTCGTCCCGGGCGGTCTGACCCTCCGGGCCGACATCACCAACCTCCTGAACACTCGGACCATCACCGAGGCCTGGGAACTGGGTGAAGACGACTCGGGCAACACTGACTCGCACTACAGAAACCCGATCCAGTACGTGCCGGCTCGCGCCGTTCGGCTGGGCTTCGATTGGGAATTCTGATCGTCGCGACGGACCTTTGACGGAATGGCGGCGGGCTCCTCGGAGCCCGCCGTTTTTCTTTGGGCGGCCTCCAGCATACGGAGGGGCCGTCCATCCCCACTGCCGCCGAAAAGAAGCTCAATGATTTCGATAGTTTGCGGGAAAACGCAGGTTTCCGATCCTTGGGCTTCCCAATGGCCTCATACTCCTTGCACCTGAGAGCACGGGGAGGGCGCACGTACGGCGACCGAGGCGGCTTTCAGGGGTGGACGAGCGGGAAGGCTTGGCCGCCGTGCTCTCACAAGGAGCGCCCCAGGTCGGTTCGGAGCAGGTTCACCCTTGGTGACAAAACTCTGGCGCCCGGGGTAGGCGGGCAGGCCGACAGGTGCGGGCTGAAATCGCCCGCACGGTCCGGAAGGGTTAGCCGCCCTTCCGCCCGCCGGGGGCCCACTTCGGAAGCGGGTTAAGACCCCGCGCTCCGATGGCTCTCGTCTGAAGGCCACGCGAAGCGCTCGTCTTCGTCGAAACGGTACAACTACTGCAAAACCTCCGGGCGGAGCCCGGGCGCTTCGCACCCTCCCCAAACGCTTCAGCGGCCCCCCGCGTGAAGTCCTCCCCCCATGGGGTTCCCATGGGGGATGTGTCGGCGCAGCCGACGGTGGGGGGAGTGATCGGATGACCGGCCAGACCTGCGACCAACAATCCCAAACCTCCCCCCACCGGTCGCTAGGCGACCACCTCCCCCACGGGGGGAAGACCTCGGTTAGCGCACCGGCGTATCGGCCAGCACCGAGGCCCCGCTGGGCGAGGCGCGCAGCCGGGCCTTGGCCATTTCGTCCAGGATCGACTGCGAGCGGGGGTCGCCCAGCAGCCAGGCGGAGGCGGCCACGGTGCGCATCGAGGTCGAACTGACGCCCAGCACCTTCTCGATGGCCTCGAACGGCGAGTCCGAGCCGCCGATCTTCTTCAGCTTCACGTCGCCCTTGATATTGGCCAGGCTCTTGGCCTTGTCGACCGCCTCATAGAAGCCGCCAAGCTCATCGACCAGGCCCAGCTGCTGGGCCTGGGCGCCCGTCCACACCCGGCCCTTGGCGATCTCGCGCACCCGTTCCGGCGGCAGCTTGCGGCCCTCGGCGACCCGGGCCACGAAGCCCGCATAGATCCGGTCCATCCAGCCGGCGAACTTGGCGCGCTGGTCGGGCGTGAAGCCCTGGCCCGTGCCGAACGCCCCGGCATAGTCGCCGCCGACATGGACCTCGCGGGTATCGACGCCAAACCGCGACAGGGCCTCGCCCAGGGCGAACTTGCCGCCGAACACGCCGATCGAGCCAGTCAGGGTGGTCGGCTCGGCGACGATCGCCGAGGCGCCCGAACTGATCCAGTAGCCGCCGGAGGCCGCATAGGTGCCCATGCTGACCACCACGGGTTTGCCCGCCTTCCTGGCGGCCTTGACGGCGGCCAGGATCTGCTCCGACGCCGTATCCGATCCGCCGGGCGAGGAAACGCGGAAGACGATCGCCTTGACGTCCTTGTCCTCGATCGCGTCGTAGAGGTCCTTGGCCACGTCGTCGGAATAGATGGTGCTCTCCCCGCCGAACGGCGAGCCGCCCGAGCCCGTGCCGGTCATGATCGCGCCTTCGGCGCCGACCACCGCGATGGTCGGACCGGTCTTGGCCGGCGGTCGCTTGCCGCGCGAGACATAGTCGTCGAAGTCCATCAGCTTGGCGCCCTTGCCGGCCTTGGCCAGCATGGCGTCCTGGATGTCCTTCACCTGGCCGACCTTGTCGATCAGGCCCTTGGCCTGGGCCTCCTGGGCGCTGTAAGGGCCCGCCTCGATGGTCTTGATCAGCATTGCGGGGTCCATCTTGCGATCCTGGGCGGCGGTGATCAGGGCGGTGTTATAGACCGACCCCATCCACGACAGCGTCGATTCCTGGTGGGCGGGCGTATAGTCGCTGTAGAGATAAGGATTGACCGCGTTCTTGTATTCGTAGCGCTGCTCGTAGTCGGCCTTGACGCCGTACTTGTCGAAAAAGCGCTTGAAGAACATTTCCTCGCTGGCCGCGCCGACCGCCTGCAGAGAGCTGTCAGGCTGCATCCAGAACTCGTTGGCCGCCGCGCCCAGCATGTAGGTCGAGGTGACCAGGCCCGAAGGATAGATCCCTTGGCTGTGGGCGAAGACCGGCTTCTTGCCGACCGTCTCGAAGTGCTTGAAGGCCCGGCGCAGCTCGTCGGCCGAGGCCGGGGCGATACCGCCCTCGGGCAGGCGCACCAGCACGCCCTTGACCTTGTCGTCGGTTTCAGCGCGGCGCAGGGTCTCGATGATCGACATCACCGACCGCCCGCCGCCGCCGCTGAAAGCCGCGAAGGGGCTCTGGGAGTCCTGGTCCGAAAGGCCCCCGCGCAGGTCGAGCTGCAGCACCGTGTGGGCGGGAACCGGGGCGGGGCGGGTCGCCGAGGCGGCCATGACAATCAGGAGGAAGGGGACGCCGACCAGAAACAACACCAGGCCGACGAAGACGCCGGCCACGGTCATGAGAAACTGCTTCATCGGACGTCCTGCTGCCTATTGTCGCGCAAGCTAGTAGCGACAGTTGCGGCGCGGTCAAATGAACAGCGCGCAACCTGGCCCCGGCGCGCCCAAAGACGTTCGCTCCGGAGGGGATAAGGATGCAGTTTTGGCGAATTTTCGGGAAAATGATGGTCGGAGTGGCAGGATTTGAACCTGCGACCCCTGCGTCCCGAACGCAGTGCTCTACCAGACTGAGCCACACTCCGACTTGGAGCGCGGCTTATAGAGGCGGCCCGACGCTCTCGCAAGCGACAAAAAACGCCCCGGAAAAAGAAGTTCAAAGCAACGTTGCATCCATCCGACTCCTGCGCTATCTCCACCGCCTCGCCGGGCCCTACGGGGTTTCGCCGTTCCTGCTGGGGAATGGTGTAATGGTAACACAGCGGTTTTTGGTACCGTCGTTCTAGGTTCGAGTCCTAGTTCCCCAGCCACTTCTCTTTCCTCCAAGATAAGCTTCCGCCTTTGGCGGCCTCCCGCAGGAGGTCGTTCCCGCGGCGTCCTGGAATTTTCCACAGCTTTTGCTTGAGCGTCTCGCATCCCCGCGGCTCGTCCCCGATGAACGGGCGGGAGGCCTTGGCCGGGAGCGCCGAATTCATCGCGCGGTAAAGGCGTCCTGAGGTCAGAACCCTCAAGCCAAGGGTCGCGAACAGGCGCTCAAGCGACCATGATCAAGCTGATCGAAAACCACAACACATCGACAAGTCTTTATGATTCAAGGCCAAGCGCGATTGACCATGACGGTCGCCCGCGCCGAACGTTGATCTTTGCCTGATCTGATCCGGCGGCGAATCATTGCAGCGGTGTAACTTTCGTTCGAACAACACCGGCCCAAGATCGGTTACCCCGATGGGAAAAGCCACGCTTCGCACGCCGCCTCTGGTTTAGTTCGCAGCGGGCTGTCTGGTTGCTGTTCTCAAGATTCGCTTGGCTGGCGATATTGGCCAAGGCGATTACCGAGATTGAGTACTTGTATTTCGGCGAGGTGGGTGTAATTGCAAGTCAAAGACACATCGGAGAGACACTCGTGGAAGACAAGGCAACCCTGATCGAGCTGACCGCCGAGATCGTCGCCAATTACGTCGCCAATAACAGCACGTCGATTTCCGACCTGCCGGCGCTGATTCGCGCGACTCATGATGCACTTGCCGGTATTGGTTCTCCTGAAGCCGCTCCCGTCGAGACGGTTACGAAGGCTACCGCAGCTCAAATCCGCCGCAGCATTACGCCGGACGCGCTGATCAGCTTCGAAGACGGCAAGCCGTACAAGACCCTGAAGCGTCACCTGACCACGCACGGCATGACCGTCGCGGAGTACAAGGCCAAGTGGGGCCTGCCCAACGACTATCCGACCACCGCCCCGGCCTATAGTGAAGCCCGCTCGGCCATGGCCAAGGCGCTCGGCCTGGGTCAAGGCGGCCGCAAGGCCAAGGCTCCGCGCGGTCGCAAGGGCTAAATCGACCTCTTCACGGGTCGTAAAATCAAAACCCCCGCTGGCCACAGCGGGGGTTTTTCTTGGCCTCAGCCGATCTTGAGTCGCACGAACGCCATCGTACTGGTCGGCTCGTCGTAGCCGAGCGACGCCGGGGCGTCGAAGGCGCTGACCAGGCCGCCAAAGCCGAGCTTGACGGTAGCTGACAACGGTATCTCGTAGATCGCTCCCACCGACAGCTTGCGCACGGTTGAGGCCCCGCCGTGATGGCCGGCCAGCTCGTCCTGTTCCACCTGCTCGGCGCGGGGGAAAATCGTCCAGTGCGGATTGGGCCGGATCGCGCCCTCGGCCAGCCAGGCCTGCAGAGCGTCGCCGGGGATGCGGTCCTTGCGAGCCCAGGCCAGGGTGGCGCTCAGGGAACCCTCGTCGCCGAGGGGGCGGACGTAGAGTGCGCTGAGCGAGGTGCGGGCCTCGTTGTCGTCAGGCTCAAGGGCCTCGGGACTGTTGATCCGCGCCCAGCTGGCCTGCAGCGCCCAGTTGGGGGGCGGGTTCCACGAGGCGCGGGCCGAGACGCTGTCCAATCGGCCGGTCTCGATATCGTAGCGTTTCTGATTAGGCTCGCGGCCGCGGAAGGCGCTGGTTTCCAGCTTCCAGCGGTCGCGCGATACACCGGCCGTTACAACACCGAAGGTGATGTGGGTCGAGTCGAACCAGTGATGGCTGATCGGGGCCTCGGGACTGTCCATCGCCGCTTGGCGGTGCATGAAGGCCGGCGGTCCGAACGCCGGCTCGCCGGGCAGACCAGCATACAGAGATCCGTCGAAACCGCCGCCCAGCGGATGGCTGTAGCTGGCCGACAGCTCCATGAAGAGATCGTGCGGATCTGGCGATCGATCAAGGGGTTTACGCTATCCCCCGGCTCGCCAGCGGCCAGTAGCATCAGGGCCGCCCCGCGGAAGGCATCACACCCCGCTCAGCGCCATACCGGGCGCGTCCGGCTCGCGCGAGCCGCCGCCGTTCAGGGCGCGCTGCATCCAGACCAGGTCCACCCAGCGGTCGAACTTGTAGCCCATGGCGGGGAAGACGCCTTTCTGCTCGAAGCCGAGGGCGGCGTGGAGACCTATGGATGCCGCGTTGCCGCTGTCGCCGATCACCGCGCACATCTGGCGCAGGCCCTGGGCCTCGCAGGCGTTGATCAGGGCAGAGAGCAAGCCCTTGCCTACACCCCTGCCGACTGCATCGGGTCCGACATAGACGCTGTCCTCGACGGTGTAGCGATAGGCGGCACGCAGACGGAACGGGCCGGCATAGGCATAGCCCAGCACCACGCCGTCCTGCTCGGCCACCAGATAGGGCATGCCCTTGTCGAGGAAGCCCCCGCGTCGCCGAGTCATCTCGGTCAGGTCCGGCGGGATCTCCTCGAAGGTGCCCAAGCCGTTGAGCACGTTCCAGCCGTAGATGGCGGTAATGGCTGGCAGGTCGGCGTCGGTGGAGGGGCGGATCGTGACGGTCATGTAAGTCCTCCCCCTATGGGGGAGGTGTCGGCGAAGCCGACGGTGGGGGGAGTGATCCAGCGGCCGACGTATCCCCCCACCGGCGCTGCGCGCCGCCTGCCCCACAGGGGGAGGACCTTCGTGCGCGTCCCGTCCATCAAGCCTTCCATCCCTTGTCCACCGCCCAGACCGCGAACGCGTAGTCCAGGGCGATTTCCTTGAGGAAGTCGAACCGCCCCGACGCGCCGCCGTGGCCGGCCTCCATGTTGATCTTCAGCAGGATGGGGTCACCGCTGGTCGAATATTCTCGCAGCTTGGCGGTCCACTTCTCGGGCTCCCAATAGGTGACGCGCGGGTCCGACAATCCCCCGGTGGCGAGTACGGCCGGATAGGGCTTGGCCGAGACGTTGTCGTAGGGCGAATAGCTGGCAATGTAGTCGTAGGCTTCCTTGTCTTCCAGCGGGTTGCCCCATTCGGGCCATTCCGGCGGCGTCAAAGGCAGGGAGGTGTCGCTCATGGTGTTGAGCACATCGACGAACGGCACCGCCCCGATGATCCCGGCCCACAGGTCGGGGCGCAGGTTGGTGACCGCCCCCATCAGCATGCCGCCGGCCGAGCCGCCATAGGCCACCGTGCGGCCCGCCGCACCGTAGCCCTCGCCGTGCAGGTGCTCGGCGCAGGCGATGAAGTCGGTGAACGTCTTCTTCTTGGTGAACTTGCGACCGTCCAGGAACCAGCCATAGCCCTTTTCCGAACCGCCCCGCACGTGGGCGGTGGCCCAGATCCAGCCGCGGTCGACCAGGCTGAGATTGCGGATCGAGAACGACGGATCCATCGACATGCCATAGCTGCCATAGCCGTACAGCAGCAGCGGCGCCGAGCCGTCCAGCGACACGCCCTTCTTCATCAGCACGGTGACCGGCACCTCGGCGCCGTCAGCGGCCTTGGCGAAGAGCCGCCTGGTGACATAGGCGGCGGGATCATGGCCCGACGGGATTTCCTGGGTCTTGCGCAGCGTCCTCTCGCCCGTGGTCATGTCGTAGTCAAACCACTGACGGGGCGTGGTCGGTGACTGGTAGACATAGCGCATCACGGGGGTGTCGAACTCGTAGCCGCCCTCGAGGCTGAGGACATAGGCCTCTTCGTCGATGACGATCGGACGCTCGGTCCTGCCGGCTCGCTCGGTGATGATGATCCGGGTGTTGGCGCTCACCCGTTCCACGCGAACCAGATGGCCCTTGTAGGCCGACAGGCCGGTGATGAAATGGCCCGGCCTGTGGGCCACGAAGTCTTTCCAATGGGCGCGGCCGGGCGTTTCGACGGGGGCCTCGACCAGCTTGAAGTCAATGGCGTCGTCGGCGTTGGTCAGGATGACGAAGCGGCCGTCCCAGTGCTCCACCGAGTAACGCAAGCCCACGGTGCGCGGCTCGACTACGGTGGGAGTGGCGGTGGGATCGCCGGCCGGGATGATCAGGGTCTCGGAGGTTTCGTGGTCGCCGGCGCTGATGAGGATGAAGGCCTCGGAGCTTGTGGTGCCGACGCTGACGAAGAAGCCGTCGTCGGGCTCTTCATAGATCAGCACGTCGTCCTTCAAGCCGCCACGCGCCGGTCGGCGGTAGATCTTGTCGGAGCGGCCGTTGTCGTCGCGGTGGGTCCAGAAGAGCCATTGCGAGTCTGGCGACCAGGCGAAGTCGCCGGTGCTGCTTTCGACGGGCTCTTTTAGGATCTCGCCGGTCGCCAGGTCCTTCACATAGATGTGGTGGACCTCGGACCCCTGCGCGTCCTCGGCATAGGCCAGCAGCTTGTGGTCGGGGCTGTGGTCGGCGGCGCTGACCTGGCTATAGGCCTTGCCCTTGGCCAAGGCGTCGCAGTCGAGCAGGATTTCCTCCGTGCCTGCGACCTTCAGCCCGATCATGGGCGCACCGGGAACAGCGTCGGCCAAACGTTCTTCGATGCTGATCGGCCGGCGCGCGAAGATCGGATGCTGGCCGCCGATGGCGAAGCGCGAATAATATTCGAACGGCCCGTCGGGGGCGGGCACCGAGGCGTCGTCTTCCTTGATGCGGCCCTTCATCTCCTCGAACATCGCCTTCTGAAGCGGTTCGGTGGGCGCGAGCATCGCCTTGACATAGGCGTTCTCGGCCGTCAAGTGCGCCTTGACCTCGGGCTTGATCAGGGTCGGGTCGCGGAGGACCTTCTGCCAGTTGTCATCCTTCATCCAGGCATAGTCATCGACGCGCACCCGGCCCAGCTGCGTGGTGCGCAGCGGAATCTTGGTGGCGACGGGGGCGATCGGAGGCTTCGACTCAGGCATGGGACTCTCGGCTTGGGCGGCCCCAGGATGGATCGCCGATGCTGACGTAAGCACCGCTGCCGCGCTCGTCATCATTTTGCGCCGGTTCACGGGCAGATTTCCCTCACGGATGCGTCAGAACGCCAACTTGTGCGGGTTAACGACGCTGGTCAAACTGGCGCTCGCGTACAGTGAATCGGGGGCATGAGGGCGTAGATGGCTTGGGACCTGTCGGTCGATCTGATCCAGGCGACCGTGCAGCTTGAACAGTCGCTCGGTGACGGGTCGCGCACGGTCGGCACGGGGTTCCTGATCGAGGACCCCACACCTGACGGTCGTCCACGCACCATCCTGGTCACCGCCGCCCACGTGTTCGACAAGATGCCTGGCGTGTCGGCCAAGATCGGCTATCGCATCCAGAGCGCCGACGGCGTCTGGCGCTACGATCCCCACACCCTGAAGATCCGAGAAGGCGACCACCCGCTGTGGACCAAGCATCCCATGCGCGACATCGCCGCCATCGTCGTCGAAGCGCCGCCCGACTTCGCGAAGGCCGCGATCCCCCTGGCCTGGCTGGCCCAGGATGACACCTTCAACAAGTACAACCTGGGTCCTGGCGACGAGATGATGGCGCTGGGTTTCCCGCGCGGCCTCTCTGCCAATGCGGCCGGCTTCCCGATCCTGCGCTCGGGGCGCGTGGCGTCCTATCCCCTGGCCCCGGCGAGCGTGTTCCCGACCTTCCTGATGGACTTTTCGGTGTTCCCCGGCAATTCCGGTGGGCCGGTGTTCATGGCCCAGGGCGCGCGTCGCAGGCCTGGTTCGGCCGAGAGCCAGGAAGTGCAGTTCGTGGCCGGCATGCTGACCCAGCAGGTCGAGTTGTCGGGTGAGCGTCTGGAGATCGGCATCGTCACCCATGCCAAATATATCCGCGAGACCGTGGCCTTGATCGACAAGTTGGTCGCTCCGCCGCTCATCCAGGCCAAGCCCGCCAAACCCTCCGGCGCGCCTAGCCAGGCCGCCACGCGCGCCGCTACCCAGGCCGCCGCCGCCGTCTCCGCCACGGAGATGGCGGTCGGTCGCTAGGCTCCAAACCTAGGCTGTCCGACAAAGGAACCTTGCTCATAGGCCTCCGTTTCTACGGGGAGTTCAATTCCAACAGGAGCAAGTCATGAGCACCAATCGTGTTGAAGGCGCTATCGACAAGGGCGTGGGCGCCGTGAAGGAAGCCACCGGCAAGGCCACCGGCAATGAACGCCTGGAAGCCGAAGGCGTGGCCCAGAAGATCAAGGGCGACGTCCAGAACAAGGTCGGTCAGGCCCAGGACAAGATCGGCGACGCGATCAAGAAGTAGCTTGATCAACGTCTAGACAAGCTACCGGCCGCGGAGCGATCCGCGGCCGTTTTGTTTGGCCTGCATCTACCCGTAGATGATCGAAATTGTCTCGGCCAAGCAGGCGGGGCGCTCCTCGCCCTCGATTTCGATGGTGCATTCGTTCTTCATCTGAAGGCCGCCAGCCTTTGGCTCGACGCTGAGCAGCTTCTGGCGCATGCGCACCTTCTTGCCCACGCGGACCATGCCGGTGAACCGCACCTTGTCGCAGCCATAGTTGATGCCCCGCGTCACGCCGGTGACCCGGAGGATCCCGGCGCCCAGCATCGGGATCAGAGACAGGGTCAGGAAGCCGTGGGCGATGGGACCGCCGATTTCCTTGGTGGCCCGTTCGACATCAACGTGGATCCACTGGTGGTCGCCGGTGGCCTGGGCAAACTGGTTGACCCGCTCCTGGCTGATCTCGACCCAGTCGGAAACCCCGATCTCTTGCCCGATCAGGCTGGCGATGTCGGCGTAAGCGACTTCCTTCATGGCGTTTCTCCCAAGCGCTCTAAACGTTTGTTTGATTGCTCGCATGGGGCGCGGCGACAGGCAAGCGTCAGCCTGATTGGCCGGCGAAGCCGGACCTGGGGACGCGAAGGCGTCAGTCGGCGCTGTCGCACTGTCCTTGGGTCCACTGTTCTCCCGCATCCAAGCAGGTGTCGTGCGCGGTGAGCGGTGAGAACCGCAGGAAAAACACGCCGCCGATTGTCACCGTCGCGACGACCAACAGCAGTGAAATCAGGCGCTTGCAGAGGCGGCGTTTGGCGTCCCAGACCTCGAACGCGTGATCGAACTCAGGGCCAAACCACCTGGTGCCGCGGTTCGGCGCGGCGAAAAGCCTCTTGCCGGGCCGCGAGGTGATCATCTCTGAAAAGCATCAGTGTCGTGTATTAAACTTGAGCATAGGCCAAGGGTTAGCAATTCACACGCCAGCCAGGGGCCCGAGGGCCGCGTGTCAAACGACGCGGCCGTGCTCCTTGGCCCAGTAGGCGTCACGGATCAGTCGCTTGTAGAGCTTGCCTGTGGCGTGCCGGGGGAGTTCGGCCATGAAGTCGATCCGCCTCGGCGACTTGACGTGGCTCAGATTGGCGCGCGCGAAGGCCATCAGCTCCTCCGCCAGAAGCGCTTGGTCGACGTTCCAGTCCAACGGCTGGATCACCGCCACCACCTGTTCGCCCATTTCCTCGTGCGGGGCGCCGACCACGGCGGCGTCGGCGACCTTGGGATGGGTGATCAGCAGGTTCTCGATCTCTTGCGGATAAACGTTCACCCCGCCAGAGATGATCATGAAGCTCTTGCGGTCGGTCAGGTAGAGATAGCCCTCCTCGTCGACCCAGCCCACGTCGCCCAGCGTCGTCCAGCCATGCTGGTTGTAGCTCTCGGCCGTCTTCTCCGGGGCGTTGTGGTAGTTCACCGCAGGGCCGTTGGCGAAATAGACCGCGCCCTCGACACGCGGCGGCAGCGCCTCGCCGTCTTCGTCGCAGATCCGCAGTTCGCCCAGCACAGCCTGACCGACCGAACCCTTGTGAGCTAGCCAGTTCTGCGAATTGATCCAGCAGAACCCGTTGCCCTCGGTGCCTGCGTAATATTCGAAGATCACCGGCCCCCACCAGGCGATCATCTGTTCCTTGACCGGCACGGGGCAGGGGGCGGCGGCGTGGATCGCCGAGCGCATCGACGAGACATCGTACCGTGTCCGCACCGCCTCGGGCAATTTCAGCATTCGCACGAAGTGGGTCGGCACGAACTGGCCGCAACTGACCTGGTGCCGCTCGATCAGGGCCAGCGCGTCCTCGGGGTCGAACCTTTCCATCACCACCACCGTGCCGCCCAGCTTGTGCACGGTCATGCACCAGCGTAGCGGAGCGGCGTGGTAGAGTGGGGCGGGGGACAGATAGACGCTGTCGGCGGTGAAGCCGAACAGGCCCTGGGCCATCATCTGCAGGGCGTTGGGCGCGTCGATCGGCCCGCCGCTCAAGGCCGGCTTGACACCCTTGGGCCGTCCAGTGGTGCCTGACGAGTAGAGCATGTCCGACCCCGCCGTTTCGTCGGGGATCGGCGTCGAGGGCATGGCGTCCTGCGCCCCCTCGAAATCCTCGAAGGCGTCGCGCGCGCCGCCGACCCGAAACAGCCGCACGCCGACGATCAATGGCGCGACCGCTTCGGCGATGGCGTCGAGGCCAGGGCTGATGATCAGCACCCGGGCCCCGCAATCCTTGACGATGTACTCGACCTCGCTGGGCGTCAGCTTGGTGGAGACACAGGTGTAGTAGAGCCCCGCGCGCTGCGCCGCCCAGGCGATTTCGAAGAAGCGCGGAGTATTGTCCATCAGCAGGGCGATGACGTCGCCCGGGTTCAGGCCCAGCGACCGGAACAACTGCGCCCCCTGGTTCGATCGGGCGTCTAGCTGGCCGTAGGTCACCGTTTCGCCAGAGCTGGCCATCACGTAGGCAGGCTTGTCGGGCTGGGTCTGGGCGTGGATCGAAGGGTGCATCTTGGCGTCTCGGTGACTTTGACGGAAAATAGGTCTAGATTGGCTTTCTAGAAACGGAGCCGAACATGGCGCTCAGCATCAAGACGCGAGAGGCCGACCAACTGGCGCGAGACCTAGCCAAGCTCACCGGCGAGACCATGACGCAGGCCGTGACGGTTGCGTTGAAGGAGCGGCTTGAGCGCGAGACGTCGGCACGAACCGAGACGCCGGAAGCGTTCGTCGCGCGGATCAGGAACCTCGTGTCCAGTTGGAGCGACGTTGATCGAAGCCCAGTCACTGAGGAAGAGTGGATTGAGGCGGGTGGAGACGACCTGGATCTGACCATGCTGGCGGCTGAGCGAGCGGCGCGAACGTGATCGTCGTCGATACGTCGGTGATTGTCGCCATCGCGCTGGACGAGCCTATCGCAACGGTTTTGCTGACCTGTCTCATGAGCACAACGGCGCGGGAGCTGTCGATGGCCAGCTATGTCGAAGCCGCGACGGTCCTCACACCTCGTGGCGTAACCCACGCCCGCATCGACGACCTGCTTGGCCAACTCGATATCGCCCTGATCCCCGTCGACGAGACCCAAGGCCGCGAAGCGATCCGCGCCCGTATCGCCTATGGCAAGGGCTCCGGCCATCCCGCCCAACTGAACTTCGGCGACACCTTCACCTACGCCCTGGCCAAGACCCGAGGCGCGCCGCTGCTTTTCGTCGGCGACGACTTTTCGCGGACTGATCTGATCGACGCCCGCGCCTAGGACCATCAGGCGGCGACCATCGCGGTGGCGTCCTGCAGGATCATCGCCGCGCCCTTCTCGCCGATCATGATGGTCGGTGCGTTGGTGTTGCCCGAGACCAGGCGTGGCATGATCGAGGCGTCTATGACCCGAAGGCCGGTGACGCCGCGCACGCGCAGCCGCTCATCGACCACCGCCATCGGTCCGGACCCCATCTGGCAGCTGCCGACCGGGTGATAGATCGTCGAACCCGAGGCGCGCGCATAGGCCAGCAGCATCTCGTCGCTCTCGAACTCGGGTCCAGGGTTCATCTCATGATCAATCAGCGGAGCTATGGCCGGCTGGGCCGCGATCTTGCGGGCCCAGCGCAGGCCGGCCACCGTCACCTCCTGATCCAGCGGGTCGGACAGGTAGTTGGCGAAGATCGCCGGATGGGCCGCCGGGTCGGCTGACTTGATGCGGATGTGGCCCCGGCTCTCGGGGCGTAGCTGACAGGGCGCGATGGTCAGGCCTGGCGCGCTCTCCAGCTCCATCTTCTGCTCGTTGAACAGCTTTTCCAGATCCATGGTGGCCGGCAGGATGTGGAACTGGATGTCGGGGCCGGCCAAGTCCGGCCGAGACTTGCAGAAGGCCGCCACATGGGCCGCCGAAAGGGTTAGCAGGCCCTTGCGGGTGAACAGGTATTTCAGCGCTTCCCCAGCCAGCCGCGCGCCCTTGCTCTGCTCATTGACCGAGATCGTCCCGGCCTTCAGGCGAAAGCGCGCGCCGGTGACATAGTGGTCCTGCAGGTTCTCGCCAACGCCGGGCAGGTCGCGGATCACCGCGATCCCATGCTCGGCCAGCAAGGCGCCCGGGCCGATCCCGGAGAGTTGAAGAAGTTGGGGGGAATTGACCGCCCCGCCCGCCAGGATCACTTCGGCGCGCGCCTTGGCGGTGACATTGACGCCGTTCTGGCGGAACTGGACGCCGACGGCGCGCTTGCCCTCGAACAGCACCCGGCTGGCCAAGGCGTTGGTCTCGACCCGTAGGTTGCGCCTGCTCATGGCCGGATGCAGATAGGCCACCGCCGCCGAGCAGCGCGCGCCGTTCTTCTGGGTGACCTGGAACCAGGTCGCGCCCTCCTGCTCCTCGCCGTTCAGGTCGACGATGCTGGGGATGCCGGCCTGATGACAGGCGTCGATCAGCCGTTGCGAAACCGCGTGGTTGTCGCGCATGTCGGCGACGTTCAGCGGACCGCCAGTGGCGTGCAGGTCAGAGTCGCCGCGTTCCTGGTGCTGGGACTTGCGGAAATAGGGCAGGACGTCGTCCCACCCCCAGCCCGCCGCGCCCATCTGCCGCCAGCCGTCATAGTCGGCCCGCTGGCCGCGCACATAGAGCATGGCGTTGATCGAGGACGAGCCGCCCAGCACCTTGCCGCGCGGCCAGACGTGCGAGCGACCGCCGGTGCCGGGGTCCGGCTCGGTCTCATATAGCCAGTTGACCTTGGGATCCTTCAGGGTCGTCGCATAGCCGACCGGGATGTGGATCATCAGGTTGGACATGAACTGCGAAAGGTTCTTGGTCGGCCGGTCGTCGCCGCCAGCTTCCAGCAACAGCACCTTGTGCCGGCCGTCCTCCGACAGCCGCGCCGCCACCACGCAACCGGCTGAGCCGGCGCCCACCACGATGTAGTCGGCCTCGATGATCGATGTCATCGGATCCTCCCTGTTTCTTCCCTTGATCCGTCCCGCGTGTTTCTGCGTGATCGGCGTTCACCAGACAATGCGCAGGTCTGACGGGAAGTCCAAGGGTGTCGTCACGGAAGCAGGTATGCGGTAGTTGCCGCTGGTTCATACGCGTGTTTGAGTAGCGCTGAAATCAGGAGGAAAAACACCCATGGCCGCCCCCAGCTTCGAGACCCTGCTCTATGCCGTCGAGGACGGGATCGCGACCATCACCCTGAACCGCCCTGAGAAGCTCAACGCCTTCACCGCCCGGATGATGAAAGAACTGATCGACGTCTTCGACCTGACCGACGGCGACGACGCGGTGCGGGTGGTGATCGTCACCGGGGCCGGCCGGGCGTTCTGCGCGGGCGCCGACCTGTCGGGCGGTGGCGCCACCTTCGACCGCACCTCGCCCCAGGCCCTGGAGCGCGAGGAGGGCAAGGTCGGCGACATCTATCGCGACGGCGGCGGCCGGGTGGTGCTGCGGATGTACGAAAGCCTCAAGCCGATCATCGCCGCCGTCAACGGCGCCGCCGTGGGCGTGGGGGTGACGATGCAACTGCCGATGGATATCCGCCTGGCCTCGACCGACGCCAAGTTCGGCTTCGTCTTCGCGCGGCGGGGCATCACACCGGAGGCCTGCTCATCTTGGTTCTTGCCGCGTCTGGTCGGCATGCAGACGGCGCTGGAATGGTGCTTCACCGGTCGGGTGTTCAGCGCCCAAGAGGCCCTTGATCGCGGTTTGGTCCGCTCGCTGCACGCACCGGAGGACCTGCTTTCGGCCGCCCGCGCCTTGGCCCGCGAGATCGCTGATAACACCGCTCCGGTCTCCGTCGCCCTGTCGCGGCAACTGCTCTGGCGCATGGCCGGCGCCGATCATCCGATGGAAGCCCACAAGGCCGATAGCCGGGCCATCCAGTCGCGCGGCGCGGCCGGCGACGCCAAGGAAGGCGTCAGCTCGTTCCTCGAAAAGCGCCAGCCGGCTTATCCGGACAAGATCTCCGCCGACCTCCCCGACATCTGGCCGGCCTGGGGCGAGCACCCGTTCAAATAGCCCGCCTTTGGCGCGGGGCGGGGAACGCGCTATATCCCCGCCATGGCCGAAGCTTTCAATGACAAGATCCTAGCCGGCGACAAGTCGGCCCGCTACGCCGAGGTAGCCGACGAGATCGCCTCGGTGCTGGACGGCGAGACCAACCTCACCGCGCGCATGGCCACGGTGGCCTCGATGCTGGCCGGCAGCTTCGACCACTATTTCTGGACCGGTTTCTACGTGGTTGATCCGCTGAAGGATCGCGAGTTGGTGGTAGGCCCCTATCAGGGCACGTTGGGCTGCCTGCGCATCGCCTATGGCCGCGGCGTCTGCGGCGCGGCGGCGGAAACCGGCCAGACCCAGTTGGTCGAGAATGTCCATGCCTTCCCCGGTCACATCGCCTGCGACAGCCGCTCGGAAAGCGAGATCGTCGTGCCGGTGTTCAATGCGAATGGAACCCTGCTGGCGGTGTTCGACGTCGACTCCGATAAGCCCGCTGCTTTTGACCTTGTCGATCAGCGGGGCATCGAGGCTATTCTCAAGGCGACCTTCGCCTAGACGTGGCCCAGCCGAGGGTGCTGGCCCAGGGGTTGCAATCCAACCTGCATCTTTCCCTAACCGGATCGGATTAGGACATATGGCGATGCTGGACGTTGAAACTCTTCACCCTCGCGCGTTGGCTTCGGCTGATCTGCAGATGTGGCGTGACATGGCGGCGGCCGAGCCGGCGTTCAGCAGCCCGTTGATGGGGCCCGACTTCGCCCTGGCCGTGGGCGCCGTTCGCGACGACGCCCGGGTGGCGGTGCTTCGTGGTCGCGGCGAGACCTTGGGTTACCTGGCCTATCATCGCCGTCCCGGCGCGGTGGCTCGCCCGATCGGCTCGCCTTTATCGGACTATCACGGCCTCGTCTCGCGACGGGACGCCGGCCTGACCGGACCCGAGGTGCTGCGCGCCGCCGATCTGACCTCGCTTCGCTACACCGGCCTGATCGACCCCTACGGCGTGTTCGGCAAGGCCCAGCAGAAGACGGCGCACGTCATCGCCTTGGCCGATACCGACGCCGAAACCTATCTGGAGGCCGTGCGCGCGGCCAGCCCGAAGAAGATCAAGAATTGGCGCCGTCTCGACAACAAGCTCGAGCGCGAGATGGGGACGATCACGCTGATCGGCGCCGATCGATCGCCCGTCGCCTTCGACCAGTTGATCGCCTGGAAGCGCGAGCAGCTCGAACGCACCGGCGTTCACGATTTCTTGCGTCCAGACTGGACGCGAAACCTGATGCTGGACCTGTTCGCCAAGCAAGACGGTCCGCTGCAGGGGCTGATGATCAACCTGTACGCTGGCGGTGAGTTGGTCAGCGGTCATTTCGGCGTGCGGGCCGGCGGCGTTTATCATCCGTGGATCGCCTCGACCAATCCGGCCTATGCGGAATGGTCGCCGGGCCAGATCTTCTTCATGCGAGCGATCGCCGCCATGCCGGGCCTGGGCCTGACCCGCTACGACCTGGGTCCTGGGCATGACCACTACAAGGGCGCCTATGCGCTCAATCAGATCCAGATCGGCGAAGGCACGGCCACCGCCTCCAGCATGGCTGGCCGCGTCGCCAGCTCGCTGGACAGTGTCTGGGACCTGGCAGGCGGGAAGGGTCCCGGCCCTGTCGGCAAGCTGCGTCGGCGCATGGACGCCATCGCCAGCGTCGAGCTGACCCTTGGCGGGCGGGTGCGGGGCCTGGCCCACGCCTTCGCTAACCAAGCGCAAAGGCAAGCCGGGTAACACTGCGGGAAAGTCTGGAGCCCGCATGCGCGTTACGGTCATGATCCCTACTCAGCGGCGCCTCGGCGGCCTCGCCGTCGCGGCGCGCTCGGTGTTCGCCCAGGCCGGCGTCTTGAGCGGCGATCTGGAGCTGGTGATCGTCGACAACGACCAGGCGCCATCGGCCCAGGCCACGGCCGTCAAGCTGGCGATCGAGGCGCCGTTCCCGATTCATTATGTCCATGAGGCACGCCCCGGCGTGGCCTACGCCCGCAACGCCGGCATGGCCAAGGCGAGCGGCGATCTGATCGCCTTCCTCGACGACGACGAAGAGGCGCCAGCCGGCTGGCTGTCGGCCCTGCTGGCGGCCCAGCTCCGCTATGAGGCCGATGTCGTCTTCGGCCCGGTCCGGGCTCGCGCGCCGCTCAGCGTGGTGTCGCATCGCGACTATCTGGAGCGGTTCTTCTCGCGCGAGGGACAGGCCGAGGCCGGCGTCATCGACCACTATTACGGCTGCGGCGACAGCCTCCTGCGCCGCGCCGCCTTACCCGACCCCGTCGCGCCCTTCGCGATCGAACGCAACCACATCGGCGGCGAGGACGACATGCTGTTTGGCCAAATGCAGGCCCGCGGCGCGATCTTCGCCTGGGAGCCGGCCGCCTGGGTCTGGGAAGACCCCGTGCCCGGCCGCCTGACCCTAGGCTACACGATCGCCCGCGCCTTCGCCTATGGCCAGGGTCCGACCTCGCACTGCGCCGCCGCGAGCCCGCCCGATTGGCTCGGCGTTGCCCGCTGGATGGCGGTAGGCGTCGTCCAGGCCGTGCTGTTTGGCGCGATGGCGGGCTTGAAATGGCCGACCCAGGCCCACGACCGCGCCGAATGGCTCGACCGCGCCGCGCGCGGCCTAGGCAAGACCCTGTGGTGGGGACCCTTCAAGATCCAGTTCTACGGAAGGACCGCGTCATGAGCATCATAAGCGACTGGACCGAAGCCAAGGCGACGGCCTTCGGCCGGGAGAACCTGGTCTTCCAGCACGACCTGCACGAGCGGCCGATGTTCGACGACGAGGGTTTGGCGCGGCTGCTGGACCAGTATCCGCGCGACCAACTGGGCGTCTTCACCATGGGCGAGGACCCCAAGGCCTGGACCACCTGGCGCAAGGGCGCGGCGGGCAATCTGAGCGGCGACCAACTTCTGGAGGCGGCCAAGACCGGCCGCATCTGGCTGAACCTGCGCCACACCAACGACTTTGTGGCGGAATACGCAGCCCTCTGCGACGAGATCTTCGCCGAGAAGGAGGCCCGCGTGCCGGGCCTGCGCACTTTCAAGCGGGATCTGGGCATGCTGATCAGCAGCGCCAACGCCCAGGTGTTCTACCATCTCGACGTGCCGCTGGTGTCGCTGTGGCAGATCCGGGGACAGAAGAAGGTCTGGGTCTATCCGGTGGCCGACCCCTATGTCGGCGAGCTGGCGCTGGAGAAGATCGTGCTCAAGGAAACCGCCGAGCAGTTCGCCTTCGAACCCGCCTGGGACGCCGGCGCCCAGTGCGTCGACATGGTCCCTGGGACGATTGTCACCTGGAAGCAGAACGCGCCGCATCGGATCGAGAACGGGCCGATGCTCAACGTCTCGATCTCGATCGAATTCATGACTCCGCCGGCCCTGATGCGCGCCAATGTCATCTACGCCAACGGCGTGCTGCGTCGGCGGCTAGGGGCGCGGCCCCGAATCCAGAACGGTTTTGGTCCGATGGCCCTGGGCAAGCTGGCCGTGGCGCGCGGCGCCAAGGCGCTGAACCTGCAGACCCCGCACGTGCGCCACCTGCCGGTGACGTTCGGGCTGGATGCAGCGCGACCGGGGTTTTTGGTGGAGCGGGTTTAACAAGTCCACCCCCTGTGGGGCAAGCGATCGCGCAGCGATCGGTGGGGGAGTTAACTGGTCGTTGATGAGGGACCCGGCCGCCTGCCGATCACTCCACCTCCGTCGGCTTTGCCGACACCTCCCCCACGGGGGGAGGACTGTTCAAACCCTTGCCCCGACGCAGACTTTGCGCCACTTGTGCGTGGATGAGTCAGGCGGTCACGATTGAACTAGGCGAGGGCGCGGCACATGACGCGCGGGCGTTAAGAAGCGCCTTTGGCTGCTTCACCACCGGTGTGACGGTGATCACCACCACAGGGGAGGGCGGCCGCCGCGTCGGCTTGACGGCCAATAGCTTCACCTCGGTGTCGCTCGACCCGCCCCTGGCCTTGGTCTGCGTCGACCTGAACTCGCGCAGCCTGTCGGCGCTCGACGCCGCGGGCCTGTTCACCGTCAATGTCCTGCACGCCGACCAGCAGGCCATCGCCCGGCAGTTCGTGCAGAAGGACGGCGACCGCTTCGCCGGCATCGACACCGAAACCTGGATCACCGGGGCCCCGATCCTGCCGGGCTGCATGGCCAATTTCGAATGCGTCACCCACCACGTCTTCGACGCTGGCGACCACCGTGTCTATGTCGGGCGGGTCGTGAAGCTGCGCTACGATCCCGACCACGAGCCACTGGTCTATCTGCAGGGCCGGTTCCGCCGGGTGCACGTCGACGCCGCGTAGCGGGCAGATTTCGCGCGATACGGCGGGAATTCCGGATGCTATTGACGCGCAAAACAAGATCTAGGGAGCGCTTCATGCGTAGCATCGCCCATTTCGTGAACGGACAGGCCCTCGCGGGCGCCTCGGGCCGGTTCGGCGACGTCTTCAATCCCAACACCGGCGAGGTCCAGGCCCGTGTGCCGCTGGCCACCGACGCGGAACTCGACGCCGCCGTGCAGGCCGCGGCCGCCGCCCAGATCGGCTGGGCTGCCACCAATCCGCAACGCCGCGCCCGGGTGATGTTCGAGTTCAAGCGCTTGATCGAGCGCGACATGAACAGCCTGGCCGAGATCCTGTCGTCCGAGCACGGCAAGGTCATCGCCGACAGCAAGGGCGACATCCAGCGCGGCCTTGAAGTCATCGAGTTCGCCTGCGGCATACCTCACATTCTGAAGGGCGACTATACCGAGGGCGCGGGTCCCGGCATCGACGTCTATTCGATGCGCCAGCCTCTGGGTGTCTGCGCGGGGATCACCCCGTTCAACTTCCCGGCCATGATCCCGATGTGGATGTTCGGCATCTCGATCGCCGTGGGCAACACCTTCATCCTCAAGCCGTCGGAGAAGGACCCGACCGTGCCGGTCAAGCTGGCCGAGCTGATGATGGAGGCCGGCGCGCCCGCCGGCGTCCTGAATGTGGTCCACGGCGACAAGACCTGCGTTGACGCCATCCTGACCCACCCGCTGATCCGCGCCATCAGCTTCGTCGGCAGTTCCGACATCGCCCACTATGTCTACCAGACGGGCACGGCGCATGGAAAACGCGTCCAGGCGATGGGCGGCGCCAAGAACCACGGCGTCGTGCTTCCCGACGCCGACATGGATCAGGTCGTCAAGGACCTGTCGGGCGCGGCCTTCGGCTCGGCCGGCGAGCGTTGCATGGCCCTGCCGGTGGTGGTGCCGGTGGGCAAGGCGACGGCTGACGAGCTGCGCGAGCGAATGGTCGCCGAGATCCAGACCCTGAAGGTCGGCGTCTCCAACGATCTGGACGCCCACTACGGCCCCGTGGTCAGCGCCCAGCACCGCGCCAAGATTGTCGACTACATCCAGATCGGCGTCGATGAGGGCGCGGAACTGGTGGTCGATGGCCGCGACTTCGCGCTGCAGGGCTTTGAAAAAGGTTTCTTCATCGGGCCGTCGCTGTTCGACGGTGTCAAGAAGGGCATGAAGACCTATCAGGAAGAGATCTTCGGCCCCGTGCTGCAGATCGTCCGCGCCGAGACCTTCGAGGAAGCCTTGGCCCTGCCCTCTGAGCACCAGTATGGGAATGGGGTGGCGATCTTCACGCGCAACGGCCGCGCTGCGCGCGAGTTCGCATCCCGGGTCAATGTGGGTATGGTCGGCATCAATGTGCCGATCCCGGTGCCTGTGGCCTATCACACGTTCGGCGGCTGGAAGCGCAGCGCATTTGGCGACACCAACCAGCACGGCGTTGAAGGCGTGAAGTTCTACACCAAGGTCAAGACCATCACCGCGCGTTGGCCTGAGGGCGAGATCGAGGACTCGGCCTTCGTCATTCCGACGATGAAGTAGGTCAAGGGGGCACGGGCGATGCGTGGAATGGTTCGAGTCTTCAATGTCATCGCCGCCGGCCTCATGGGGCTGATCCTGACCAGCACCGCCTTTGCCCAGTCGCTGGACGCCGCCGAGATGGTGGCGGTCGGCCAGTATGGCGAACCCGGTGCGCCGCTGACGGTGTTCGAGCGCGACGGCGTTCTGCGCATCGATGGTCAAGGCCATGCCGACGCGAAACTGACGCCGCTCGGGCGAGGTCGCTACGGCGTCGAGGACGGCGGCGAACTGATGCTGGAACCTGTCGCCGTGCGGCTGGACGGCGCGCGCCTGGCTCGCCACGATTTTGGCGCCGAGGTCGAGGCCGGGATCCGCAAGGCCGTGCGGGCCGATCCGGAGGCTCTGCGGGCCAGGGCCTTGGCCGCGACGCCGCCGGTCGAGATGGCCGAACATCGGCCTGCCGACCTGGTCGATCTGGCGACCCTCGACCCCGCGATCCGTTTCGACATTCGCTATGCCGGCCATGACAATTTCATGGGGCTGCCCCTGTACGAACGCCCGGCGGCTTACCTGCAGCGTCCGGCGGCCGAGGCCTTGGCCCGCGCCGCCAAGGCGCTGGAAGCCCGGGGTTACGGCCTGCTGATCCACGACGCCTATCGCCCCTGGTTCGTCACCTGGATGTTCTGGGAAGCCACGCCGCCCGAAGACCACATGTTCGTGGCCGATCCCGCCAAGGGTTCGCGCCACAACCGGGGCTGCGCCGTGGACCTGACGCTCTACGACCTGAAGACCGGCAAGCCGGTCGAGATGCCCAGCCGCTATGACGAGATGTCGGGCCGCTCCTATGCCGACTTCATTGGCGGCGCCACGAAACAGCGGGCCCTGCGCGCCACCCTCCGCGAGGCGATGGTTGATCAGGGCTTCGAGGTCTATCCCGAGGAATGGTGGCATTTCGACTTCAGGGAATGGCGCAGTTACGGCATCGGGACGAAGACCTTCAGCGCGCTGGCGCAGGCGAATTAGACGCCATCAGCTTCAGGGCGTCCGTGGTCGCCGCGCTCCGTTGGGTATTGTCAAAGATCACCCAAGCCTCGGGCGACTGCTCTTCGGCCATCTGGCTGGCCAGCGCTTCCAACCGCCCGTCATCGTAAGAGGTCTTGTAGATCGTTTGCGAGCCGCGCAGGCGGCGATAGGTCAAACCAGGCCAACCCCCTGGCGAGGCTGCGTCTGGAATCACGGCGGGATCGGCGGCGACCCGGGCCACCCGGAAGGCGTCCAGCAGGGCGTCAGCTTGGGGCAAAAACCAGCTGTCGTGACGCGGTTCCAGGACACTCGCCGCCGTCGTCGCCTCTCGCCATACGCTTAGAAAGCGCTCGACGGGCTCGGGGTCGAACTTGAGACTCGGCGGCAATTGGATCAGCAGCGGTCCGAGCCGGTCACCCAGCGCGCCGCATTCCCCAAGGAACGTGGCCAGCGGCTCCGCCACATCGACCAAGCGCCGCTCATGGGTGATCGTTTTCGGAGCCTTCACGGCGAACCGAAAGTTCGCGGGCGTCGAGGCCGCCTAGAGCATTTTTCGAGCGAAGTGGTTCCGGTTCGCGTGAAGAAAAATGCGTCAAAACAACAGATTAGAGCTCACGGCCTGACGCAGTCAGGTCGGGAAATGCTCTAGCGGCGCGGCTTCCAGGCCAGGATGTCCGCGCTGCGCGCCACGCCCGCCCGCGCGCAGCCTCCGTTCAGCGCGCAAGCTCCACAGCGCGGCGCGTGCTGGGCGCATAGCAGCTGTCCCAGCCCCTTCATCAGCCAGTGCAGCTCGTACAGGTCCTCGGGGGTCCAGCGATCTGGCACGAGATCCATCAGCGCGCGATAGGCGTGGGCGGTGTCATAACTGGCGGGGATCAGCCCATAGCGGCTAGCCACGCGGTGCACGTGGGTGTCGATCACCAGGGCCCGCATGTTGAGCGGGCTGAAGTTCAAAACCGAGGCGGCGACCTTGACGCCCACCCCCGGCAGGCCCTGCAGCCACCAGCGGGCGCTGTCGAGCTCCAGTTCGCTGAGATGATCGAGCGACAGCTTCCAGCCGCTGCGCACCTGGATCAGGCGCAGGGCGTGTGGCAGATGACGCGCCTTTTCCTCGGGGTAGGTGACGTCCTTGATCAGCTCAAGCACGACGCCTTCGGGCGCCTCGACCAAGTCTTCCCAGGTCGCGAAGCGGTCCCTCAGACGGTGATAGGCGGCCCAGGACGCGGCATCGGGGCTGCGCCCGCCAATCATCGACCGCACCAGTTGCGACACCGGATCGAGCCGTTTCGTCGGCCGCTGGGGGCCGAAGGTTTTCAGCAAACCGTCGCGCAGGGTTTCGAGCGGCGAGGTCGCGAGGTCGAGGGAAAGCTGCATGCTGATTCTCGTTCGGAACAGAACAAGAACCTAGTGTCTCTTGGCGGGTTTGTCGAGTTATCCCCAGGCTCAACGCCGAGGGCGGCCCCACAGCGCCGTGACTCGGCGGCGCAGGCGTTGAATGGCCACCTGCACCGGCGTGGGGGCCGGAGCGAGCTCGGGGCGTTCCTCGGCCGGAAGCTCCACGCCGGCGAAGCGGGCGATCAGGTCGCGCAGTTCCGGCTCCTGCACCGCCAGGGCGGCCTCGACGGGGCTCATCCATTTCAGGGTGCGTTGGCCTTTTTCCGGCCAGGTCGCGTGCTCGCCGGTGACCTCGAGCGGAAAGACATCGACCGTCACCGCGCGGGCCACACCGCTCTTCAGGCGCTTGAGATAGGGATAGTCGCCGACGGATTGCTCGACGATGCAACCGTCTAGGCCGGCTTCCTCATAGGCCTCCTGGGCGGCCGCCTGGTGATCGAGCTTGCCCTTCATCGGCCAGCCCTTGGGGATCACCCAGCGGCGGGTCTCGCGGGATGACACCAGCAGGATCTCAAGTCCGGCGGCCGAGGCGCGCCAGGGCAGGGCGGCCACCTGGCGGCGTCGCTGTCCGGACTTGCCCCCGCCTTGCTTGCTCTCCGCCTGATTGGTCACTTCATCCAGAACCCTAGGTAAGACAACGCCGCCGCGACCAAGCCGGCCGCGGGCAAAGTGACGATCCAGGTGATCACGATGCTCTTGGCCGCGCCCAACGGACGGTCGAAACCCAGCGCGAGGCGCCGAGATCGACAATAGCGCCCCTGATCGTCTGAGTCGTCGAGACCGGAACGTCAAATATGGGTCACCAAGAACAAAGTAATCGCTCCACCGGTCTCCGCGCAGAAAATCCTGCATCGGCGTCAGGTGGGCGATCCTGCTGCCCACGGTGGGAACAATGCGCCAGTCTACGAAGAATCTCCCCGCAGACAAAACCGTCTGGAGAACCGCACCCAGACGATAGTCGATTGAGTAGAGGGGGTCGTGCGGACCGTGATCAAGTCAAGGCCTAGGGCGGTGGCGAGCGAGCCTGATCGGCCTCGCCGCGACACAACGCCTCAATGGTGAAGTTTAGGCCGGGTTCACCACGTCCGACCGCGCGATTTTAACCCTATTTCGCGACGATGCTTCGCGAATGGGGAGCGAAGTCGATGGGGTGTCACGTCGAAACCTTGGTGATCGGGGCCGGTCCGGCCGGCCTGACCGCCGCCTACGTCCTGGCCAAGGCGGGCCGCGAGGTCACCGTCCTGGAGATGGATGATCAGGTCGGCGGCGCAAGCCGCACGATCGTCCACGATGGTTTTCGCATTGATCTGAGCGGGGAGGCCTTCGACTCCGCCTCGCCGCGAGTGACTGACCTGTGGTCCAGCATCCTGCCGGGCGGCTTCGTCGAACAGCCTCGGACTTCGCGACTCTATCATCGCGACCGCTTCTACGCCTATCCGCTGAAGACGCTGGAGGCCCTGGCCCACCTGGGGCTCCGCCGTGGCGCGGCGTGCCTGGCCTCACTGGGCCTGGCCAGGATCCGCCCAATCAAAGCGCCCAAGACGTTCCGCGACGAGGTTCGAAACCGCTTTGGCGAAAAACTATCCTCGACGCTGTTCAAACCGTACGCCGAGAAGGTGTCGGGCCTGGCCTGCGACCAGATGCCGCTCGGCTGGACAGGCGGGACCCGGCCGTTGGCCAGTTTTCGCTACCCCCGTGACGGCGCCGGCGCTGTCTGGGAGGCCGCCGCGAGCCAGATCGCGGCCTCGGGGGGCAAGGTTCGCCTGGGGCGGAAGGTCGAGGACCTTCGCTTCGACACAGACAGCAAGCTATGGACGGCGACGGTCCGACGCGCCGATGGCGCCCACGAGATCCACACCGCCGACCATGTCGTCTCGACCGCGCCATTGCGCGACCTGATGAATACTTTGCGTTCGACGCCGATCAGCCTGTTCCATGCTGGCGAGCTGATGTACCGCGACCAGATCACCGTTGCCTTGGTGGGCCCAACCCGCACGCCGCTGCGCGAGACCGCGATCGAGGTCCACGACGCCGGGCTCAAGGTCGGTCGCGTTCAGAACTACAGCGCCTGGTCGCCGGCCATGGCGCCCGAGGGTGACGCCAGCTGCCTTGGCCTCGAATATTACTGCTTCGAGGGCGACGATCTGTGGACCGCCAGCGATGAGGCTCTTGTCGCCTTGGCCCGGCAAGAGGCCGCCGCCATGGGTCTGATGGACCCCGAAGCTCTGCGCGGCGCCCAAGTCATCCGCCGGCGAAAGGCCCTGCCAATCGAGGACGAGGACTGCGCCGAGCATCTGAAAATGATCCGGCTGGACCTGAAGATGCATTTCCCGGGTCTGTATCTGGCGGGCCGCAACGGTCTGCACAAGGCCGGCGGGCGAGACCTGGCGACGCTCAGCGGCCTGCTCATCGCCGACAACATCCTGGCCGGCGAGCCGTGCCATGATGCGTGGGGAGGGCCAACGGTTCCGGCGCTGACCCAAAAGGCCGCCTAGGACACCCGGCGCGCGCGTCCCGCTGGTTCAGTGAGTGCGCCACGCCGCGGTGCAGGGGATTGATGGCGTCAACGACGCCGATAAACGTGACCAGTCAACAGGCTCGAACCCCGAGGTGGAGATTGACAGGCACGACCTTCCCCGGACGTTTGGCGTTTTCTGATCAGTCGCCGAATCGTGCGACCGGTTCCATCCGGGACATCTGGTCGGCGCGTTTTTGCCCTCTCTGCTTGACAACGTTGTCACCGTTGGAGTGGATGTCCCGTCCCGCAACGTCGGACAGGGAGTGAAATCAAATGGCAGGTATGGGTGCAGGCGCGCCAGTGAGCGGCGCCGCGAATACAGGGGGCAAGTCAGGGGGCGGTTTGGTCCTGGCGATCGTCTACGTCACAGCCCTGTTCTTTATCTGGGCGCTGGTCACCAACCTGCTCGACCCCCTGCTGAAGACCATGAAGACGGTTTTCACCCTGACCCCGGTCGAGGCGAGCCTCACCGGTTTCGCCTTTTTCATCGCCTATGGCGTGATGTCGCTGCCCTCGGCGGCGTTCCTGTCCAAGATCGGCTATGCCAAGTCGGTGATGATCGGCCTAGGCGGCATTGTCGCTGGCTGCTTCATCGCCATCCTCGCGGCCAAGCTGCACACCTTCGGCATATTCCTCATCGGCCTGTTCGTCATGGCGTCCGGCGTCACCCTGCTGCAGGTGGCCGCCAATCCGCTGATCGCCTCGATGGGCAAGCCGGAAGACTCGTCCTTCCGCCTTAACCTTTCGCAAGCCTTCAACTCACTGGGCGCGGCTTGCGGCCTGTGGTTCGGCGCCAACTTCCTGCTCAAGGGTGACATCTTCGCCAAGGACGCGGTGATCACCGACGCCCTGCGCGAACAGGCGCTGGGTTTCGTCTCCAACGTCTATCTGGCGATCGGCGTAGGTCTGGCCCTCTTCATCGTGGCCATCTATCTGGTCCGGCACAAGATCACCGAAGCCGCGCCCAAGACCGGCCATCTGGTCAGCCCATTTTCCGCCTTGGGGTCGAAGTGGGCCAATCTCGGCGCGATCGGCATCTTTCTCTATGTCGGGGCAGAGGTGGCGATCTCGCTAAATCTGCTGCTGTTCATTGAGCAGAGCCACGTTCTAAACATCCCCGCCGAACAGGCCGGCAAGCTGACGACCTTCTACATGGTCTTCGCCATGATCGGGCGTTTCGCCGGCTCGGCCCTGCTGAAGGCGGTAAAGGACTATGTGCTGCTGACGCTCGTCGCCGTGGGCGCCATTGCGCTGTGCGTGGTCGTGATCCTTACTAAGGACATGACACCGACGGCGCACACGGGAACGCTGAACCTGCTGTTGGCCAGCGTGCCGCTGACCAGCGGTCTGATCCCGGCTTTCGCCGCCCTGCTGATTGGTCTCTTCAACTCGATCATGTTCCCGACGATCTTTACCCTAACCTTGCAACGGTCCTCGGCGCCGACCTCGGCCACATCGGGCCTGTTGTGCATGGCCATTGTGGGTGGGGCGTTCCTGCCTCTGATTTTCGCCAAGATCGAGGAAATGACTGGTTCGAAGTCGCTGGCCTTCATCGCACCGCTCGCCTGCTACCTGTATGTTCTGTGGTTCTCGTTCGTGGCCAAGTCGGCTCCGATCCACGCCATCCAGGAGGACGTTGTCGCCGGCGGCCACTAGGTCTATCCAGCCAAGCAAGGCCTAGCCCGGGCGTCCACAGCGTCCGGGCTATTTCTTGCCATTCGGGTCGCCCGGCGACAGTGCGACGCGCATGAAAAAGCGCCTCCGGCAGTGGCCGAAGGCGCTGTTCCGTATCGGTGTCAATGAGCGACGTTAGACCGCTCGGCGACCGGTGAAGGCGTGATAGATCGCTAGGACAACAACCGCGCCGATCACCGCGACCAGCAGGCTGTAGAGGTTCAGTCCCGAGACGCCAGCGGCGCCGAACTGATTGAACAGAAAGCCGCCGACGACGGCGCCGATGATCCCCAGCACCAGATCCACGACCAAGCTGCCGCCACTGCGGCTGACAAGCTTGCTGGCGATGAAACCGGCCACGAGACCCAGCACGACCCACGCTAGAATAGACATGAACGCCTCCTTGGCATCGTTGGGCGTGCGAACCGCGCGCCGATGCAAAATAAAGGCCTACGCCTAGACTTCGTTCCGGAACGCTTGCGTGTTTGTCGGCACGAAAACCTTGGCGACGGTGTGATGCTTTTGGCCGAAAGCTAGCGCGGCTTGCCGATCACGGTCTGCAAGGCCTCAACCAGCTTCTGGGCTGGACCGCGCCCAAGCACGATGAAAACGCCTGAGCCGATACAGGCGCCGATCAGAAAGGTCAGGCTCATAGGGTCCCCGGAAAGCTGAAAGCTGCGACTGTCCCTTCCTAGCGCCATGGCGGCATGGCCGCCATGTGACACGCCGACGCCGGGGCGCCTACCGGTTCGGCCAAGACGATCAGGGCGCGGGCTTGGCGCCGGGCGTGTTCTTCGTCGCGGTGACCCGCCAGATCACATTGCCGACATCATCGGCTACCAACAGGGCTCCGCTCTTTTCGATAGCCACGCCCACAGGACGGCCGAGGGCTTCACCCTGGGCGTTGAGGAAGCCGGTCAAGAAGTCTTCCGGCTTTCCCGACGGCATGCCATTGGCGAAGGGCACGAAGGTCACCTTGTACCCATTGACCGGCTTGCGGTTCCACGAGCCGTGCTGGCCGATGAACGCACCACCCTTATAGCGCGCCGGGAAGGCGCTGGCGTCGTAGAAGGTCAGTCCCAACGAGGCGGTATGGGCCCCCAGCGCGTAGTCGGGCTTGATCGCCCTGGCCACCAGGTCAGGACGGCGCGGCTTGACGCGGGCGTCCACCGTCTGACCGTAATAGCTGTAGGGCCAGCCATAGAAGCCGCCGTCCTGGACCGAGGTCATGTAGTCGGGAACGAGGTCGTTGCCGATCTCGTCGCGCTCATTGACGCTAGTCCATAGCTTGCCGCTTTGCGGTTGCCAGGCCATGCCGTTGGGATTGCGGAGGCCCGAGGCGAATACCCGGCTGGCGCCCGTGGCCGGGTCGATCTCCAGGATGCCCGCCCGCCGCTCCTCGGCGGCCATGCCGTTCTCGCCGACATTGCTGTTGGAGCCGACGGTCACATACAGCTTGGACCCGTCCGGGCTGGCGATGACGTTCTTGGTCCAGTGGTGGTTGATCGGGCCGGCGGGCAGGTCGACGACCTTGCGCGGGGCGGTGGTGATCTGGGTCTGGCCGGCCTGGTAGGGGAAGGCCAGCAAGGCGTCGCTGTCGGCGACATAGAAGGTGTCGCCGACCAGGGCCATGCCGAACGGCGAGCTGAGATTGGCCAGGAAGACCGTGCGAACCTCGGGCGTGCCGTCATTATTGGCGTCGCGCACCAGGGTGATGCGATTGGCCGAGGGCACGGTGGCGCCAGCTCGGCCCATGACGATCTTCTGGACGAAACCCCGGATGCCCTTGCCGTCCTCGGGCTTGGGCGGGGCGTTGGTCTCGGCGATCAGCACATCGCCATTGGGAAGGACGTACAGCCACCTCGGGTGGTCGAGGTCGCGGACCAGGGCGGTGACCACGAAGCCGGGGGCTGCGTCGGGCGTCTGGCCATTGGCCCAGCCGACAGCGGGGGCGATCTTCATGACCGGAAACGCCTGCTTCTTGGCTGCGGGCAATGTGGGATTGGCGCCGTAACCCTGGTCGGTCGGCAAGGCCGGCCCGCCGCCGCATGCCGACAGCAGAAGCACCGCCGGGGCGCCGATCAGCGCGGCGCGATAAGTCTTGGACAGGGCCTTGGTCATGGCGGTCTTTCTCCCTCTATGTTGTCTGGAAACTAAACGCGAAGCCGAGCCACTAGGTCCGGTCCGTCAGGCGGGGGCGTGCTCGTCGAGCCAGCGGCGGAAGACACCGGGATCGGGCAGGCCCGCCTGGTGCGCGGCGACCTTACCGTCCTTGAACAGGAACAGCGATGGAATGCCGCGCACGCCGTGGGCCTCGGAGAGGGCGGGCTCCGCATCGACATCGATCTTCACGAACCGGGCGCGGGGCTCCAGATCAACGGCGGCCTTGGCGAAGATCGGGGCGACAGCCTTGCAGGGCCCGCACCAGGCGGCCCAGAAATCGGCGACGATGGGGATCTGGCTGGCTGACAAGTGCTTGCGGAAGCGCGCGGTGGTCAGATTGACCGGCTGCCCCTCGAACAACGGCTTGGTGCAGCGGCCGCATTTCGCGGCCTTGGCGTCGCGCGCCGCAGGCAGGCGATTGGTGGCGTCGCAATGCGGGCAGACGATGTTGACGGTCTTGATCATGGCGATCCTTGAGCGCGTTCGGCCCCCTTCAGATGGGAAGACGCGGGGGCCGGTTCTAGAGCATTTCCCGACCTGACTGCGTCAGGCCGTGAGCTCTAATCTTCTGTTTTTACGCATTTTTCTTCGCGCGAACCGGAACCAGTTCGCTCGAAAAATGCTCTAGCGCGCTCCGACCTCAGAGGCGGCCAGCAGGAAGGCCCCGACGCCGTAGAGCTGGGTGTCGTCGGCGCGGACCTCGTCCGGCGCGTAACCGACCTGCTGCACCCAACCCAGCTTGCCGTCGGACTGGACGGCCCCGACCAGAGCCGTCCAGCCCTTGGCCACGGCCGCCTTGTATTCAGGACCCTTCAACAGGCCATGGTTCACGCCATAGGCCAGGCCATAGACGAAGAAGCCGGTGCCGCTGGTCTCTGGCGGGGCGTGCTCAGGGGCCAGTAGGGACGGGGCCCAATAGCCGTCCGCTTTCTGCAGGGTGATGAGCCGCGCCGACATTTTCCGAAACAGCGCCTCGTAGCGTGGGCGCGAGGGATAGTCGGCGGGGAGGGTCTTGAGGATGTCGACGACGCCGGCATAGACCCAGCCATTCCCCCGGCTCCAGAAGATCTTGCGGCCCTTGTCGTCTCGGCGATCGAAGTAGCGGCTATCGCGGTAGTAGAGATGCTCCTTCTCGTCGAACAGCCAGTCGGTGGCGGCCCAGAACTCCGTGTCGCCATAGGCCGCATAGCGCGGGTCGCCGGTAGCCTGGGACAGGCCGGTCCAGCCAGCGGGTCCCATGAACAGCGCGTCGCTCCAGCACCAGCGAAGCTGGCAAGGTTGGTCTTCCGTGCCTTCGATGAAGGTCAAGTCGGCCTGCTGTGGCGGTGCGGCCAGAATTGCGTCGAAGCGAGCGCGCAGGGCCGCGATCTGGGCGGGGTCGTGGTCCTTGGAATAGACCCATAGCCAGGACTGGCCGATTACATGGTCGTCGGCGTGCAAGGGGCGGCGGCCTAGTCCCCAGTTCTGCGAAACCCCGTGGGCGCGCACGGCCTGGGCGTAGCGCGAGTCGCCGGTACGCTCGGCGAAGGCGGACAGGCCCACGAACAGCGCACCTTGGATCCAGCCTTTCGGATCGACTGTCTTGGCCAGGTGGGCGCGTGTGTAGTCAAAGCTGTCCATGTGCGACAGCTGCCAGTCGGCGACCTGGCGGCCCAAGGCCAGCGCCTGGTGCGCCGTGACCCGATCCGTTGCTGGGACGGGCGAGGCCGGCTTGGCTTGGGCCGCGCCGCCGGCGATGAGGGCCAAGGCGGCAAGGGCGATGGTCAGGCTCGCGCGCATGTGTCGATTTCCCCAGGGTCGCATGGCTTATGCGGCCACGTCTGTCACTAGTGCTAGGTCTGTTTGATGGCCGGTCAAGGGGAAGACAGCCATACGCCGCCTAGCAAGGCGCCCTGGCCAATCCGCGAGCCCACCAAATACGGTCAGGCCAATTATCTTGCACGACAAGGGAACATGGATATGCTGATCCACAGAACCTCGTCGGCCCGCGCGGTGGACTTGTCCTTCACCGCACCTCCTCCCGGGGTCGGCCGGCGACGGGCGGCTGGGTCCTTCCCCCCAGTCGCCCATCCTATCTTCCGAAAGCGGCTAGATCAGCGAGCGACGCGCCAGCTCGTTGCGACGGGCGGCAACCTCGTTACGGGCCTGCTGCATGGCGTCGATTTCGGTGGCGGTCAGCAGGTTGTCGATGACGCGGCCCAGGTGCTCGCGCATCGCATTGCGCGCCGCCTTGGGGTCGCGCCCCTGCAGGGCGGTGAGGATTTCCTGGTGGTCATCGATCAGCGGGCGGACGCCCACCTGGCGAGCGCGTTCCAGCATGGCCCGGCACAGCGGTGACTTGTAGCGCAGGTCCCAGAGGTTCTCGACCACGGTGACGAGGGCGCTGTTGCGGGTGGCCCGGGCAATGGTGACGTGAAAACGACGGTCGGCGAGATCGCCGCGCACGTCGTGCTCGTTCTCCTCGACCATGTCGTCGACGATCTTTTCCAGGTCGATCAGTTCCTGGTCTGTGATGGTGGTGGCCGCCAGGGCGCAGGACTCGCCCTCGATCAGCCGGCGGGCTTCGGTCAGTTCGAACGCGCCGATGTCGAGCTCGGGGGCGGGGGCTTCGACCGGCGCGGCCTCGGTGACATACACGCCCGACCCGTGGCGGGCCTCGACCAGGCCTCGGATCTCCAGGGCGATCATCGCTTCGCGCACGGTGGGGCGGCTGACCTTGTAGTCTTCCGCCAGATCACGCTCCGACGGTAGCCGGTGACCGGGCTGGAAGGCCCCGTCGCGGATCGAGGCGGCGATCGCGTTGGCGACCTGCTGGTAGAGCTTACGGGTTTCTGCGGTCGACGTGGTCATGCGACTTTCCCGCCCAGCGCGCATCGCGGGGCCAGCGCCAAGGTAGAGCAAGGTCGCACGAGACGCCACGCCGCTTCGCACTGGCGCAATTGTATTATCGTCGCTATGGATTGGTCAGACCACTTCGACAGCGCAGACATAGCGGTTCCATGCTCAAGATTCTAGACGCCAAGGTTATCGTCACCTGCCCAGGGCGTAACTTCATCACCTTGAAGATCACCACGTCCGAAGGCGTCTATGGCGTGGGCGACGCGACCCTCAACGGCCGTGAAATGGCCGTGGTCAGCTTTTTGCGCGATCACATGATTCCCTGCCTGATCGGCAGGGACGCACACCGGATCGAGGATATCTGGCAGTTCTTCTATCGCGGTTCCTATTGGCGCGGTGGCCCGGTGGCGATGACCGCCCTGGCGGCGGTGGACATGGCGCTATGGGACATCAAGGCCAAGGTCGCCGGCTTGCCGCTGTACCAACTTCTCGGCGGCGCCTGCCGCGAGGGCGTCACGGTCTATGGCCACGCCAATGGCGAGACGATCGAGGACACAATCGCCGAAGCCCAAAAATACAAGGCCTTGGGCTACAAGGCCATTCGCCTGCAGACGGGCGTACCGGGTCTCGCCAGCACCTATGGCGTGTCGGGCGACAAGATGTACTACGAGCCGGCCGACGGCGCCTTGCCCACCGAGAACCTCTGGTCAACGGCCCGGTATATCAAGCACGCCCCCAAGCTGTTCGAGGCGGCGCGCGAGGCGCTGGGCGACGACATCCATCTGCTGCATGACGTCCACCATCGCCTGACGCCGATCGAAGCTGGCCGTCTTGGCAAGGACCTGGAGCCGTACCGTCTGTTCTGGCTGGAAGACGCGGTGCCCGCCGAGAACCAGGCCGGGTTCCGTTTGATCCGCCAGCACACCACCACGCCACTCGCGGTGGGCGAGATCTTCAGTCATGTCTGGGACTGCAAGACGCTGATCGAGGAGCAACTGATAGACTATCTGCGCGCCACGGTGTTGCATGCAGGCGGTATTACCAATCTGCGCAAGATCGCCGCCTTCGCCGACCTGCACCATGTGCGCACGGGCTGCCACGGCGCCACGGACCTGTCGCCGATCACCATGGCCGCCGCCTTGCATTTCGACCTGTCGGTCAGCAATTTCGGCCTGCAAGAATATATGCGCCATACGCCAGAAACCGACGCGGTCTTCCCCCATGCCTACAGCTTCAAGGACGGCATGTTGCACCCCGGCGAGCGACCCGGCCTCGGCGTGGATATCGACGAGACCTTGGCGGAAAAATATCCCTACAAGCGCGCCTACCTGCCAGTAAATCGGCTGGAGGACGGGACCATGTTCAACTGGTAGCCAAGGGAATCAGGCTTCACTGGCCTGACCCGAGGTGCCTGAATTCTGAAATTGGCTTGACAATAACCACCTTTATCGCTGCAAATGGTCGAGCCAATAATAGGAAGCGCCCCGACCAAGGCGGCGTGGGGAAACCATGCCAATCAAGTTCGCGCCGCGTGTATCGGCGCCACCGCCTATGGTCGGCTCCATCCTGCCGTTGCGCTTGCTCATACCTAACGCGAAACGTCTGACTTTGACGGCGGCCGTCATGGCTGTCATCGCGTCTCCTGTCTTGGCCGCGACCGGGGCGCCTGCCGACGCGCGTGGCCAAGTCTACGTCACCGCGCCGCCGATGAACCGCACGGTCGAGACCCGCTTACTTCCGCAGATGGCGGTTCTTCTCGACAAGCTGATGGTCGAAAAACGCGAAATGACGCTGGACGGCGTCAAAGTGTTCGACGCCGATGACAAATTCCTGCCAGGCAAGGTGGCGATCGGCCTGGCCTATCTGTTGATTGACACACCGCGCGATGATCCGAAATTCAAGCTCTACCTCAAGGGTTATCGCCAGATCGCCGAGATGACGGTGGACGACAGCAACAACACCTGGGGTGTCTACTACTACTGCCAGGCCCTGCACATGCTGCAAGAGGCCGGCCTGCTGGAGCAGGCGGTGTCGCCGCAGACTCTGGCCAAGCTGAAGGTCAAGCTGGACTGGCGGCGGTTCGTTGGCGCTGACGACCTGGCCCTCATCGACCTGCCCAACAACTATTATGGCGTGGCCTTCAGCGTGGCGCGGCTGCGCTACCAGTTGGGTTGGGAAGACGCCTCGGCCAGCGAGGCGCTGCTGGGCCGGACGCTCGACCACTATCGCAAATATTCCGGCGAATACGGCTTCGCCGACGAGACCGACGGGGAAGGGCGGTTCGACCGCTACAGCGTGCTGCTGATCGGCGAGATCAGCCACCGCCTGATCGAGGCGGGCATGCCCGCCACGCCGGAGGTCAAGGCTTGGCTGCGCAAGTCGGTCGATCTGATGCTGCCCCGCCTCAACGAACGCGGCGAGGGTTTCGAGTATGGCCGCAGTATCGGGACCTACGGCGAAACCGCATTCCTGGAGGTGCTGACTGCGGCGGCCAAGCTGGACGTGCTGACCCCGGAGGAAAAGACCATGGCCTACGCCTTTTCCTCGCGCGTCACGGCCCGCTATATGGACTTTTGGTTCGATCCGAAGATGGGTTCCGTGAACCTGTGGGAGCATGGTCGGCGCACCGACGACTATCGCGGCAAGCATCGGATCCTGGGCGAGAACCTCAGCCTGGCGCGGCAGCACATCTACACAAACGCCATCTGGAACGAGTTGGGCTTCAAGGAGCAGGCGCCCGACGCGGGCTACGCGGCCTGGCTCGACACCTTGCCCAAGCGCACCCTCACCTGGTTCGCCAGGGGCGAGCACGATCGGCTGGTCGTCACCCTGCGCGACGGCAAGCGGGTCATCGCCCTGCCGATCATCAATGGCGGCAAGAGCCAGCACGAGAACTCTCCCTATTATCCCATCCCGTTTTCGCCCGGCCTGCTGGCCGGGGTCGCGGATGGAGAGTTCCCGCAACTTCTGCCGCGCATCACCCTGGCGGATGGCGCGCGCCTGACCCCGCTGGCCTACGCGAGCCACGTTGAGGTCGTGGAGAAGGGTGCCAAGACCATCGTCACCTACGATCAGTCCCAACTCGACAAGTTGGGAACCGACGTGCCGATCGCCGATGACCGGTTCAGCGTCAGGACCACATACGTGCTGGAGCCCGGCAAAATCAGCCGCACGGACGTGTTTACGCCCAAGGGGTCGCGGGCGGTGAGCGCCGTGGACCTGGCGTTCGGGTCGTTTTCGTCGGCGCCAGCCAGCAAGGGCGGGGCGACGACGTTCGGAAAGGGCGATGTGCGAGGCTTCAAGGTGAGGGGTTTGACCTGCAAGTCCCGCCCTCTGAAGAATGAGAAGGCCTACCGCACCCCGACCGGGGCGTTCGCCAGCCTGACCGAATGCTCAAGCGGAGCGGCCACGGTTTCGGCGCCGCTAACGGTCAGCTGGAGCTTGAGCTACCGATAATTCCTTCTCCCATGCGGGAGAAGGTAGATTCTACTTCACCCGCTTGAGGGTCAGCGTCTGGTCCGGCGGGCCCGGCTTGCCGTCGATGTCCTGTTCGACGAGCAGCGTATCGGGATTGGTCCGGGTCACCTTCATCGACTGATGACGTGCGCCGCCATCGCCGTGGGTGGTCACGGTCACCGCGCTCTGGCCGACGCGATCGACGCTGATGGTCACACGGGTGAGATTGACCACGGCCTTGGTCGGCGTGCCGTCCAGGCGGGCGTCGGCGAACTGCAGGGCGGCGACGCCCGCCTCGTCTTCCTCGACCAGGGTCCAGGCGAGGGTCTTGCCGTCGTCGATGGTGACATCCAGTTCGCCGCTCAAGGGCGCGGGGCCGGTCAGGGCGGTGTTGAAATTGGAACGGGGCAGGTCGATTGCCCAACGTCCGGCCACGCCCATCGGGCCGTTGAAGGGCTGGGCCTGGGCGGCGAGGGGCAGGGCGGTCGCCAGCAGGGCGGCGCCGACCAAGGCAGTGAGGGGGGTGCGCATGAGGACCGGCTCCGAAGTCAGAGCCCGGCGAGTTCGGGCGAACGCTGTGACACCAGGCAAGGTGGTCCCGCGCATCCGCCCGATCAAGTGTGCAGGACCAAACCTTTAGAAGGGCGAGAATTTCTCGACCAGCGACTGGCCGGCCGGGGTCTTCTGCACGCGGCTGATGTCGCCGCGGCCGCCGTAGCTGATGCGGGCTTCTGCGATCTGGGTGTGCTTGATGGTGTTGGCCGAGGAGATGTCTTCAGGCCGCACGATGCCGGCCACGGTCAGTTGGCGCAATTCGGTATTGGTGCGCACCTCTTGCGTGCCCTGGATCACCAGGTTGCCGTTGGGCAGCACGCCCGAGACAACGGCGGCGATGGTCAGGCTGATCTTTTCCGAACGGTTCACCGCCCCGGCCCCGGCGTTGGAATTGCCCGACTTGGTGTTGACCATGTTGGCGGGATCGAAGCCGCCCGGCAGGATCTTCCCGAGGCTTGACTCCAGGCCCAGGAAGTTAGGCACGCCCAGCGAACTGTTGGAGGTGCGCGACGACGAGGTCTGGTTCTTGGTCGTGGCGCTGTCATCGATGTCGATATTGACGGTCAGGATGTCGCCGACCTTGCTGGCGCGCTGGTCGTTGAAGAAGGCGCGGGCGCCGGTGCGCCATAGCGAGTTGGACGAGGCGGCCGGAGGCGGGTTCATGATCTGCTGGGTCATTGGCGCCAGTTGCGCGGGGTAACCCACGGGGGCCAGTTCAGGACCCTTCACCGCCTCGGTGACGGTGGAGCAGGCGGCGAGCGGCAACAGGGCGAGGGCGAGAACGACGAGGGCGGGGCGCATGAGCAGGACCTTCTAGAGCATTTTTCGAGCGAAGTGGTTCCGGTTCGCGTGAAGAAAAATGCGTCAAAACAAAAGATTAGAGCTCACGGCCTGACGCAGTCAGGTCGGGAAATGCTCTAGCGAGCGGCGTAGCGCAGGGTGTTGCGAGAGGCCCTCAAGCGCTGGGCCTGGGGACCGACGGCGGTGGAGCCCGGGCCGGTGACCACGGTCTCGATGATCTTCTTGCTGGCGGTGTTCTGGACCATCAGGCTGTCGCCCACGGCCCCAGCCGCCATGGCCTTGCCTTGCAAGGTTAACGCCACGCCGGCGTCCTCGTAGGTCACCGCGACAATATCGCCCGCCTTGATCACCGTTGGGGTGGAAACATCTCGGAGGCTGGCGGCGGCGCCTTCGCGCAAAGGTCGCTTGGCGCTCATGCCGATCACGTCGTCGGCGTCGCGCGGCGCGTCGTTGGGCGCGGCGGCGACCTTGACCCAGACCAGGTCTTCCGGCTGGACGATTTCGCCGGTCGCCAGGCTGCGAGCATAGGCAAGAACTTCCACATTGCCCCGCGGGGCGCCGGTCGGGCCGCCGCTGGACCCGCCCTCGGCGCCCCCGCGGACGATGATCCGGCGGATGCCTGCGGGATTGGACCAGTCGAGTCCCGCCCGTCGGGCGGCCATCTGCACTTGAGAGGCGTCGAGCACGGCGGTCGGGCCCACGCGGGTGGCCACGACCATGCCCGAAGCAGCGCCCGCGCCGTCGAACAGTTCGCCCAGCGTGACCCGACCGTCGGCGTCGGTGGTGTCCGATCGCAACGAGACGGCGTTCCCGGCCAGGGCGGGCGTGGCGGCCAAGAAAGCCGCGAGGGAAAGGACGAGCGCTTTCATCAGCTTAGGACCTCAGGTTCGAGGTGGTCTGCAGCATCTGGTCTGCGGTGGTGATGACCTTGGAGTTCATCTCGTAGGCGCGCTGGGCGACGATCAGCGAGGTGATTTCGCTGACCGAGTCGACGTTCGACGCCTCGGTGTAGTTCTGCAGCAGGGTGCCAAAGCCCGGCTGGCCGGGGGCGGCGATATTGGCCGCGCCCGAGGCGGCGGTCTCCATGTACATGTTGTCGCCGACCGCCTCGAGGCCGCCTTCGTTCATGAAGTTGGCCAGTTCCAGCTGACCCACGGTCTGCGGAACGGGATTGCCTTGCATCGTCACCTGCACAAGGCCGGTCTTGCTGATGGTCGTGGCCACGGCGTTCTGAGGGATCGTGATGCCGGGCTGGACGGTGTAGCCGTCCTCGGTGACGATCTGGCCTTGGTCATTGGTCGCGAAATTGCCGGCCCGGGTGTAGGCGGTTTCGCCCGAGGGCAGCAGGATCTGCAGAAAGCCCTTGCCCTGGATGGCCACGTCGAACTCGTTGTTGGTCATGGTCGGGGTGCCCTGCTCGTGGATCCGATAGACCGAGCCGGCCTTGACGCCGCCGCCGACCTGGACCCCGGTGGGCACCACGTTGCCACTGCTGGACGACTGCGCGCCGGCCCGCTCGATGGTCTGATAGATCAGATCCTGGAACTCGGCCCGGCCACGCTTGAAGCCGATGGTGTTCATGTTGGCGATGTTGTTCGAGATGACCTCGACGTTCAGCTGCTGGGCGGCCATGCCCGTAGCGGCGGTGCGGAGCGCTTGCATCTTCAGTTATCCCTTACTGGACCTTGCCCATCCGCTCGACGGCGGATCGGGAAAGCTCGGCGGTTTGGTCCATCATCTTGGCCACGCTCTCGTAGGCGCGGTTCACTTCGATGAGCTTGACGATCTGCTTGAGCGACTGGACGTTGGAGGCTTCCAGCATGCCCTGGTGGATCACGGCATCCGTGGCCGCCTGGGGCGTGTCGTTGGAAATGTTGCGATAGAGGTTGTCGCCGTCCTTGCGCAGCGAGGCGAGGTCGGCCATCCGCACAACGGCGATCTTGCCGGCGCGCTCGGCGCCCTGGCTGACCGTGCCGTCCTTGGCGATGGTGACGGGGCCCTTGAGCGGATCCAGCAGGATCTCGCCGCCGCCGTCGTCCAGAACGGCATTGCCGTTCTGGGCTAGCAGCTTGCCGTCGGCGCCCATGGTGAAGCGGCCGTCGCGCGTGTAGCGCTCGCCGCTGCCGGTCGAAACCTTGAAAAACCCGTTGCCCTCGATGGCTAGGTCGAAGTCGCCGTCGGTCTTGCTCAGCGCGCCCTGGCCGAAATCGCGGGCCACGCCGTCGTCGAGCACGAATTTCACTGGGTATGAACCGCCGGCGGTGCGGGCCGGCCTGGCGGGTTCGGTGCGCACCATCAGCTGCTCGACCTTGAAACCGGTCGTATTGGCGTTGGCGATGTTGTTGGCGACGACGTCGAGCTCGCGGCGCAGAGTCATCTGCCGCGAAAGTCCCACATACAGTGCGTTGTCCATGACCGGTTACCGAGACGGCTAGCGCGACAAATGCGCTGCGTCCTCACAAGCAACCCTTGTGCCAACTCAGAAAAATCAACGATTTCAACAAAAAAGAAGGTTAACGACGGGCTGCGGCCAGAGTCTGCCGGGCAGATTCAGCCTGCGGCGAAATGGCGTTCAAAAGGGATCGTTAACCATGCTCCACGCATGACTAGATCCATAGATTCCAAGGAACCGCGCGCGTGGCCAAGAAACCTCCCCAGGAAGCTCCCGCCCCCGAAGGCGAAGAGGGCGCCGTCGAGGGCGAAGCTCCTGCCAAGAAGAAGCCGCCGATGATGATCATCATCGCGGCCGCAGCGGCCGTCGTGCTGATCGGCGGTGGCGTCACGACGTTCCTGCTGCTGAAGCCCAAGCCCGAGGCGCACGCCGAGAAGGGCCACGAAAAGCCGAAGAAGAAAGAAAAGAAGGAAGAGAAGAAGGGTGGCCATGGCGGCGGCGAAGCCGCAGCTCCGGCTGCGGGCGCGCCGGTGATCAAAGAGGGGCCCGACGGCGTGGTGTTCTACACCCTGCCCGACATCGTGGTGAACATGCAGGCGGCCGACGGCCGCTCGACCTTCCTGAAGCTGAAGCTGACCTTCGAGCTGCCCGACGAGGAGACGGCCGAGAACCTGACGCCGAACCTCCCGCGCCTGCAGGACATGTTCCAGACCTTCCTGCGCGAACTGCGCCCCGAAGATCTCAACGGCAGCCAGGGCAGCTACCAGCTGCGGGCCGAGCTGCTGCGTCGCGTGAACCTAGTCGCCGCACCCTCCAAGGTGAATGCAGTCCTGATCGAGGAGATGCTGATCAACTAGCCTGCGGGCTGGTTGGGGCGAACCATATGGCTGACGAAATCGACGATCAGGCCGCGATGGCCCAGTGGGCCGAGGAGAACCCGCCCGGCGGCGCCGGCGGCGGCGGCGGCAACCAGTTTGGCGACTTCAGCGGCGGCATGGGCGGCTGGGACGACGGCGGCGGCGACGCCATGGGCGCCGAGCGTATCCTGAACCAGGACGAGATCGACAGCCTGCTGGGCTTCGATATGTCCGGCGACGGCAATGACGACCGCACCGGCATTCGCGCCATCATCAACTCGGCGCTGGTGTCGTACGAGCGCCTGCCGATGCTTGAAATCGTCTTCGACCGCCTGGTGCGGTTGATGACGACCAGCTTGCGCAACTTCACCTCCGACAATGTCGAGGTCAGCCTCGACAACATCAGCTCGATCCGCTTCGGCGACTATCTAAACTCCATCCCGCTGCCGGCCATCCTGGCCGTGTTCCGGGCCGAGGAGCTGGACAATTATGGCCTGCTGACGGTCGATTCCAACCTGATCTACTCGATCGTCGATGTGTTGCTGGGCGGCCGTCGCGGCACTGCGGCCATGCGCATCGAGGGGCGTCCCTACACCACCATCGAACGGGTGCTGGTGCAGCGGATGGTCGAGGTGGTGCTGCACGACGCCAAGGCGGCGTTCGAACCGCTGCATCCCGTCAGCTTTACGCTTGACCGCCTGGAGACCAATCCACGCTTCGCCGCCATCGCCCGCCCGGCCAACGCCGCGATTCTGGTCAAGCTTCGCATCGACATGGAAGACCGGGGCGGTCGAATCGAGCTTCTGCTGCCCTATGCGACCCTCGAACCCATCCGCAAGATGCTGCTCCAGCAGTTCATGGGCGAGAAGTTCGGCCGCGACAACATCTGGGAAGGCCACTTGGCCACCGAACTCTGGACCACCCAGATGGAGGTGCGCGCCGTGCTAGACGAACAGCAACTGCCCCTGAGCAGGGTTCTGGACCTGAAGGTCGGTGACACCCTGATGCTCAACGCCACGACCGATAGCTTGATAGAGCTGCGCGCCGGTTCGATCCCATTGACCCGCGGCCGCATGGGTCGCCGCAACCACTCGATCGCCGTGCGGGCCGAGGCCCCCCTGACCTCGTCGGCCCGGAAAGCGGTGCAGAAACTGAAATGAGCATGACGGCCATCGCCCTCAACGGTCTCCTGGCTGTGCTGCTGCTGCTCGCGCTGATATTCGGCGTGCGCCTGGAGCGTCGCCTCAAGAATCTGCGCGACAGCCACGAAGGCTTCGCCAAGGCCGTGGCCGATCTTGACCGCGCCGCGATGCGGGCTGAACAGGGCTTGGCCGACCTGCGCGCCGCCACCGACGAGGCAGCCGATACCCTGGGCGACCGCATTACCCAGGCCAAGGCCCTGGCCGCCCAGCTGGATGAGCGCCTGAACCGTCCGATGGTCACGCCGCCGCCCGGCGCGATGTCCGAGCGTTCCACCCCGCGTCCCGCCGCGCCCCCGCGTCCGGTGCGGGCGCCGGAGCCCGCGACCTCGCCCGAAGCCGCCCGCCGGCTGAAGGCCGAGGACTTCGAAAAGCTGCTGGACCGCGAGGCCCGCATCCCCCGCGACGCTCCGCCACCTGCCGCCGCCCGCTCATCTGGGCCAAAGGAAACCCCGCGTTCACGCGCGCGGATCGATGATGATCTGTTCGATGGTCCGGAAGAGTCTCCGCGACCGGGTTCGAGTTTTAGAGGCCGCCGATGAAAAACGTTCCGCGCATCCTGCCCATCGTCGGGATCGCCGTGGTCGGCGTGCTGGCCGTCAACGCCCTGGCCGGGGCCAAGTCGCTGCCTAACATGCTGAGCGGAGCCAAGGCCTTCGCCGAGGGCGTGGTCAAGCCGGAGAGCGACAAGGCCCCATCGGCCGCCGACGTGGGGAAGGACGCGGCCGCCCAAGCCTTGCCGCCCCGCGTCTGCGCGCCCTCGGCTAACGACCTGGCCAAGGAAGCGGGCCTGTCGCCCGCCGAGCTGCGTGTGCTGCAAAGCCTGGGGACCCGTCGTGGCCAACTAGATCAGCGCGAACAGGATATCGACGTCCAACTGCAATTGCTGGCCGCCGCAGAGGCCAAGCTCGACACCAAGATGAAGGCCCTGAACGGCATGAAGGGCGAGATCCAGGGCCTGCTCGGCCAGGCCGACGCCCAGAAGGAGGCCGAGGCCGGCCGCCTGGTGCTGGTCTATTCGGCCATGAAGCCCAAGGATGCCGGCGCGCGGATGGCCCTGCTGGACGACTCCGTGCGCCTGCCGATCGCCGCCAAGATGAAGGAGCGGACGCTCAGCATGATCCTGGCCAACATGTCGCCGAATGAAGCCAAAATCCTGACTGAGCGCCTCGCCAACCGGATGTCGGCCGACGCCATCGCCAAGGGTCGCGCCGCCCTGGCCGCCGTCAATGCGCCGCCCGCCGCCGCCGCCCCAGCTTCCCAGGCGGCCGCCGCGCCGCTGGCCGGCGCCGCTCCGGCCGCGCCAAAGAAAACCGGCTAAGGCCAGGAATGAGGCTGGGGGCATTGCTAAGATCGAGCGTTGCGGCGATCTGCATTTTCGGGGTCGTGACCCCGTCGGTGTCGATCTCCGCCGCGCCGCGTCGTGCCCCCAACCCCCCGCCGCTCGAGGCGTCCGCCTCGACGTCTTCGCGGGGTCTTGAGGTTCGCGTCGCCCAAGCGCCCGACTTCACGCGACTGGAGTTCCCCGGCTCGCGCGGCATGCAGGCCCATCGCGAAGGTGCGACCTTGGTGCTGCGCTTCCGGCGAGACGCCAATCCCAACCTCACCGTCCTGAAAGTTTCGCCGCCGCGCTGGGTGCGCTCGGCCGAGGCCCGCCACGTCGGCGGCGTGGTCGAGATCGCTATCACCCTCAGCGACGACGCCGACTTCCGGGCCGGAAACGCGGACGGCGACGACTTCGTCAATCTGTTCGCTCGCCAGCAGGCCGCCAATGCGCCGGCGCCGGCGGCCGAGACCGCCGCGGCCGCCGCGCGCCGCCCCAGCCCGATGCCTGCGGGCGGCGTTGTGCCGGTCAAGTTCTCCAAGGCCGGCGGTCAGATCCAGCTGAGTTTCGAATGGGCCAATCCCGCCGGCGCCGCCGTCTTCCGCAGGGGCGAGGCGGTGTGGGTGGTGTTCGACACGCCGGCCCGGCTCGACATCGGCAAGCTGCCTTCCGGCACGCCGCAGTACCGCAGCATCCAGGCGTTCAAGGGACCCGACTACACCGCCCTGCGCATCAGCACCCCGCAAGGGACGCCGTTCTACGCCGACGGCGTGGGCGGCGGATGGACGATCGCCTTGGGCGCGGGCGTCCAGGATGCGCCCGACCTGGTCCGCGTGGCTCGCGACGACAACGCCGCCCCCGCGACCCTTACCGCCAATGTCGCGGGCACGACCAAGACCCTATGGGTGGCCGACCCGGCCGTTGGCGATAACATCGCCGTCGCCACCGCCCTGGCGCCGTCCAAGGGCCTGCCGTCGCGCCGCGACTATGTCGAGATGGCCTTGCTGCAATCGGCTACCGGCTTGGCTGTCGAAAGCTATTCCGGTGACCTGCAGATGAGCGCCGAAGGCGACATCGTCCGCATCGGCCGCCCAAAGGGTCTGCTCCTGTCGTCAGCCGCCAGCGGTCAACAGTCCGACAACATGGTCGGAGCGCCCCAGGCCATGGCCATGCCCGCCCTGATCGACCCCGAACACTGGGCCAAGACCGGCTCGGGCGGCTTCATGGCCCGCTACGACGCCCTGCTCAGCGCCATTCCGGCGGCCAGCGACGGTTCGGGCAAGGGTGACGACACCGCGCCCCGCATGGCCCTGGCTCGGTTCCTCATCGGCTCGAACCTGTCGTACGAAGCGATCGGCGTGCTCAATGCCGCTGGTCGCGCTCACCAGACCCTGATGGGCGACGCCGAATTCCGCGGCCTGCGTGGTGTGGCCAAGGTGATGGCCCGCCGCTACACCGAGGCAGAGGCCGACTTCGCCTCGCCCGTCCTGGCCGATGATCCCTCCGCGGCCCTGTGGCGTGGCTATGTCGCCAGCAAGTCCGGCCAATGGGTTGACGCCAACGCCAAGTTCGTCGACGGCGCTCGCGCCTTGAACATGTTTCCAGCCCTGTGGCAGGCCCGGTTCCTCGGCGCCCAGGCCGAGGCGGCCGTCGGCGGCGGCGCGCCTGAGACCGCTATCCGCCTGATCAACCAGGCCCTGAAGCTGCCCAACATCCCGGTCGAGGACCAGCTTGAGCTCCGTTTAACCCTGGCCAAGGCCTTCGAGGCCAAGGGCGACAGCCGCGCCTTGCCGGTGTTCCAGGCCATCGCCCGGTGCGGGATCGACCGTCTGGCCGCGCCCGCCACCCTGCGCGCCATCCAACTTCGCCTGGCCAAGAACCAGATCAGCGCCGACGTCGCGGCGAAGGGTCTGGATCAACTGCGCTTCCGCTGGCGCGGCGACGGCGCCGAGCTCGACACCATCCGGGCCTTGGGCCAATTGCAGATCAGGCAAGGCCGCTATCGCGAAGCCCTGGAGGTGCTGCACTCGGCAGGCAACAATCTGCCCGACCTGCCGCAGGCGGTAGCGTTGCGCAACGACCTCAACCAGGCTTTCCGCGCCCTGTTTCTTGACGGCCTTGCCGACGGCATGCAGCCGATCCAGGCGGTGGGCCTGTTCTACGACTTCCAGGACCTGACCCCGATCGGCGCCGACGGCGACCAGATGGTCCGCAATTTGGTCCGCCGCCTGGTCGATGTCGACCTGCTCGACGAAGCCGCCAAGCTGCTCAAGTACCAGGTAGACAATCGCCTGAACGGCGTGCCCAAAGCCCAGGTGGCCACTGATCTGGCCTGGATTTACCTGATGGACCGCAAACCTGAGAGCGCGTTGAACACCATCAACAGCACGCGCTCCACGGTCTTGCCGCCGGCCCTCAACGCCGAGCGCCGCCTGGCCACCGCCCGCGCCTTGATGGGTCTGGGCCGCTACGACGCGGCGCTGGAAGTCATCGAAAGCGACAAGGTCGGCGATGCCGAGGATATCCGCGCCGAGATCGCCTGGAAGCAGCACACCTGGCCCTTGGCCGGCGCGATGTACGAACGCGCCTTGGGCGATCGCTGGAAAACGCCGGGAACCCTGACCACCAACGAGGAAGCCAAGCTTCTCCGCGCCGGTGTGGCCTTTAGTCTGGCCGACGACGACGCGGGTCTGGGGCGCCTGCGCCAGCACTACAGCGGCTTCATCGACGGTGCGCGCAATCCGGACGGCCTGCGGGTCGCCCTGGCGGGCGCTGATCCGGCGGCGCTGTCCGGCGACGACTTCAGCCGGGTCACCGCCGACAACGAGGCCTTCAACGGCTGGGTGGCGAAGATGAAGGACCGCTTCCGGGCGCAGGCGGCCGGGTAGGCTGGCTGCCCTCATCGTCGCAATTTGCGATTTCCAATTGCCTGCCTGCCCATTGGTTTCGCGGCGTTCGCCTCTGCCTCGCCCGCCCAGACCCCATCGCCGTGGAAAAGCGATTGGTCTTATGGCGGCGATCGCGCAAACCCCTTAGTTAAGCGCCGCACGCGCCGTCCTGTCGGGAGCTTGACAGGCGGCCTCTTGCATTGCGCCGAGGGGCGTGTAATGACAACGTTGTCATAGGGTGGAAACATTGGCAGAAGAGACGAACACCGCTGAAGCGGGTCGAGAAGTGCTGGTCCTGCTAGGTGGCGCGGGCGACCTGGCCCTGCGGATGCTGTTGCCGTCGCTCTATTTCCTCGAAGTCGATCGCCTGCTGCCGCAAGATCTGCGAATCATCGGTTTGGCGCGTCATGATCATGACGCCGACGGTTACCGCGCGCTGGTGCGCGAGCAACTCGGCAAGCGCGCCGACGTGGAGGAGGGGGCGTGGAGCCGTCTCGCCGCGCGCCTGGATTACATCTCGGTCGACATCACCAAGGAAGAGGGCGCCAAGGCGCTGGCTGACAAGATCGGCAAACACGGCGAACTGGTGATCTACTTCGCCCTGTCGCCGAGCCTGTACGGCTCGGTCTGTCAGGCTTTGCAAGCCGCTGAGCTCACGGGTCCGCAAACCCGCCTGGTGCTGGAAAAGCCGATCGGCCGCGACCTCGAGAGCTCGCGCGCCATCAACGGCGCGGTGGGCGTGGTCGTTGATGAAAGCCAGATTTTCCGCATCGACCACTATCTGGGCAAGGAGACGGTCCAGAACCTGACCGCCCTGCGCTTCGCCAACGTGCTGTTCGAGCCCCTGTGGGACAACAAGCACATCGACCACGTGCAGATCACCATCGCCGAGACCGAGAAGGTCGGCGAGCGGTGGCCCTATTACGACGAGTACGGCGCCCTGCGCGATATGGTGCAGAACCACCTGCTGCAACTGCTGTGCCTTGTCGCCATGGAAGCGCCCTCGGGCTTCGACCCTGACGCCGTGCGCGACGAGAAGGTCAAGGTGCTCCGGTCCCTTCGCCCCTTTACCAAGGCCAATGTCGCTCATGACACCGTGCGCGGCCAATATGTGGCGGGCGTCGTCGATGGCACGGCGCGCAAAGGCTATCTGGAAGAGGTCGGCAAAGCCTCGAAGACGGAGACCTTTGTCGCCCTGAAGGTCGATATCGACAACTGGCGCTGGTCCGGCGTGCCGTTCTTCCTGCGCACAGGCAAGAACCTACCCGACCGCCGCACCCAGATCGTCGTGCAGTTCAAGCCCGTGCCGCACAACATCTTCAGCAACGCCGCCCAGGGCGAGACACGAGCCAATCGCCTGGTCATCGATCTGCAGCCGGACGAGGACATCTCGCTGACCGTGATGACCAAGCGCCCGGGGCTGTCGGAAGAGGGCATGCGCCTGCAGTCGCTCCCGTTGTCCCTCGCGATGAGTTCGGCCGGCAGCCGCCGCCGGATCGCCTATGAGAAGCTGCTGCTAGACGTGTTCCGGGGCGATCGCACCCTGTTCGTTCGGCGTGACGAAGTCGAGCAGGCCTGGAAGTTCGTCGACGGCGTCTCGGCTGCCTGGGCTGAGGCCGGCACCGAGGCGGCGCCCTATGCGGCGGGCACCTGGGGTCCGCACGGCGCCTCGGCGCTGATCGCGCCGCAAGGCCGGGCCTGGAACGAGTAGGGTGGCCGTGACCCTCCCCGAGATCGAAACCTTCCCGTCGCGCGAGGCGCTGTATGACGCCGCCGCCTCGGTGCTGGTCTCGGCCCTGACCGACGCCGTCGCCCTGCACGGCGCGGCGGGCTTCGCCGCCACCGGCGGCTCGACGCCGGCCCCAGTCTATGACCGCCTGGCCAAGCTGACCGCGCCTTGGGACAAGGTCACCGTCACCCTGACCGACGAGCGCTGCGTGCCACCGTCGGACGCCAGCAGCAATGAGGGCCTGGTCCGTCGTCACCTGCTTGTGGACAAGGCGGCCAAGGCGGCGTTCGCGCCGCTATATTTCGCGGACCTGGCCCAGGATGAGGCGGCTGAAAAGGCCGAGGCGGGCGTGGCCCAGGCCTTGCCGTTCGGGGCCGTTTTGCTAGGCGTCGGCCCAGATGGCCACTTCGCCTCGCTGTTCCCGGGCAATCTGGTGCTGGAGGCCGGCCTGGATCCCACGTCCGAGCGGACGGTGATCGCCGTGCCGCCCGGCGCGCCCGCGCCGGACCTGCCTCGGATCAGCCTGACTTTCCAGGCGTTGATCCAGTCGTCGTTGATCGTCTTGCTGGTCACTGGCGAGGCCAAGCGGATGTTGCTTGAAGGGCCGGTCGATCCCAGCCTGCCGATCGCCGCCATCTTGAACCAGGACCACGCCCCGGTCCGTATCCTGTGGGCGGAGTAGTACCATGTCCATGAACCCCGTCATCGCGGAAGTCACCGCCCGGATCATCGCACGCAGCCGGAGCAGCCGCGCCACCTATCTGGCCAATCTCGACGCTGCGGCCGCCGCCCAGCCGGGTCGCGCCAAGCTATCCTGCGCCAACTGGGCCCATGCCTTCGCGGCCTCGCCGGGCGTCGACAAGGTCCGCGCCCTCGACCCGAACGCCCCCAACCTCGGCATCGTCTCGGCCTATAATGACATGCTGTCGGCCCACCAACCGCTGGAGGAATATCCGGCCCTGATCAAGGAGGCCGCGCGCGAGGTCGGGGCCACCGCCCAGTTCGCCGGCGGCGTGCCGGCCATGTGCGACGGGGTCACCCAGGGCCGGCCGGGCATGGAGCTTTCGCTGTTCTCGCGCGACGTGATCGCCATGGCCACCGGCATCGCCCTGACCCACGACGCCTTCGACGGGGCGCTGTACCTCGGCGTTTGCGACAAGATCGTGCCGGGCCTGATGATCGGCGCCCTGACCTTCAGCCACCTGCCAGCGATGTTCGTGCCGGCCGGACCGATGACCTCGGGTCTCCCCAATTCGGAAAAGGCCCGTATCCGCGCCCTCTATGCCGAGGGCAAGGTCGGGCGCGAGGAACTGCTGGCAGCCGAGAGCGCCAGCTACCACGGCCCCGGCACCTGCACCTTCTACGGCACCGCCAACACCAACCAGATGCTGATGGAGCTGATGGGCCTGCACCTGCCGGGCTCGGCCTTCGTGCATCCGCATACGCCGCTGCGCACCGCCCTGGTGAAAGAGGCCGCCAAGCGCGTCGCAGCCATCACCCACAAGGGTAATGACTGGATACCGATCGGCCGGGTGATCGACGAAAAGGCCGTGGTCAATGGCGTGGTCGGCCTGATGGCCACCGGCGGTTCGACCAACCTGGCCCTGCACCTGGTCGCCATGGCCCATGCCGCAGGGATCATCCTGACCCTCGAGGACATGGACGACATCTCCAAGGCCACGCCGCTGCTGGCCAAGGTCTATCCCAACGGCTCGGCCGACGTGAACCAGTTCCACGCTGCGGGCGGCATCCACTTCGTGGTCAAGGAACTGCTGAAGGCGGGCTTGGCCCACGAGGACGTGCTGACCGTCGCTGGCCCGGGCCTCTCGCGCTACACCCAGGAGCCGATCCTGGTCGATGGCGTGCTGACCTGGCGTGAGGGCGCTGACGAGTCGCTGGACCTCAACATCCTGCGTCCGGCCTCCGAGCCATTCAGCCCCGAAGGCGGCCTGCGTTTGCTGCAGGGTAACCTCGGGCGCGGGGTGATCAAGATCTCGGCCGTCAAGCCCGAGCACCAGGTGATTACCGCTCCGGCCGCCGTGTTCCAGGAACAGGAAGACTTCATCGCCGCCTTCAAGCGCGGCGAGCTGGACCGCGACGTGGTGGTGGTGGTGCGATTCCAGGGCCCGTCGGCCAATGGCATGCCCGAACTGCACAACCTGTCGCCGTCGATCTCTGTGCTGCTGGACCGCGGCTTCAAGGTGGCCCTGGTCACCGACGGCCGGATGTCGGGCGCCTCGGGCAAGACCCCGGCGGCCATCCACCTGACGCCGGAAGCGGCCAAGGGCGGACCTCTGGCCTATGTCCAGGACGGCGACGTCATTTCTCTCAACGCCCACACGGGCGACCTTAAAATCCTGGTGGACGAGGCGACCTTGCGCGCCCGTACGCCGGCGAGCGTCCCGGCGTCCAAGCCGGGCTATGGGCGGGAACTCTTCGGCCTGTTGCGATCGGGGGTCGGCGCGTCCGACCACGGCGCCTCCGTGCTGTTTGCTTAGGAAGAGACGGATATGAGCGGCTTGAACTCCATCGGACTGGGCCTTGTTGGCGACATTGGCGGCACCAACGCGCGGTTCGCCCTGGTCGATTTCGACGGCGCTGATCCCCAGCTGATCGAGCCCACCTCGTACAAGGGCGAGGACTACGGCACGGCCGAGGACGCCATCGAGCACTATCTGGCCAAGATGGGCGTCAAGCACGCCGACCAGGCGGTGGTGGCCGTGGCCGGTCCGATCGAGCACGGCACGGTGCGCTTCACCAACAGCGACTGGAAGCTGTCGGAAGACAGCCTGCGCCGCGCCGGCGGCTTCCGCTCGGCCAGGCTGATTAACGACTTCACTGCTCAGGCCCTGGCCGCCCCGCGCCTGGCGCCCAAGGATCTACGCCAGATCGGCTCACTGCCGACCTCGGGAGAGGGCGATCTGGCCATCCTAGGCCCCGGCACCGGATTCGGCGCGGCGGGCATGGTGCGCCGGCACGGCGTCGAGACGCCCCTCACCACCGAGGGCGGCCACATAGCCTTCGCCCCGACCGACGAGGTCGAGATCGAAGTCCTTCGCGTACTGCTCAAGCGCTTTGGCCGCTGCTCGATCGAGCGCCTGCTATCGGGTCCCGGCATGGAAGACCTCCACGTCATCCTAGGCGAGATCGACGGCCGCAAGGTCGATGAGTTGACCGCCAAGCAGATCACCGAGGAGGGCGTCGCCGGCCACGACTGCTGCAAGGTGACGATCGATCGCTTCTGCGCCATTCTCGGCTCCTCGGCGGGCGACCTGGCCCTGGCGCTGGGCGCGCGGGGCGGGGTGTTCATCGCCGGCGGCATCGCGCCGCGCATCGTCGATCTGCTGGAAAAGAGCCAGTTCCGCGAACGGTTCGAGGCCAAAGGCCGGCTCAGCCACTTCACCCGCGACATCCCCACCCACGTGATTATGAACCCGCACACCGCTCTGATCGGCGCAGCCGTGGCCATGACTCCGGATGGCCGGGCGGCGATCTCCTAAAGGGGGTCCAACCTAGAACAACGCACGGCGGCTCGCTTTCCACGCGAAAGGGGGCTCGCCTTGACAAGGCTGTCATGGCTTATTGCGTGGCTTGTCGCTTTCCCGACGCTTCGCGAGGCCCAGTCTTGAGTTCCAAGGTTACGATCCACGAGGTCGCCCGTCTGTCGGGCGTTTCGATCAAGACCGTGTCGCGGGTGCTGAACCGCGAGCCGAACGTCAAGACCGACACCCGCACGCGGGTGCAGGAGGCTGTGGCCGCCTTGAATTATCGGCCCAATATCTCGGCACGGAGCCTGGCAGGGTCCAAGGCCTATCTGATCGGCGTGTTCTTCGACAACCCCAGCCCCGCCTATGTCACCGACGTGCAACTGGGCGCGATCGCCCGCTGCCGGGAGGAGGGCTACCACCTGATCGTCGAGCCCCTGGACTCCCAGGGCGACGTCGCCGCCCAGGTGGAGCCCATGCTGCACACCCTGCGCATGGACGGCGTGATCCTCACCCCGCCCGTCTGCGATAACACCGCCGTGCTCGATGTGCTGGAAGCCGAGGGTGTGCCCTATGTGCGGCTGTCACCCGACCAGGACCTGGGTCGCTCGGCCCATGTGCGCATGGACGACGTGCGCGCGGCCTATGAGATGACCGGCCATCTGATCGCTCTCGGCCACACCGACATTGGCTTTATCAAGGGCCACCCCGACCACGGCGCCTCGCATTTGCGCTACGAGGGCTACCTCCAGGCGATGAAGGAGCACGGCCACGCCGTGCGCGGGGACCATGTGGAGCAGGGCTATTTCTCGTTCCGCTCCGGTTTCGAGGCGGCCGAACGACTGCTCGCCGGCGATGACCGCCCCACCGCCATCTTCGCCTCCAATGACGACATGGCCCTGGGCGTCATGGCGGTGGCCAATCGCCTACGTCTGGAGGTGCCTCAAACCCTGTCCGTAGCCGGCTTCGACGACACGCCTGGCGCTAAGGTGGTCTGGCCGCAACTCACCACCGTGCGCCAGCCGATCCAGGCCATGGCTGCGGCCGCCGCCGACCTGCTGCTGGGGGGATCCAAGCGCGGCGAAGGCGAGGCTCCGCCCTCGCGTTTGCTCGACTTCCAGCTGGTGGTCCGCGAGTCGACCGGTCCCGTCCGCTAAGCGGTCCAAATCGCCCATCCGGTAATATGGATGGAATCCCCGAGACGTTGACGCTAAGTCAGCAATGGCGAATCCGGAACGGGATCGTTAGACAACGTTGTCAGGTGCGAAATTCGAGAATGATGTTCGCCCGACGCAAAAACTTCCCGCAATGCGTCATTTGTTGCCGCGTTGCAGCATTGTTCAGCCTCACCGGAGCAGGTTCATGATCCGCGCGCGCCGCTCCCGCATTGTCGCCACCATCGGTCCGGCCAGTAGTTCGCACGAGATGATTGTGAGACTGGCCAAGGCCGGCGCCGACGTTTTCCGCCTGAACTTCAGCCACGGCAGCCACGAAAACCACGCTGCGGCCTACAACGCCATCCGCGCGGCCGAAGCGGTGGTCGGGCGGCCGCTGGGCATATTGGCGGACCTGCAGGGTCCCAAGCTCCGTGTCGGTAAGTTCGCCAAGGGCCCGGTCTCGCTGAAGGCGGGCCAGGCGTTTCGCTTCGACAGCGACGCGGCGCCCGGAGACGAAACTCGCGTCTGCCTGCCGCATCCAGAGATCCTGGTGGCCATGCGTCCCGGCGCGACCCTGCTGCTGGATGACGGCAAGTTGCGGATGACCGTCACCGACGCTGGTCCCGGCTACGCCAACACCAAGGTGGTCAACGGCGGCAAGCTGTCGGAGCGCAAGGGCGTCGCCGTGCCGGACGTCGTGATACCGATGTCGCCGCTGACGCCGAAGGACCGCGAGGACCTGGCTTTCGCCCTCCGTCTTGGCGTCGACTGGATCGCTCTGTCATTCGTCCAGGCCCCCGAGGACATGGCCGAGTTGCGCCGCATCGTCGAAGGCCGCGCCGCCGTGCTGGCCAAGATCGAGAAGCCCCAGGCCCTGGAATGCCTCGGCGCGATCATGGACCTCTGCGACGGCGTGATGGTCGCGCGTGGCGACCTCGGCGTGGAGATGGCCCCCGAAGAAGTGCCGGTAGCCCAGAAGATCATCCTGCGCGCGGCGCGTGAACGGGGCATCCCGGTGATCGTCGCGACCCAGATGCTGGAATCCATGACCAGCTCGCCCACCCCGACTCGAGCCGAGGCCTCCGACGTCGCCAACGCCGTCTATGAGGGCGCGGACGCGGTGATGCTGTCGGCCGAAAGCGCGGCCGGCGACTATCCAGAAGAGTCCGTGGCGATGATGAGCCGCATCATCGAGCGGGTGGAGCGCGACCCGCGCTGGCCTGAACTGATGCAGGCCGAGCAACCGCATGACGACGAGGACGCCGACGTGCTGGTGGTCGCCGCCGCCCAAGCCGCCAAGTCCGGCTCGACCAAGTGCCTTGTGGCTTTCACCACCACCGGAGCCACGGCCCGTCGCCTGGCGCGCGAGCGGCCGTTGCAGCCGGTGCTGGCCCTGTCGCCGCAGATCGACGCCGTGCGTCGCATGTGCCTGGTCTGGGGCGTTGAAGCCCGCGTCTCCGCCCAGCCCGATAGCCTCGAGGTGGTCACCACCGACGCCATCGCCAAGGCCGTGGATCTGGGTCTTGTCGGTCCGGGCGAACGCCTGCTGATCGTGGCTGGCACCCCTTTCGGCGCGCCTGGGGCCGCTAATCTGTTGCGTCTGGCCCATGCGCCGTTCCCGACGCGCAAGCGGTAGCGGTCAGGTGAAAGACACCGGCAGCAGTCGCTGGTATCCCCGCCGCACCGCCCCGTAGCACTCGCAGGTCAGGGCGACCAGGCCCGGCCGGTCGAGGATATCGACCTGCTTGGCCCTGTCGCCTCACGTGTCAACGCATGGACTTTGCTGCTTCCTCGATGACCTGGAGGTAGTCTTCGAGGCTAGAGCATTTTTCGAGCGAAGTGTTTCCGGTTCGCGTGAAGAAAAATGCGTCAAAACAAAAGATTAGAGCTCACGGCCTGACGCAGTCAGGTCGGGAAATGCTCTAGCCTGGGCGAGCGGGCTGCGGCTAGAACCCTGAAAGCCGTGCGTAACGATCCCGATGGAACGACGGGCCGCCGAAAAGGGCCTCGGCCACCCGCGCGCGCTTCATGTAGAGGCCGGCGTCATGGGCGTCGGTCATGCCGATGCCGCCATGCATCTGGATCATCTCATTGGACGCCAGGTGCAACACTTCGCTGGCCTTGGCCTTGGCGAGCGACGACAGCAGGCGGGTGTCACCCCCCCCTGTCAACGAATGGGCGTCGGCGGCTTCCAGGGCGGCCTCGACGCAGGAGCGCGTGGTCTCCAGATCGGTGAACAGCTTTGCGGCGCGGTGCTGCAGCGCCTGGAAGGCGCCGATGACCTGGCCGAACTGGGTGCGGGTCTTGATGTAGTCGAGGGTGATCTCGAAGGCTGCGGTGGCCGTGCCCAGCATCTCGGCGGCCAGGCCCGCATAGGCGCGGTCGAGGACTGGTTCGAGGATCGCCCAGCCGGCGCCGACCTCGCCCAGCACCGCGTCCGCGCCGACCTGCACCCCGTCGAAGGTGATCCGCGCCGCGCCGCGGCTATCGACCAGGGCCAGATGCGTTCGTGTAACGCCTGCTGCATCGGCCGGGACAAGGAAAAGGGTGATCCCGTCGCTGTCGCCCGCCGCGCCGGCCGTGCGGGCGACGACGATCAGCAGGTCGGCCGCGTCGCCGTCCAGCACGAAGGTCTTGATCCCGTTGAGGACGAAGCCGCCGCCGGAGGCCGTGCCTGACAGGCCGAGGTTCAGCGGCGCGTGGTGAGCGCCCTCGTCGATGGCCAAGGTCGCGATGACTTCGCCTGTAGCGATCTTCGGAAGCCAGGCGGCCTTCTGGGCGTCTGAGCCGCCCAGGGTCAGGGCCGAGGCGGCGATCATGGCGGTGGAGAGCAAAGGCGAGGCCACCAGACTTCGGCCGGTTTCCTCCAGGATCAGCCCCAGCCCCAGATAGCCGAAGCCCGAGCCGCCATGCTCTTCGGGCACGATCACCCCGGCCCAACCCATGGCGCCCATCTCGGCCCAGGTCGCCGGGTCGAAGCTGGCCTTGGAGCCGCCGTCGCGCAGCTTGCGCAGGGCGCCGACCGGGGCGCTGTCCTGCGTCCAGCCTTTGGCGGCGTCGCGCAGCATGGTCTGTTCTTCGGTCAGGACGGCCATGTCAGGCTTGCTCCAAGGTTTGATGGCGGACAGCCCATTCGAGGGCGGTCTCGAGACGGTCATTGCCCCAGAAGAGCTCGCCGTCGGCGGTGACGAAGCTGGGCGCGCCGAACAGGCCGCGCTCCTGGGCCTGGCGGACATGGTCCTTCAGGCGGGCCTTGATCGGGTCTGTGTTGGCGGCGGCCAGCACGGCGTCAGGACCCGCGCCGACCGAGGCGATCAGCGGCGCCAGCACCTCGGCCTGCGAGATGTCCTGGTCATCGACGAAATTGGCCTGGTAGACGGCGCGGCTGAAGGCCGGGGTCCAGCCCTCCTCAAGCCCGCAGATCGCCACCCGCGCGGCCAGCAGCCCGTTGCGCGGAAACTGGCTGGGACGGACCAGCGGCAGGCCTTCCATGTCGCAGACCCGCTGCAGGTCGCGCCACATGTAGTCGCCCTTCACGGGGAAGGTGTTGAACGGACTGTCCGTCAGGCCCTGCTGCTCGTGGAAAAGCGGCCCCAACAGGAACGGCCGCCATTCCACGGTCACGCCCGCCTGTTCGGCCAGGCGCTCGACCCGCATGGCAGCGGGATAGCTGTAGGTGGAGCCGAACTCGTACCAAAACTCGATCATGGGTCTTCGCCGTTGCTACTGGTGATCCAGCAAGCCTAGCACCCGCTTGGCGACGACATTCAAATTGACCTCGCTGGTGCCGCCCTCGATCGAGTTGCCCTTGGCGCGCAGCATGGCCCGCAGGGCGTTGAGCTCGTCGCGCTCGAAGCCTTCGCCCTCCCAGCCCAGGCCTTGAAGGCCGAGCGCTTCGACCAGCAGCTCGGTGCGCTCCTGGTTCATCTTGGCGGCCGCGTACTTGATGATCGAGACGGCGGCGCTCGGGCCGGAACCGGTCTTGGACTCCGTCTCGGCGCGGCGCACCGTCAGCATAAAGGCATGGGCCTCCATGCGGTGCTGGGCGATGCGGGCCCGCAGGTCACCGTCGGCCAGGCGGCCCAGGGCGTCGACGCCGATCTCCTTCTTGGCCGCCTCGACCAGATCCAGCCCGCCGCCGCCGCCGAAGCCCGAGGCGCTGATGTTCTGCCGTTCGTACTGTAGCAGCCGCTTGGCAATGTCCCAGCCGCCATTGACCTTGCCGACCAGCTGGTCCTTGGGAACCTTCACATTGTCGAAGAAGGTCTCGCAAAACGGCGAGCTGCCGCTGATCAGCTTGATCGGCCGCGCCTCGACGCCGGGCGAGGTCATGTCGAACAGCACGAACGAGATGCCCTCGTGCTTCTTGCTGGTGTCGGTGCGCACCAAACAAAAGATCCAGTCCGCCTGGTCGGCGTAGCTGGTCCACACCTTCTGGCCGTTGATCAGCCAGTGGTCGCCCCCATCCTTGTCGATAATGGCTTCGCATTTTGTCTGCAGGGCCGCGAGGTCCGAGCCCGCGCCCGGCTCGCTATAGCCCTGGCACCAACGGGACTCGCCCCGGACGATCTGCGGCAGGAAGCGCTTCTTTTGTTCTTCGGTGGCGTATTCCAGTAGCACCGGCCCCAGCATCCAGACGCCGAAACTCATCAGGGCCGGGCGGGCCTTGAGGCGGCGCAACTCCTGCTCGAGCACCTTGTTCTGGGCCTTGGACAGCCCGCCGCCGCCATATTCCGCCGGCCACATGGGCGCCGTCCAGCCACGTTCGGCCATGCGGTCCAGCCAAAGCTTGGCGTCGGGGTTCTTCCACTGGAACCTGCGGCCGCCCCAAGGCGCATCGTCCTCGCCCATTGGGGCGTGCAGCGACGTCGGATAATTGGTCTCCAGCCAGGCCCGCGTCTCGGCGCGGAAAGCATCCAGTTCGCTGCCGCCAAAATCCGCCATGGCTGTTCTCCCGAATGCTCGCGCGTCGCCGCGACGCTTATCCGCGCCGTCGGAGCGCAGACTACGCCAGGAAACGGCTGGGGCAAGCCAAGATTCAAACGGCCGTTTATCACGTGGCGGGCGACCCTGGTCGGCAAGCCGGGCTATACAGGGGACCGATGACGTGTCCCGCTCGGGATTCGCCTCCCAGGGGTCTAGATGCCGTCCGCGCCTGAACTGAGACCGGCGGCCCTGGCCGTTGCGCCGACCCTGGCGGCCATCCTGGCTGCGAGCGCGGGAATCCTGCTGCTGGCCTCCGGCGCGACGCCCTCGGAGCCGACCCGCTTCGCGATCTGGGTGGCCATCGCGCCTGGCCCGCTGATCGAGGTCAGCCACTTCATCTCGTCGATCCTCGGCCTCGTCCTCATCCTGCTGGCTTTCGGCCTGCGCTCGCGCCTCGACGCGGCCTGGTGGGCGGCGCTGGTCTGCCTGGCCGGGGGCGCGATCCTGGCGCTGTTCAAGGGGCTGAACTGGGAAGAGACGGTCATTCTGACCGCTATCCTGCTGGCGATCCTGCCGTTTCATGAGGCCTTCCCACGCAAGGCGGCGCTGTTTCGGATGGAGATCACGCCCGGCTGGCTGCTGTCGGCCGCCGCCGCCCTGGGCGGGGTGGCGCTATGCGGCTGGTGGACCTTCCGCCACACCGAATATGCCGACCAGTCGGTGATGAAGATGATCGGCGACAAGGACGTGGCCCGCGCCATCCGCTCCTCTGCCGCCGCCGCCATCACCCTGATGGGCATAGGCGTCTGGCGGCTGATCTCCACCCCGGCGACCCCGCCAGTGGTCGACGACACCGATCCGGACTTCGACCGGGTCCGCGCCATCCTGGCCAAGGCCGAGGCCGCCGAGCCGCCATCGAACCTGGCGCTGCTGGGCGACAAGCGCTTTCTGTTCTCGGCCTCGGGGGAGAGCTTCCTGATGTTTGGCGTCCGCGGCCGCTCGTGGATCGCCATGGGACCTCCCGTGGGCCGAGAGGACGAGCGCATGGAGCTCTTCTGGCGGTTCCGCGAACTGGCCGACGCCCACGCCGCCCGCGCCGGCTTCTACGCCCTAGGCCCAGGCGACCTGCCCGACAGCGTCGACCTAGGCCTGGCCATCCAAAAAACCGGCGAGAGCGCCGCCGTGCCGCTGGAGGCCTTCTCCATGGCCGGCCGCCGCCGCGAGGTGCTGCGCCGTAACTGGCGCAAGGCCGGGGAAGGCGGGGCGGCCTTCGAGGTCATACCCGCCGATCAGGTCCGTGCGGTGATGGACGACCTCAAAGCCATTTCCGACGTCTGGCTGGGCCACCACGCCGGGGGCGAGAAAGCCTTTTCGATGGGGGGCTTTGAGCCACGCTATGTCGCCGAGTTCCCCGTCGCCCTGGTGCGGGTCGAAAACCAGATCGTCGCCTTCGCCACCCTTTGGACCACGGCGGGCAAGGTGTCGTTCTCGATGGACCTGATGCGCTATTCCGAGGAAGCGCCCAAGAATGTCATGGACTACCTGTTCGTCGAGTTGCTGGGTTGGGGCAAGGAACAGGGCTACCAGGCGTTCGAGTTCGGCGTCGCGCCCCTGGCCGGCCTGGATGACCGGCCGCTAGCCCCGATCATGTCGCGCGTGGGGCGTCTGCTCTACGAGCGCGGCGAGGAAATCTATAATTTCCAGGGCGTACGGCGGTACAAGGACAAGTACGATCCGGTCTGGCAGCCGCGCTACATTGCCGCGCCTCACAAGTGGGCGATCCCTTTTCTGCTCGCCGATATCGGTTTGCTGTCGTCGGGCGGCGTCTCCGGCCTGACGAAACGGCCGCGACCTAGTAGCGCGGGTCGCCCGTCTTCAGCCCCAGCAGGTTGAGGGCGTGAGCTGTTAGCAACAGCACCAGCACGGCGCCGGCGACCATCAGCGGCCGCCACGGCATCATGCGCGGACCCTTTAAAACATTGAGCGGAAGCCCCCCGCGCCAGCCGCAAAACACGGTCAGGGCGAGGGCGGCCAGTGCGGCCGCGATTGTCGTGGTCAGGTCCATCGGCCCCTCATGGCCTGCGACAATCGGCCGTGTAAATGGTTAACGTCCGTTAACCACGTTGGGCCGAATCTTAGGTACATAGATTCGGACCTGTGCCTGTTAACCATCCACAGCAAAGAACGATCAACGCTATATGTAGCGTTTTTGGTTGCGTTTACACGCTAGGAATCGGTGTCTAGCGTTGGTCCCCAGAGCGTTTGGGAGATCGATTCGAAATGACGGCCGCAGCGCCATGGAGCGTAAAGGGGATAGACCCCAAGGCACGGGAGGTCGCTAAGGACCTCGCGCGTCGCTCCGGGATGACCCTGGGCGAATGGCTGAATCGCATGATCATCGATGGCGAGGGCGTCGATGGGGTGACCCTGGACGCCTTGGTCGATCGTCCGATCCCCGCCAACAGTCCCTATTATGAGACGAGCCGCCGCGACGCTCCGGCCCGTATCGAGGCGCCCGAGCATCCGGGCGACGAGGTTGGTCGCGTGGCGATCGCCCTGGATCGCCTGACCAACCGCATCGAAGCCGCCGAGACCCGGTCGGCCCAGGCCATCTCCGGCATCGATGATTCCGTGCGCGGCGCCCTGCAGCGCCTGGCCCAGGCCGAGCGCGAGCAGGTGGCCGTGGCCGCTCGCTTCGAAGGCGCGGTCGATAACATTAGGACCGACACGGTCCGCAACGCCGAACGCCTGCGCCGCATGGAGGCCGAAGCCGTCGGTCCTCGCTCCGCCGAGGCCCTGCGCGCCCTTGAGGGCGCGCTCGGCAAGGTCGCTGGCCACCTCTACGAAAGCGAGACCCGCACCCGCGAGACCATCGCTCACCTGGAAAACCGCCTGGACAACCAGGCTGGCGCCGGGGCCAGCGCGGTCGATCCGACCGCCCTGGTCGATGAGGTGGTGGCTCGTCTGGGCCAGCGCCTGGAAGCCGCCGAAACCCGCACCACCGAGGCCCTCCAGGCCCTTGGCGCCTCCTTCACGGCCCTCGATGGCCGTCTGCAGACCGTCGAGACCAGCGATGTCGGCGCAGGCGTCCAGAAGCGCCTGGACGATCTGTCCAACGGCCTGACCCAGCACATGGAGGCCGCCCGCATGGAGATGGCCGCCAAACTGCGCGAAAGCGCCGACGGCCGCTTCGACCGCATGGAGCGCAAGCTGGGCGAAATGACCGCCCACGTGCAGGCTGCCGAGCAGCGCTCGGCCCAAGCCATCGAACGCATGGGCCGTGAGGTTGTCGGCATGGCCGACGCCCTGAACCGCCGCGTGCAGACGTCGGAAGCCCGCAACACCGCCGCCATCGAGCAGGTCGGCGGTGAGGTCGCCCGCATCGCCACCGCCGTCGAGCAGAAACTGCACCGCGCCGACAGCGTCCAGGCCCAGGCCCTGGAAAAGCTGGGCACGGAAATCGCCCGGATCACCGAAAAGCTGGCCGAGCGCATCAGCAATGCTGAGCGCCGCAACGCCCTGGCCATCGACGATGTCGGCGATCAGGTCACCCGCGTCACCGACCGCCTGAGCCAGCGCCATGAGCGCACGTCGCAGGAACTGGTCGATCGCATCCGCCTGAGCGAGGAGCGCACCGCGCGCATGCTCGAAGAGGCGCGCGAGAAGATCGACACCAAGCTAGCTGAGGCTCAGCGTCGCGCCGAACCGGCCCCGCCCGTGTCGCAACCCGCCCCGTCGCCCTTCGACGGCGAGCGCTACTCGTTCGGTGGTGAGGCCGTTCCCGAAGACGTCTTCCACCAGGCCGACGCATTTATTCCGGCTCTCGCGCCGAGCTTCGCCTCGACACCCGCGCGCACGGCCGCGCCGGAGGCCTTTGACGCCCCGGTGTTCGAAGCGCCGGCCTTCCCGGCCAGTGAGCCGCTGGAACCCAAGTTCGGCGAGGAGGATTTCGCGGCCGCCGATGGCTTCGGTCTCGCCGCGCCGGTCGAACCAGAGCCGGCCTTCGAATCGGCGGCCGAATACGACGCCGATTTCCCCGACCTCGAATTCGCCGCATCAGAACCGCCGGTCGAGCCGTCGCGACCGCTATCGACTCGCGAAGTGATCGAGCAGGCCCGCGCGGCCGCTCGCCAGGCCGCCGCCGCGGGTGACGTCAAGGGCAAGGACAGGCCCAAGAAGGCCAAGACCCCCGGCGTCTCATTGTTTGCAAGCTTCGGCGCCAAGAATTCGGCGAAGAAGGCCAAGTCCAAGTCAATCATGAAGACCGCCCTAATGGTCTCGGCCACCGCCGCTTGCATGGGTGTCGCCGCCGCTGGCGTGATCATGAGCGTGGCCCAGGGCAACGGCGCCGTGCCCGAGCGCGTGGCCGAGGGCAAAACCAAGGCCTCGGCCGGTGAGATCCGGTCTTCCGAAGCCGACACCAGTCCCGACGCTCCCCGCGCTGCCATCGCCCTGACTCCGCAGGCGCCGATGGCTGACGCTTCATCCCAGCTCGTCGTCGCCCCGCCGGCGGCCGAGAACGCCCAGGCCCTCTACGAGGACGGCGTCCGTCGCCTTGAATCCAAGGACCGCACGGGTTTGGATATCCTGCGCAAGGCCGCCAATCTTGGTCTGCCGCGCGCCCAGTTCTACCTGGCCAAGATGTATGAAGTCGGGGAGGGCGGGGTGAAGAAGGATCTTCCCGAGGCCCGCCGCTGGACCGAACGCGCCGCCACCGCCGGCGAAGCCCGCGCCATGCATAATCTGGCCCTCTATTACTATAAGGGCGAAGGCGGCGAACGGAACTCGACCAAGGCCGCCAACTGGTTCCGCAAGGCCGCCGACCTGGGTCTCGTCGATAGCCAGTTCAATCTGGCTCAGCTTTATGAAGGCGGTTGGGGCGTTAGTCAGAACCCGTCTGAAGCCTACAAGTGGTACCTGATCGCCGCCAAGGCCGGTGATAACGCCTCGCGCACTCGCGCCATGGCCTTGCGTGGTCAACTGACGGCCGAGGGTCAGCGGATTGCCGAGCGTTCAGCCAGCGGCTACCGCTCCCAGGCCACCGTCGCACCGGTCCAGACCGCCCTGGCCGCGCCCAGCGCCGGCCTGGCGACCGCTCAACGCGCGCTCTCGAAACTGGGCTACTACCAGGGTCCGCAGGACGGCGCGTCATCGCCAGCCCTGCAGATGGCGATCGCCGCCTACCAGCGGGACCAGAACCTGGCGGCCACCGGCGTCCTCGACGGCGACACCCTCGGCCGCCTATCGGTCTTCTCGCGCTAGGCATTTCGGCCTGGCGAAGGTGAGGCCGCGTCATTTTTCTCCACAAGGCCGTCAGAAGCGGCTAAATATCCTCCGTGGACCTATGAGGCCGGGTCGGCAATAGTCGTCCTTTCCGGGGGGAACGGGAGCCGCGGTCGAAGACCGTCTCCTGAAGGAGTTGTAATGGCGTTTGAAGCAGCGGCTCACCACGCACATGAAGATCGCGTGCCAGTGCCACTGGCCGTCTGGGTGTGTGGCCTCGCAACGCTCGTGCCGTTCGTCGTCTGCTCGGCCCTGTTCTGCTACGGTCCGATCGGCCAGCGTCAGGTCGCGCTGATCAGCTTGCTGGCCTATTCCACCGCCATGCTGTCCTACCTCGGCGGTATCCGCTGTGGTCTCGAGATCGAGCGGTCGAGTCCGCGCTGGATCACGTTGGGGCTGTCGCTGTTGTTTCCGCTTGCTGGTTTCGGCCTGCTACTGGGCGGGCTGAAATTCGAGCCTGCCTGGCAGATCTCGGGCTTCCTGCTCGTCTATATCCTGCAGTGGCTGTGGGACGTGACCAATCACGAGGGCCCCGCCTGGCGCCCTCGCCTGCGTACTCTGCTGACCTCGGGCGCCGCCATTTCGCTGGCCTTCGCGCTCGAACAGGCCCTCCACCTCTAACCAGGCGCAAACGGGATCGGCAGGGCGCGTCAGTCCGGCCTTAGCGACTTCCAGCCGACCGCATGCACCCGCCCCCGGCCCAGCGCCGCCGCCAGGGGGGGTGTCCCAAACAGCGGGGCGAAGGCGGCGTCCAGGATGTTCAGCCCGCCCGTGAAGGCTCCAAAGGCCGGCAGCACCAGCCGCGCGCCGTCGGTCACGAAACAGCGCCGCCGCACGCTGGCCCGGCCGCTGGTGACACGCGCCGCCGGGTGCAGGTGACCGGCCACCTCGCCAGGCTGATCGCCGTGGAGGGGCTCGTGGCGGAAGGTCAGGCCAGCGATCACCGCCTCATCGACCACCGCGCCGGGCAGGGTGCGCGGCCCGTCCTCATCGTGATTGCCTACGGCCCAAACCAGTTCGCGACCCAGGGCCAGGGCGGCGATCCGCGTCCGGTCCTCGGGCGGCAGCCGTTCCTCGCCCGCCCCATCGTGGAAACTGTCGCCCAGGAACACCAGGGTGGCGGGCGACAGCGCCGCGAGCTCCCGCTCCAGCCGGTCCAGCGTCTCGCGGGTGTCGTAGGGCGGCAGCATCTGGCCAAAGCGGGCGGCGTAGCTACTGCCCTTCTCGAAGTGCAGGTCGGCGACCACCAGGGTGCGATGGCCCTCCAGCCACAAAGCGCCGGAATGGCGAAGGGTGGCGCGCGTGCCGAAGATTTCGATCTTCAGACCGCCGCAATCACTGATGTTGAAGCTCAGGGTACTCACGCCAAACACTCGTTTCTGATGGAATCGCTCACGACATCGCCTCGGCGATCAGGTCGTCCTCGGCCTCCGCCAGGATCATTTCGCCGGCCGCGTCGCCGGGCGCCCGTTCGCGACCGATCTCCAGCATGATCGGCACGGCGAAGGGTGAAACGCGATCCAGCGCCGCGTGGCGGATCTTGCCCTGGATGCGTTCCAGCATGTCGCCTAGCCGCCCGACGTCAAGCGAGCCGGCCGCCGCGTCGGCGCGGGCGCAACGCAGGAGCAGGTGATCGGGCTGGTGGCGGCGCAGCACGTCATAGATCAGGTCGGTCGAGAAGGTCACCTGGCGGCCCGACTTTTCCTCGCCCGGGTGCCGCCGCTCGATCAGGCCGCTGATCAGGGCGCAGGCCTTGAAGGCGCGCTTCATCAGGAAGCTCTCGTTCAGCCAGGCCTCCAGGTCGTCGCCCAGCATGTCCTGGGCGAACAACTCGTCGAGATCGAGCTCTTCCATCGACTTCAGCGACCAGATGTTGACCGCGTAGTCGTTGGCCACGAAACCCAGCGGCCCCACCCCCATGCGGTCCAGCCGCCGGGTCAGCAGCATGGCCAGGGTGGTGTGGGCCAGGCGGCCCTCGAAGCTGTAGAATACCAGGTGGAAGCGCTTGCCACGCGGAAAGGTCTCCAGCAGCAGCTCGTCCTCGCCGGGCATGATTGAGCGCAGCTTCTGGTAGCCAAGCCATTCCTGAACGTCGGCGGGCAGGGCGGCCCATTCGCGCTCGTCGTGCATCATCGCCCGCACCCGACTGGCCAGATAGGTCGATAGAGGGAACTTCGACCCACCCCAGGCAGGCATCATCGGATCCTTATCCGCAGCGGGGCTGACGAAGGCGTCGGTGCCGACCAGGCTGTTGAACCGCCAGACCTGGCCGGCAAACACGAAGGTGTCGCCCGGCTTCATCTGCTCGAAGAAGCCTTCCTCGGCCTCGCCGACCTTGAGCCCGCCCATGGAGCGCTTGCCACCGACGCGCACATTGACCACGGCGGCCGTGACGATGGTGCCGACATTCATCCGGTGGCGCTGGATGGTCTGGGCGTTGCGGGCACGCCAGAGGCCGTCGGGACCAGGCACGATGCGGCGGAACTTGTCGTAGCTCTTCAGGGCATAGCCGCCGGTCGAGACGAAATCGACAACGGTCTCGAAGTCCTCCCACTCCATTTCGGCATACGGCCCGGCGGTGCGGATCTCGTCATAGAGGGCGGTCAGGGCGAACGGCTCGGAACAGGCGCAGCCCATGACGTGCTGGGCCAGCACGTCCAGCGCGCCCGTGCGGGCCGGTTCACCGTCCAAGTGGCCGCCGAGGATTGCGTCGGCGGCGGCGCGGCATTCCAGCATCTCGAAGCGGCTGGCCGGCACCAGCAGGGCCCGCGACGGCTCGTCCAGCCGGTGGTTGGCGCGGCCGATGCGCTGGACCATCCGCGAAGCGCCCTTGGGCGCGGCCAGCTGGATCACCAGGTCGACGTCGCCCCAGTCGATGCCCATGTCCAGGGTGGAGGTGCAGACCACGGCCCGGATCTCGCCCCGCGCCATCGCCGCCTCGACCTTGCGCCGTTGCTCGGCCGCCAGGCTGCCGTGGTGCAGGGCGATGGCCAGGCCGTCGTCGTTGAGCTTCCAAAGCTCCTGGAACGCGAACTCCGCCTGGAAGCGCGTGTTGACGAAGACCAGGGCGGTCTTCGACGACTTGATGATTTGATAGACCTCGGCCATGGCGTGCTCGGCCGTGTGGCCGGCCCAGGGCACCTTGCCGCCGGAGATCAGCACCTCGACGATCGGCTGCGCGCCGCCCGCGCCGAGGACGAGATCGACCGTGTGGTCCATTAGGTCCTCCCCCTGTGGGGGAGGTGTCGACTGCAGATCGACGGAGGGGGGAGTGGGCTGCGTCGTCAGACTCCCCCCACCGACGCTTCGCGTCGCCTCCCCCACGGGGGGAGGCGTTTCGCGGTGGAAGCCCAGCCACCGTCTCACTAGGTCCGGATCATTCACCGTCGCAGACAAGCCTACGCGCCGCATCTTCGGCGCGAACCGTTGCAGCCGCGCCAGATCCAGCGCCAGCAGGTCGCCGCGCTTGTTGGGCCACATGGCGTGGGCCTCGTCGATGATCACGCACGAGAGGTCGGCGAAATAGTCGCGCGCGCCTTCCCAGGCGCAGAACAGCGCCAACTGCTCTGGCGTTGTCAGCAGAATGTCCGGTGGTTTCAGGCGCTGGCGAGCCTTGCGGGATTCGCCGGTGTCGCCGGTGCGGCTCTCGGCGGTGATCTTCAGGCCCATCTCGCGGATCGGCGTGGCCAGATTGCGCTCGATATCCACCGCCAGGGCCTTGAGCGGCGAGATGTAGAGGGTGTGGACCCCGGCCGGCGTATTGCGCGGCGCGCGCTCGGTCAGCTCGATCAAGCTGGGCAGGAAGCCCGCCAGCGTCTTGCCGCCACCGGTGGGGGCGATTAGCAGGACGTCACGCCCCTGCCGCCCCTTCTCGATCATGGCGAGCTGATGGGGTCGCGGCGCCCAACCACGCGCGGCGAACCACTCTAAAAAGCGGGGGGGAAGGGCGTCAGCCGCGAGCATTGTGATGCGTATAGCATGTTCCCGTTCCGTTTCCATGCGAACCGCGCTAATTAAATCCCTGTGAGCGCGCAGATTCCCACCCTTGAACTGGCCCCCGCCCTGGTCGTTTTGCCCGGGCCGCGGGCGGGCTATGCCGACGGGAGCCCGGGCCGTCCAGGCGAAGACGGCGGCGGACGGCCTTTGCGCACGCCTGACGCGCGCGACCTGTTCGAGCATGGCCCCGTCCTGGTCGCTCACGCGGCTATGACCGCCAAACGGCTTAATCTGCACGCGCCGTCGCGGGGGCGAGGCGTGTTCGACGTGCTGGAGCTCTATGTCTTCACGCGGCCCGCTACCTTCTGCGCGCCGTCGGCCGTGGGACTGGCCACGGCCTTGGGTCTGCCCGAGCCCAAGGGGGCGCCGGCCCAGGCCCAGACCCTGCGTGACGCCGCCGACGCCCTGCTGCGCGAACTGGCCCTGACCCCGCGTCCTTCCCGCGAGGAGGCGCTTGCGGTCGCCGAGACCCTGGCCCGCGCGGGTTGGGCCTGGGGTCCGGCGGTGGTCGGCGCCCTGCGCTCGGTTCCGGTCGGCAACCAGTTTCGCAGTTCTGGCCTCGACGTCTGGGCGCGCGCCACCGAATGGGAAGACCAGGCCCCGCCCGGCGAACCCGGCAGCCGTCCGGTCGATCCCGAGCGGGCCAGCGAGCGGCTGAAGGAGCTGCTGCAGCGCTCGGGCCTGGACGAGGTGCGTGAGGCTCAGGACACCTTCGCCCGCGAAGCCGCTTTCGCCTTCGCGCCCCGCGAGCGCGAGGGTGAGCCGCGCATGATGCTGGCCGAGGCTGGAACCGGGGTTGGCAAAACGCTCGGCTACCTCGCCCCCGCCTCGCTGTGGGCGGAGGCCAACGGCCCGGCGGTGTGGATCAGCACCTATACCCGCGCCTTGCAGCGCCAGATCGAGCGCGAGAGCCACTCGATCTATCCCGACCCGCTGGTGCGGGCGCGCAAGGCCGTGGTCCGCAAGGGCCGCGAGAACTACATCTGCCTGTTGAACTTCCAGGAGCAGGTCAACACCGCCCAACTGGGCAATGGCGACCTGATCGGCCTGGCCCTGGCGGCGCGATGGGCGCGGGTCAGCCGTGACGGCGACATGACCGGCGGCGACTTCCCCGCCTGGCTGCCGACCCTGTTCGCCATCCCGCCCTCCGCCCAGGCCGGTCCGGCCAATCTGGTCGACCGGCGCGGCGAATGCATCCACGCCGGCTGCCAGCATTACCGCGTCTGCTTCATCGAAAAAGCCGTTCGGGCCTCCAAGCGCGCCGACATCGTCATCGCCAACCACGCCCTGGTGCTGAGCCAGGCGGCCTTCGATGGCGCGCGGGCGGCGCGCGGCCTGAAAGGCGACAACGAGACCACCTCGCTCAAGCGCATCGTCTTCGACGAAGGCCACCACCTGTTCGACGCCGCCGACAGCGCCTTCTCGGCCGCCCTGTCCGGCGCCGAGGCCGCGGAGATGCGGCGCTGGCTGCGAGGTCCCGAGGGACGCGGCCGGCGGGGGCGGGGGCTGGAGACCCGGCTGCTCGACATCATTGGTGACCGCGAGGGCGCGCGCGCCGCGCTGAACGCCGCCTTGCACGCCGCCGCTGTCCTGCCGGGTGAGGGGTGGTCTGGTCGCATCGCGCCGCCTGACGGCCAGGTCAATCCGATCGGCCCCATCGAGAGCTTCCTGGTCGCGGTGATCGAACAATTGCGCGCCCGCGTCACCGATCGTCCGGGTGCGGCAGAGCAGGGGCTGCAGTGCGCCGCTCGTCCGGCCATCGAGCTGGTGCGCGAGCGGGCCGGCGAGGCCGCGCAGGCCCTGGCCGCCGTCGAGGCTCCGCTGCTGGCCCTGGCCCGCCACCTCGAGGACGTGCTCGACGAGGAAGCAGACACCCTGCCCACCTCCGAGCGGGCGCGCATCGAGGGCGCCCTGCGCGGCCTGGACCGCCGGTGCCGCATGACCCTGCCGGCCTGGCGCTCGATCCTGAAAGCCATCGACGAGGACGCCGAGGACGATCCGGAGTTCGTGGATTGGTTCGAGGCGACGTTCCTTTACGGGCGGGTGGTCGACGCCGCGTGCCGTCGGCACTGGGTCGATCCGACCGAGCCGCTGCGGGCGGCGGTGCTCAGCCCTGCCCACGGTGTGCTGGTGACCAGCGCGACCCTGACGGATCCGGCGTTGGAGGACCCCTTCGCCCTGGCCGAGATGCGCACCGGCGCCGCGCGGCTGCCGCAGTCGCCCAAGGTGCTGAAGCTGGCTTCGCCCTTCGACTACGCCAACCACGCCCGGGCCTTGGTGGTCACCGACGTGGGCAAGGACGATCCTCGCCAGGTGTCGGCGGCGATGCGCGAGCTGTTCCTGGCGGCCGGCGGCGGGGGCCTGGGCCTGTTCACTGCCATCCGTCGGTTGAAGGCCGTGCACGAGCGTATCGCGGCCCCCTTGGCGGACGCCGGCCTGGCGCTGTACGCCCAGCACGTCGATCCTCTGGAAGCCGGGGCGTTGGTTGATATCTTCCGGGCCGAGGAGGACGCCTGCCTGCTGGGCACCGACGCTATCCGCGACGGCATCGACGTGCCGGGCCGCAGCCTGCGCCTGCTGGTCTTCGACCGCGTGCCCTGGCCGCGTCCCGACGTGCTGCACAAGGCCCGACGCGCGCGGTTCGGCGGCAAGGGCTATGACGACTCCACCGCCCGCGCCCGTATCAGTCAGGCCTTTGGTCGCCTGATCCGGCGGGCGGACGACAAGGGGGTGTTCGTGATGCTGGACGCCGCCGCGCCCACCCGCCTGTTTTCCAGCCTGCCCGAGGGCGTGACAATCGAACGCGTCGGTCTCGTCGAGGCTATTGAAGCCACCGCCGCATTTTTGTCGAAAGATCAGTCTTAGTCCGTGTTCCGCATAAGTGCGCGGGCGTCGAAGGGTGAGCGGTTGGGCGTGTGTTGGGGGAATTGCGTTGGCGTTGGGTAGGATTTTGGCGGCCGTCGCGGCCGTGATCTGCGTTGGAACGGCCTCGAGTGTCCAGGCGGCGGATTTCGTGCGCGCCGATTGTCGCATGATGGTCAAGCCGACCGACGCCATCCGTTTCGATACCGACGAGCACCGGCGCTGGTACAAGCGGTTCTGGACCGGAACCTGCGATCACCTGCCGTTCTGTTTCGGCGGTTCGCCCAACTGGAACGACATCGTCGGCAAGTTGCTGGTCAAGGGCGGTCCGACCGAACAGCCCGCATTGCTGCCAAGGGCCTGTCGCTTGGGTCAACTGATCGGGCTGGAATGGGCCAAGGACAAGGGTGTGCAGAAGATCAGCACCAAGGATCTCAAGACCTTCAACGCCATGCTCGATGAGGCCGGGGATCCGTTGAAGGGCGTCGAGGCCGTCGAGGCCAAGGCTCGGGTCCTGACCGCCGCACGGTAGCGATCCGTCCTCACCCGTGAAACGGGGAGGCGTCCGCCGCGCCCCCAACCCCGTACCTCCTGCGAAAGGAGACACGGCATGCATTTACGAAACCTCGTGGCGATCCTCACCGCGGCGATCGCCCTGGCCACCTCCGCCCACGCCGCCGCCCTGTCGCCCAAGGCCCAGGCGGCCTTGGCGCGCGGCGAGGCCTATGCCGAGGTCACCCCCGATCCAGACGGGATCTCGGGCAAGGTCTCGGCGGTGATCGACATCGAGGCCTCGCCGGCCAAGGTCTGGAGCGTGATGACCGACTGCGTCACAGCCGGCAAGATGGTCACCAACCTCGCCCGCTGCACCATCGTCTCGGGCGACATCAAGCGGGGGTCCGACGTGCGTGAACACGTCACCCACCGGAGTCTGTTCCTGCCGGCCATGCGCATTGTCTTCCGCTCGGTCTATGAGCCCTTCACCCGCATCCGCTTCGAGCGGGTGGGCGGTGATCTAAAGGTGGAGCAAGGCGAGTGGCGGCTGCTGGCCTTGCGGGGTGGCGCGGCCACCCGGGTGTTCTATGAAAACCGCCTGGCTGTGGATTTGCCCATCCCTCGGGCCCTGCTGCGCGAAGGCCTGCGCAAGGACACGCCCAAGGTGCTGCTCAATCTGCGGAAGGCTTGTCTGGCGGCGGCATAGGTTGGGGACATGGCTATGAGCATGTCCCCATCGGCTGTCAGCCATGGAACGGGCCACGCCCACAGCCGTTGTTAAGGTCCATTTCGAGGACATCACCATGGCTGACCAAATCGTGCCGCAGGACGGCTCGCAACCCGGCGTGTTGGGTGACTTTTCGCAAGCCCAGGACCTCGGCCAGCCCGGCCACCCCGAGGACCGGGTCTCCGAGACCGACGTTAAGGAAGCCTTCCAGAACGAAAATACCCCGACCACCCGCGCGGTCGAGCCCCCGCCCGAGGGCGAGAAGCACGACCAACTGGCCGAGCATCTGGAGATCGCCGAAGATCGCCAGGAAGCCCTGATCGACGAGAGCCTGGAAGAAAGCTTCCCGGCGTCCGATCCGCCCAGCGCCAAGCACATCACCTGATCCCCACCCCAAACGCCGCCCGGTCTTAAGACCGGGCGGCGTTTTTCTTTGAGCGGTGCTCGCGCCGAGGATCTCGAGCATTTTTCGAGCGAAGTGGTTCCGGTTCGCGTGAAGAAAAATGCGTCAAAACAGAAGATTAGAGCTCACGGCCTGACGCAGTCAGGTCAGGAAATGCTCTAGTGGTCGGCGGGCGGGGTCTGCGGCGCGTCGCCCTGACGGCGCGCCCTCATCTTCGACATGGCGGTCTTCAGTTCGTCCACGGTGACCTTGCCGTCGCTGTCGGCGTCAACCAAGGCGAAACGCTCTTCCTTGCGGCCTGCGACGACCCATTCGGCCTTGTCGACGACGCCATCAGCGTTCTTATCCCAGGCCTTATGGATCTTCTCGGGGGACGGCATCTGGGCCAGGGCCGAGCCGGCGGCGAGGGTGGTCAGCGTGGCGAAGGCGGCGGCGATCAGTTTGCGGCACATGGGTGTTTCCTTCTGGGCAGGTCCCTTGGGACCATTTGCGCGGGGTGTTGCGGCTATATTTCGGCACGGCGCGATTGAGACTGATCCGGCGGCTGAGGACAGATCGGCCTGGACGATCTAGTCGTTGATCAGCCCGACCTTATACCAACCGTTGTCGCCGAGCCGTTTCAGCACTGCCGTGTAGGTTTCGTACTCCACCGCGTCCGTGGCGCGAATTCTCACCGGCTGCTGGCTTTTGTCGGAAGCGGTAGAGGCAGCGGCGACGTCGCTCGCCAAGGTCTCCAGGCTCGACGGCCGACCATCGACGCGGATTTCGTCCTTCGCGTCGATGAAGATATCGACCGGCTTGGGCGCGGGCGGCGACTTCGGTGTGGCGGCCGGCGGCAAGTCGATCTTGATCGACACCATCCGATCCAGCTTCGCGAAGAACAGTCCCCAGACCACCAGCGCCAGGGCGACGGCGCAGAGGGCCAGGCCAAGGACGCGTTTCCAGCTCACAGCCTAATGCTTCCCGCGATCCCGCCCGAAGTTCGGTTCGGCGCTTTCCTGGCCCGCCGCGACGATTCCTCGCCGGATGGCGCGGGTGCGGGTGAAGTGGTCGTGCAGGGTGTCGGCGTCTCCCCAGCGGATGGCGCGGCTCATGGCCTGAAGATCCTCGGTGAAGCGGCCCAGCATCTCCAGCACCGCGTCCTTGTTGGCCACGAAGATGTCGCGCCACATGGTCGGGTCGCTGGCGGCGATGCGGGTGAAGTCGCGGAAGCCGCCGGCGGAATATTTCATCACCTCGCTCTCGGTGACGTTCTCCAGGTCGGCCGCGCTGCCGACGATGGTGTAGGCGATCAGGTGGGGCAGGTGGCTGGTGACGGCCAGCACCAGGTCGTGGTGCTTCTCGTCCATCAGCTCCACATTGGCCCCGATGGCGCGCCAGAAGCTCGACAGCCGGGCCACGGCCAGGGCGTAGGCCTCGTCGTCGGTGATCTTCGGCGTCAGGATCGTCCAGCGGTTCTCGAACAGCTCGGCGAAGCCGGCGTCGGGGCCCGAGTGCTCGGTGCCGGCGATCGGATGGCCCGGAATGACGTGAACGCCCACCGGAGCGGCGGCGTACATGGCCTCAGCGGGTCCGGCCTTGACCGAGCCGACATCGGTCAGGGTGGCGCCGGGCTTCATGACGGCGGCGGCCAGGGCGGCGACCTCGGCGGTGGCCAGGACGGGGGTGGCGATCACTACCAGGTCGGCGCCCGCCACGCCCTCGGCCACGTCGCCGGTGACCAGGTCGGCCAGGCCCAGGGCCTCGACGCGCGCCCGGTGGGCGGGGCTGGCGTCGACCACGACCACTTCGCCGACCAGCTTCTGCTCACGCGCCGCGCGGACGATCGACCCGCCGATCAGGCCAAAGCCGATGACGGTCATCTTGGGATAGAGGACGCCGGGCGGGATCATTCGGACGCTCCGCTCATCGCCTGATGAACTCGGCCAGTAGGTCCACCACGGCCCGGTTGTGCTCCTCCAACCCAATGGAAATCCGAATCGCGTTCGGCAGGCCATAATTGGCCACCGCGCGTACCAGATAGCCCTTCGAGGCCATGAACGCCTCGGCCTCCCGCGCCGTCTTGCCGGCCACGTCCGGAAAATTGACCAGCACGAAATTCGCCGCCGAGGGCGTGACCTCCAGGCCCAGCCCGCCGATCTGCTGGGTCAGCCAGGGCCGCCATTGGTCGACCAGGGCGACCGAGCGCTTCTGGAAGTCCTCGTCGGCCAGGGCGGCGATGGCCGCGTCCTGAGCCGGGATCGAGGTGTTGAAGGGCGGACGGATGCGCTCGATCGGGTCTATGATCCCGGCCGGCCCATAGGCCCAGCCCACCCGCAGGGCGGCCAGGCCGTGCAGCTTGGAGAAAGTGCGGGTGACGATGACGTTCTCGCTGTCGCGGGCCAGGTCCAGCCCGTCCTCGAAGCGCGGATCGGTGCAGAACTCGGCATAGGCGCCGTCCAAAACGAGCACCACAGACGGCGGCAGGGCGGCGTGCAAGGCGCGGATCTCCTCGCCCGTCAGCCAGGTCCCGGTGGGGTTGGCGGGGTTGGCGATGAACACCAGCCGGGTGCGCTCATCGACGCAGGCCACGACCTCGTCGATGTCGATCCGTTGGTTCGGCTCCTTGGCGAAGCGGACCTCACCCTGGCAGGCGCGGGCCCCGATCGCGTAGGCCGCAAAGCCGTGCTCGCCCTGGACGATGTTGTCGCCGGGCTCGAGATAGACCTGGTTCAGCAGGGCGAAGATCTCGTCGCTGCCATCGCCGAAGGTCAGGCGCTCGGGCTCCAGGCGGAAGTGCGCGGCGACGGCGGCGCGCAGGGCGCTGGCCTTGCCGTCGGGATAGATGTGCAGGCGATCGACGGCGTCACGATAGGCCGTCTTGGCCAGGTCGCTGCAGCCCAGGATGTTCTCGTTGCTCGACAGCTTCACCGGATGGGCGATGCCCTCCACCTTCGACTTGCCGCCCACATAGGCGGCGATGTCGAGCAGGCCCGGCTTGGGCGTGGGGCGCGGCGCGGCGAAGCGGTCGGTGGTCGGAGCGGTCATTCGGAAACTCGGTCGGCGGAGAGGCTGTTCTACACGTCGAAGGGGGTGGGCGCAGCCCCGATGACGCCCGTCAGATACCCCGGCGCGCGGGCCAGGCGCTCGTCGCCGACCTGGTAGAAGCCCAGCAGCGAGAACAGCTTCAGCCCGCCGGCCTCGGCGACCAGTTCTGCGGCGACGCCATCGACCGCGAGGGCCTCGACTATGGCGTGGGCGCCCTTGGCGCTGTCGGTGACCCAGAAGGTCTGGTCGCCGCCGGTCGGTTCGACCTCGACCTCGGCCACCGCGAAGGCGGCCTGCGGCCCCCAGCGCTCCAGGCAGGGCAGGGCGGCGAAGATCTTCAGCTTCGGTTCGGCCAGCAAGCGGCCCCACCAAGCGCTGTCTTGTGTCAGGGCCAGGACGGATACCCCCCAGGGGGTCTTGGCGGCGGCCAGGGCGTCCTTGTCGGTGGCGACCACCTTCATCGGCGGGGCGACGCCGAAGCGCAGGCGGGCCAGTTCCACGGCGCGGGCGGGATCCTTCCCTCCCCAGACGGTCAGGTGATAGGGGCCCTGGCGGGTCAGGCTGTCGGACATCAGCTCGCGCCAAATGCGAATGACCAGGGCGTCGCTGGCGGCGGTGCGGGGCGCCGACAGGAGCTTGCGGACAATCAAAGCCTCGCGGGCGGGGCGCAGGCCAAAGCCGGTGTCACCGGACGCCTGTTTGGCCGCCGCCACGGCGCGCGCCAGGCCGGCCCGCTCGTCGAGCAGGGCCAGCAGCTCACCGTCGATGGCGTCGATCCGCCATCGGACCTCGTCCAGCGAAGGCGTCGCCTCGTCCGCCTCGTTCCCCATGATCTATCCCCGAAATTGGAGGCCGGACCATAGACTTTGCCGCCGAAGGCGCAATAGGGCGAGGTCACGGGAAGAAAGTTGCGTGACAGAACGCTCGCATGGTCTGCGCATAGGTGGGGCGTGTGTCGCGTCACGATACGTCTCCATGTATTATGGATCACCTTGCGATCCGATCTCTGTCGAGGGCGGACGACGTGAACGGCGATCCAGAGCTTCAGGGACGCGCGGGCCAAGGCGATCTTTGACGGGATCAAGCCTGGCAAGGGTTTCCCTGCCGACCTGCTGAGACCTGCGAAGCGAAAGCTGGAAATGCTGCAAGCGGCGACCTTGCTTGAGGATCTCCGCTTCCCGCCGGGCAATCGGTTGGAGGCGCTTTTGGGCGTTCGAGCGGGACAGCATTCGATCCGCGTGAACGACCCGTTTCAACTGGTGTTCAAGTGGACGGACGCCGGTCCGGCCGACGTTGAGTTCGTTGACTACCACTAGGCTCGGCAGCCTAACCAATCGAGGAAACCGCGATGCCCGCCCACATCGCCAGCCCCGCAGACCCTCTCGCCCCGGTTCATCCGGGCGAGATTCTGCTGGAGGAATTCATCAGGCCTTTCGGCCTTTCGCCGGGAAAAACCGCCAAGCGCCTGCATATCGCGCGACCGCGCATCGAGAAGCTGGTTCGTGGCCAGACGCCGGTGACCGTCGATACGGCCTTGCGTCTGGAAAAGCTGTTCGGGGCCACCGCGCAGTTCTGGCTCAACCTCCAGACCCGTTATGATTTGGAGACGGCCAAGCGCGCGCTGGCGGGCGACATCGCGTTGATCGAGCCGATCGACGCCGCTGCCTGAGCTCAATAAACGCGCGGCGACGGCCCGGTGTCGAACAGTCCCAGCCGTGTGCGGCCGTTCTCGAACTTCAGAGTGGCCGAAATCTCTGGATCGCGGCCCAGGGCTTGGGCGACCGCAGCGGCGGCGGCTTCGGGGCTCTGCAACGCCTGGCCGGGCGTGGGGGTCTCGCGGACGGTGACGTCCAGCGCGCCCTGGAGGCGGCCATTCTCGCCAACGGTCAGGGCGCCGGTCTTGGCGTCGAGCAAGGCCTCGCCCGCCTTGACCTTGCCTTGCTGGACGCTGAGAGCGCCGCCCGCCTGGGACCAGTCGCGCACGGCGTCGGCCCAGCTTGTTCCGCGCAGGGCGCTGACCTTGCTCAGGCGGATGTCCCACATCAGGGCGGCGGTGCGGTCCTGGGCGATGCGGCCCAGCAGGCCGGTGAACTGGGCCTTGGCGCCGTCGGCCTTGAACAGGATGGCGGCCTGATCATCGGGACCCGGCACGATGTGCAGCACCAGGCCGGCCGTTGACAGCAGCGGGAACGGCGCGGCGCCGGCGGCGGGGGTGAAGAGCAGGTTGGCGCCCTCGACCGAGATGCGCGGCGGATATTTGTCGAAGCCCGCGAAGCTGGCCCGCAAGGCCTGGCCCGTAATCGTCACGTCGCCATTGATCGGCCGCGTCATCACCACGCCAGCCGGGGCGACCACCACCCAATGGCCCAGGCTGTAGGCGTTGGCCTCGCCCTTTAGCCGCGGCGCTCGCAAGGCCCAACCCGACGGTTCGGCGACCCGGGCGTCGGTCAGGGTGATATCCATGCGGAAGGGAAAGCCGCTGAAGGTTCGGGTTTCCCACGACAGGTCGTAGCCGCGCGACTTCATCGACAAGGCCGTAGCGTCCATCCGCTGCTCGACCTGGCCGCGCAGCCAGAACCAGCCGAGGCTCCAGGCCAGAGCAACTATCAACAGCACCACGAAAGGCGCCAGCAGACCACGACGCCGGGGCTTGCGGGACGGTGCGGCGGCGTTATTGGTCATGAAAAGAGCGGCTCCGGTCGGGAAGAGTGATGGCGTCTGACAGCGAAGACCGCTGGGTATTTGGGTATGGATCGCTCATGTGGCGGCCTGGGTTCCCGTTCATAGAGCGAAGAACGGCCGTGCTCCATGGGCGACGGCGGGCGTTCTGCATCTATTCGGTCCATCACCGGGGGACCTATGAGCGCCCGGGGCTGGTTTTAGGCTTGGCGCCCGGCGGCGCGACGCGTGGCGTGGTCTACCGCGTCGCGGCGGCGCAATGGCCTGAAGTCTATGCCTATCTGCGCGAACGCGAGCAGCCGACCGAGACCTATTTCGAGGCCTGGTCAGAGGTGAAGATCGACGGAGACGGAAAGACTTCCGCGCTCGTCTTCCTGTCGGACATGAAGCACAGCCAGTGGGCGGGCGCCCTCACCCTGGACCAGCAATGCGCGCTGATCGCCGGGGCGACGGGCCTGTCGGGGCGCAATATCGACTACCTGCGCGACCTCGTACTGCACCTGCGCGAGGACGGGTTGCGCGACCGGGCGATGGAGACCTTGCTGGCGATGGTGGAGGCGCGAGAGGCCGCCTAACGGATTCTACGACACAATCCCGTTGCTTACGCAGCTCTCCGTCCGCCAGGTGCCGTTGCGTTTGCGCAGTAGACAGTTGCGGCCTTCGCCGGCTAGCGACGCCCACTGTGCATAGGTGGAGACGAAGGCGATCGTGCCAGAGGCGGAGATGACCGGTCGGCCGACTTCGTTCCAAGGATAGTCGGCGACGTGTAGGGATCTTTCACTCCAGCCGAAGCCGAGTTTGCGCCAATCGCAAGCCGGGACGAAATGCCGGCCTTCGGACTTTGGAGCGCCCAGGGCAAGGTCAGTCGCCTCAGTGTCAGTCAGTTGGGGAAAGGCATTCTGAAAGCCAGCCGCGTCGGCCGGGCCGTAGCTGAAATGTCCGGCTAGCAGGTCGCGCAGGCTCACGAGACTTTCGGGTTCTCTGAACATCGCCGATAGCACTGCGCAGTCGCCGGCGGTCGCCCGAACGGCCTTTTCGCTCGCCACGGCGTTGGACAGGCCAAGACTCATCTAGACGAGCAGAGTCGCGGCGCCTGTTAAAGCAGTCTGTGCCGCAAGCCGCAGTTCGCCCATTTTGATCACTCCCTCTTTGGAGGAGCCTATACTAGGCGAGGTTTCCCGCAATCTTCGCGTGCCAGCTTACAGCCCTTCGTCTTCCAGGGCCTTGGTGGCGGTGTCGATGCGGGTCTGGAGCTCGCGCATGAACTCGCCGCGCTTCAGGCCGGCGGGGATTGGCGGCAGGTATTCGAAGACGATCGTGCCGGGCGGCCGCAGCATGCCCTTGGGCCAGTGGACGCCGCAGTTCAGGGCCAGGGGCGTGACCGGCATATCGAGCTCGCGATAGAGGGCCGCGATGCCGGGCTTGTAGTCGCCCGCGACCCCGACATCGCCGCGCGTACCTTCCGGGAAGATCACCACTTGGCGGGTTTCCTTCATGCGCTCGACAGCGTCGCGCACCAGCTTCTTCAGCGCCGTGGAGTGGCCGGCGCGGTCGATGACGATCATGCCAGCCTTCTGACCATGCCAGCCGAACAGCGGCACCATCAGCAGCTCCTTCTTCATGACGAAACAGGCGTCGGGCAGCAGGGCGAACTGGCTGAAGACGTCGAACATCGACTGGTGCTTGGCCGCGACCAGGGCCGGTCCGGTCGGCCGGAACTGCTCGCCGCGCACCTCGACCTTGACGCCGGCCAGCCAGCGCAGCCCCCAGATCAGGCCCTTGGCCCAGATCGACAGTGACCAGGTGTTGAACCGGCGGGGCAGGGGGAAGGTCACGATCATGGCGATGGCCGTGGCCACCGACCACAGCCAGAAGAACAGCTGGAACAGGAAAGACCGTAGATAGATCAAGACGCTTCCTTCGAGGGCTTGCCGGTGTTCTGGCTCGCCTTCTCCCTGGGACCCAGCTTCAGGAACGCCTCGCGGCCCAGAATCGCCAGGTACTTGCAATATTCCACGGTCATCCGCCGAGCGCTCGTGCCGCCCTTCCACCAGCGGTGGGCGTTGAGGCTCTCGGTGACGACTGGATAGGGATGCAGGGACACGCCGGGCATGGCGGCGCGCAGTTCCAGCATCGAGCGCGGCATGTGATAGTCGGCGGTGACGACGATCAGGCTGCGATAGTCCTTGGCCTTGGCCCATTCGGCGGTTTCGCTGGCGTTGCCGATGGTGTCGGCGGCGGCGTAGCCCAGGTCGACGCAGCACTCGTAGATCGGCCGCACCGCTTTGGTGACGCCCAGCACGTCTTCGCGGGACGCTTCGCGGTTGACGCCGGAGATCAGCAGGCGCTTGCCCTTGCCGGCTTCCAGTAGCTTGGTCGCCTCTTCAAGCCGAACGTTCGAGGCGCCGGTCAGCACCACCACCCCGTCCGAGACCGGCGGCTCCTGGGCCGGCGTCGATTGATCCACGCGACTGGTGAAGGCCAGCAGGCCCACGAACCAGATCATCACCAGGATCAGTATGGCTGCGATGCTCTTCATGGCATGGCTCTCAACAGGCGTAGGGAGGCGGCGCGGGCCGCGATCCCGGCCACCAGCGCCGCCACCAACGGGCAGGGCAAGGGCGCCAGCAGATCGATCCAGGCCAGCGGCAGGACTGGCGTCAGTCCCTGGCCGCCCCCCACGAGCCGCGCCGCCGCCCCGATCATGGCCGCAGCCGCGCCGCCCAGCAAGCCGGCGATGAAGGCCATGCCCGCGAACCGGTTCTGGAACAGGGCGGCGATGAAGCCGTCCTCGGCGCCGGAGAAGTGCAGGATCTCGATCACATCGTGCCGCGCGGCCAAGGCGGCGCGGGTGGCGAAGATGATCACCGCCGCCGCCGCCGAGGCGATGAGGGCGAAGACGCCGATCGCCGCCCAGCCGGCCAGGCGCGCGGCGCGCTCGATGTCGGCGATCCAGCGGCTATGGTCATCGACCACGGCGTCGACATTGGCTTCCTTGAGCGCCGCAGCCAGGGTTTCGGCCGTGGCCGGTCCCTTGGGATCGAGATCCAGGGTAACCAGACGCGGCACGGGCAGGTCGGCGATCAGCGCCTCGCGGCCGATCCACGGTTCGAGCAGGGCCTCGGCCTTGTCCTTGGTCAAGGCGCGGGCCTCGGTCACGCCTTTGACGCCCGACAGGGTCTCGGCCGCGCGCGCGGCGGCGCTGTCGGGCGTCTCGTTGGACCGGGGCCGGACCACGACGGTGGCCGAGCCGGTCAGTTGCGAGGTCCAGCCGGTGGCGGCTCGGGTCGAGGCCAGGGCGGCCAGGGCGGTCAGGCAGGCGAGAAAGCACAGCACCGCGACCACGAACACCAGCGAGCCGTCACGGGCGTCGCGCGGTGGCAGTAGCGGACCCGGCTTCCAGCGGGCGACGGTGAAGGCCTGGCTCATGCCTCGTCCTCCTCGTCGTAGGGCTCGTCACCATAGTCGTCTTCGCCGTCGGCCTCGGCCTCGCCGAAATCGACCAGCCTGCCGTTTTCCAGATGCAGGGTAGGGCGGTTGGCACGGGCGACCAGATCCTCGTCGTGGGTGGCGATCAGCACCGTGGTGCCCAGGCGGTTCAGCTCCACGAACAGCCGCAGCAGGCGCAGCGACATGGCCGGATCAACATTGCCGGTCGGCTCGTCGGCCAGAAGCACGTCGGGCCGGTCGACCACGGCGCGGGCGATGGCCAGCCGCTGCTTCTCGCCGCCCGACAGAGTGGCGGGAAGAGCGTGCATGCGTTCGCCCAGCCCCACCCAATGCAGCAGCTCGGCCACGTCGTCGCGATAGGTGGCCGGCTTGCGGCCCGAAATGCGCAGCGGCAAGGCCGCGTTGTCGAACACTGACAGGTGCTCCAGCAGCCGGAATTCTTGAAACACCACGCCGATGCGCCGGCGCAGGAACGGCAGGTCCTCGCCCTTCACCAGGCTCACGTCGCGGCCGAACAACTGCACGCGACCCCGTGACGCACGGTGAGCCAGATAGATCAGCTTGAGCAACGAACTCTTGCCCGAGCCAGACGGGCCGGTGAGGAAATGGAAAGACCCTGGGTATAAGGAAAAAGCGAGGTCGCTCAGGGTTTCAGGCCCTCGTCCATACCGCATCGAGACGCCCTCGAAGCGAACGACGGGGACGGAGCCATCGTCCAGATCTTCGTCGATGCGCAAGGGTGTGTCGCTGGGGCTTGTGGACATGGCTGGCAAAATCGGCGACCTCGTGAGGTAGGAGCGGGGAGCGTCCGATTCGCGGCCATGATACTGACCTGTCCAGAGTGCGCCAGCCGCTATTTCGTCGATGACTCAAAGGTTGGCGCGGCTGGCCGTGTCGTGCGTTGCGCGTCCTGCGGCGCCCGTTGGACGGCCCGCAACGAAGACGCCCTCGACCTGTTCGACGAACCCTCGGCGGCTGACCTGGCGGCTGATCCCGCCATGGCCGCGCTGGATGGCCCGACCAACCCGGTCGATGATCCCGACGCCCCCGTCAGCGCTCTTCCCGGCGAGGAACTGCCCAAGGTGTTCCGGGCCCGCGCCGACGCCGAGCGGCGGCTGAAGGAAGCCAAGACCACCGGCGTCATCTGGGGCGGCATGGTCGCGGTGATGGTCGTCATCCTGGTCGGAGCCGGCGTCTTCCGCCTGAACGTCGCCCACCTGTGGCCGACCACGGCCGGCGCCTACGCCTTCGCCCGCATGCCGGTGAACAATGTCGGCCTGGTGGTCGAGGGCCTGAAGGCCGAGCCGACGATGCACGAGGGCCACGCCGCCATCACCATCACCGGCGTCATCCGCAACATCACCGACCACACCGTCGCCACCCCGCCGCTGCGGGTCGCGCTGCTGAACGAGCACCAGAAGCGCGTTGCCGGCAAGCTGGCCGCCGCGGCCGATCCGATGATCCCACCCAGTCAGACCCGCCACTTCTCGGTCACCCTGCTGGATCCGCCGCGCACCGCCAACACCCTGGAGATCGGCTTCGCCCTGGAGCCTGGGGCCGCCAGGTCGGCCGGCGCGGCGCCGCATGTGGAGAAGGTTTCCGACCACGAGGCGCCCACCCTGCGCGGCGCGCAAGACCAGCCGGCCCACATCGCCGCGGGCGACGCTTCCCCGTTCCAGAGCGCGCAAGGGGCTGGACATGAGGGCCCCGCTCATGAGACCGGAGCGGCCGAGCCGGCTCCCCACCACTGAAGAATCCGCACATGACCGACCGCGTCGCCCCCGAAGTCCTGATCTCGCAAGAGGAGATCGCCGAGCGGGTGGAAGCCCTGGCCCAGGCCATCGCGCCGCGCATCGACAACGATACCGTCGCCGTCTGCCTGCTGACCGGCGGCCTGTGGTTCGCCGCCGACCTGACCCGGGCCCTGTGGCGCGCCGGCCGCGACGTGCGCTTCGACGCCCTGTGGCTGGCCTCCTACCATGACGAACGCAAGAGCTCTGGCCGCTGCGAGGTCCGCGCCGACTTGCAACGCCCGCTGATCGGCCGCCGCGCCCTGGTCTTGGACGACGTGCTCGACACCGGCCTGTCGCTGGGCGAAGCCGCCCGCCTGGTCAAGGACGCCGGCGCCAGCGAAGTCATGACCGCCGTCTTCGCCCGCAAGCCCTGGGACAAGCCCCGCATCGAACCCGACTTCGTGGCCTGGGAAGCCCCTGCCCGGTATCTGGTCGGGTATGGGCTGGACGACGAAGGCAAGAGCCGGGGGCTGCCCTATATCGGGGCGCTGGACTAACGGAGCCAGTTCTCGATCGACAGGCCTTCGACACGCGAGAATTCACGATCGTTGTTGGTTACCAAAATGTCGTCACCGGCTAGGGCGTGGGCAGCGATCAACATGTCGTTGCCGCCTATCGGCGTGCCGACGCTTTCCAGTTTAGCGCGAATTTCGCCGTAGAGGCGGTCAGCAGGAGGCGTGAGCGGTAGGATTTGGATCACCGCCAAGATCGCTTCCAATTGCGTAGCTAAGCGCGCGGAGCCCTTCTTGGCAGCGCCAAATCGCAGTTCCGCGGCTACAATGACGCTGGTGCGGACATTGGCTTCGCCACGTTGCCTGATGTGTTCGGCCACCCGACCCGCTGGATTGCGCACCAAGTCCGACAGGATGTTGGTGTCTAGCAGCCAACCCTGACTCAAAGCTCGACAGGCTCCGGCGCCGGATCGTCGATTGGATCGAAATCCTCTTCGATTGGCTGCAACGACGCCAGTACGGCCAACAACGACCGAGGCGGGGCTGGTTCGAGGATCAGCTTGTCACCATCTCTGCGCAGGATTGCTTCATCGCCGGGAAACTCCAGCCCGCGCGGAATTCGCACGGCTTGGTTTCGGCCGTTACGGAATAGTCTGACGTGTTTCTCGTAACCCACGGTCGAAGCCTCTGGCATAGGCCTGAACATAGGCCGCCTTGGTCGATTTGACAACGACGCCCTTAGACCCAGTCCGGCACCACGTCCCGGCTCAGCATCTCCTCATACGTCGGCCGCTCGCGAATGACCGCGAACTTATCGGCGTCCACCAGCACCTCGGGCGCCAGCGGGCGTGTGTTGTATTCGCTGGCCATGGCCGCGCCATAGGCGCCGGCCGACATGAAGGCCACGAGATCTCCCGACGCCAGCGGCGGCAGGGCGCGATCGCGGGTGAAGGTGTCGCCCGTTTCGCAGATGGGTCCCACCACGTCATAGGTCATCTCGCCGGCGCGCGGGATCAGCGGGCGGATGTCGTGGAAGGCGTCGTACATGGCCGGGCGGATCAAGTCGTTCATGGCCGCGTCGATGACCAGGAAGCGCTTGCCCTCCGGCCGTTCGTGGACATGGATCACCTCGCTGACCAGCACCCCGGCGTTGGCGGCGATCACCCGGCCCGGCTCGAAGGCCAGCTTGACGGGCAGGCCCTGGGTCACCTCGCTGACCATGGCCGCGAAGTCGGCGGGCGAGGGCGGGGCGGGCATGTCGAAATAGGGCACGCCCAGGCCGCCGCCCAGGTCCAGGCGCTCGACATGCAAGCCCTCGCCCAGCAGCTGCTCGACCAGGCCGCGCATTTTGGTGAAGGCCTGGCGCATGGGCGAAAGGTCGGTGATCTGGCTGCCGATATGGCAGGCCACGCCGATCGGTTCGAGGTTTGCGTGGTTGCTGGCGTTGGCGTAGAGCCGCGCGGCCTCGGCGAACGACACGCCGAACTTGTTCTCGGACTTGCCGGTGGCGATCTTGGCATGACCGCCGGCCGCGACGTCTGGATTGACCCGAAACGCCACCTTGGCCTTGACGCCTAGCTCGGCGGCCACCGCTGCGACCAGGTTCAGCTCGGGCTCTGACTCGACGTTGATCTCGGCGACGCCAGCTTGCAGGGCAAACGCGATCTCGCCGCGCTTCTTGCCGACGCCCGAGAACACGATGCGATCGCCGGGGATGCCGGCCGCCAGGGCCCGTCGGACCTCGCCCTCGGATACCGTGTCGGCGCCGGCCCCCAGGTCGCCCAGCACCTTCAACACGGCCACATTGGAATTGGCCTTCACCGCATAGGCGATCAGCGGATCAACCACACAGGCGGCCGTCAGGGCGTCGCGAAACACCGTGAAGTGCCGCTCCAGCGTGGCGCGGGAATAGACATAGACCGGCGTGCCGACCTGGGCCGCGATGCGAGCCAGCGGGACGCCTTCACAGGCCAACCCCTCGGGGCCGTATTCGAAATGGTTCACGAGTCTAGCAGCTCTCTAAGGTCAAGCCCCCAACCTCCGTCTTCCCGGCGAAGGCCGGGACCCAGATTCATCAGGAGCCACGGCAGGGTTTCACCTGGGCCCCGGCCTTCGCCGGGGAGACGGGGAAAACGATGCGGCGTTGGTGAAGGGACGCGCTAGTTCGGTTGCGCGCTCGGGAAGCCGGCGCCCGAGGGGCCACCGAAGGGGTCGGGGGCCGTGCCGGCCAGGGGCGCGGCGCGGGTGGTGCGGTTGCTGGACGCCGGGTCAATGTTTTCCTGCGTGCCATTGGCGCGCGCCGGCTTGTTGACCTGGGCCGAGGACTGCCGGCGCTGGGCCTCGTAGACGGCCTTCTTCTGGGCGTTCCACAGCGGAGCGGGGCGCTCCAACTCGGCCTGCTTGCCACAGGCGGTGGCCGACAGGGCCAGGGCGGCCAGGGTGATGAGGGCGATAGGACGGATCATCCGAGCAGTTCCTTCCAACGCGCGATCTGGGCGCGAACCTGGGTGGGAGCGGTCCCACCATAGCTGATGCGGCTCGCCGCCGAGGCGGCGGGCGTGAGCACGGTATAAACTTCAGAGGTGATGCGCGGCTCGATTGCCTGCAAGTCGGCGAGCGCCAGTTCCGCCAGATCAACGCCCTTGGTTTCGGCCGCCTTCACCGCCGAGCCTGTCACGTGGTGCGCGTCGCGGAAAGGCATGTTCAGTTCGCGGACCAGCCAATCGGCCAGGTCCGTCGCGGTCGAGAAACCCGCGCCGGCGGCGGCGGCCATCTTCTCGGTGTTGGGCGTCAGGTCGGCGACCATGCCGGCCGTGGCCAGCAGGGACAGCTCCAAGGCGTCGAAGGCCTCGAAGGTCGGGACCTTGTCCTCCTGCATGTCCTTGGAATAGGCCAGCGGCAGGCCCTTCATCACCACGGTCAGGGTGGTGAGGCTTCCCAGGATCCGCCCGACCTTGGCTCGGATCAGCTCGGCGGCGTCGGGGTTCTTCTTTTGCGGCATGATCGAGCTGCCGGTCGTGAAGGCGTCGGTCAGCTTGATGAAGCCAAACATTGGCGTCGTCCACAGCACGATCTCCTCGGCCAGGCGCGACAGGTGCGTGGCGGCGATCGTGGCGGCCGACAGGGCTTCCAGCGCGAAGTCACGCGCCGAGACACTGTCCAGCGAATTGGCGGTCGGGCGGTCAAAACCGAGTTCGGCGGCCGTGGCGTGGCGGTCGATCGGGAAGGGCGAACCGGCCAGGGCCGCAGCGCCCAGCGGGCACTCGTTCATCCGGGTTCGGGCGTCGCGGAACCGCGAAGCGTCGCGGCCGAACATCTCGACATAGGCCATCAGGTGGTGGCCGAAGGTCACCGGCTGGGCCGGTTGCAGGTGGGTGAAGCCCGGCATCAGGGCGTCGGCATAGGCCTCGGCCTGGGCGACCAGCGCTTTTTGCAAAGACGCCAGTTGGGCTGCAGACCTCTCGCAGGCCTCGCGCACCCACAGCCGGAAATCGACGGCCACCTGGTCGTTGCGCGAGCGGGCGGTGTGCAGGCGGCCGGCCACCGGGCCGATCAACTCGCGCAGCCGGGCCTCGATGTTCATGTGGATGTCTTCGTATTCGTCGCGAAACGGAAAGGCTCCCGCCGTGATCTCGCCCTCGATGGCGTCGAGACCCTTGAGGATTTCCTCGCCGTCTTCGCTTGCAATCACGCCTTGACTGATCAACATCCGCGCATGGGCGCGGGAGCCCGCCAGGTCCTGGCTCCACAGGCGCTTGTCGAAGCCGATGCTGACATTGATCGCCTGCATCAGCTCCGCCGGCTTGGCCGAGAACCTGCCGCCCCACATGGCTTGGCCCTGTCCGCCCGTCGCGGTCTGAGGCTTATCGGAGGCGTTGTCGGTCATATGAGCGAATTCCAGTCAGACAGGGAACAAGCCGCGCGCAAGCCCGGCCCGCTGAAGTGGGTCATCGCCGCCGCGGTGATCATCGGCGTCGCGGCGGTTCTATACGTCATCGGCGCAGCTTCGTTCAAACCCGCAGGTGTCACCGACCTCAACGAATTCAAGAAAGCGTCCCTGGCGAAGCTGGATGTGCCGGCCGCGCCGCGCGGCCAGCCGACCACGGTGTTTACCGATGGCGCCGGAAAATCCCTGACCCTCGCCGATTTCAAGGGCCAGGTGGTGGTGATGAACCTGTGGGCCACCTGGTGCGCGCCGTGCAAGAAAGAGATGCCCACCCTGGCCAAGCTGCAGGCCAGCTACGCGACCCAGCCGCTGAAGGTGCTGCCGATCAGCGTCGATCGCGACAGCGACCTCAACCTGGTCCAGGCTCAGATGACCGCCAACAGCCCACTGCAGGTCTATCGCGACCCCGGTTACAAGCTGTCGTTCGCGCTGGATCCCCGCGCCGAGGGCTATCCGACGACGGTGATCTACGACAAGCAGGGCCGCGAGCGCGCCAGGTTGGCGGGCGACGCCGACTGGTCCAGCCCCGAGGCCCATGGCCTGGTCGAGGCCCTTCTGGCCGAGCACTAGGCCCCCGCGCACGCTTGAGTATACCGGTGTTTTTTGAATTGACCCCTCTACAGGGGCGTGTCCACTCTGCCGCGCAATCCTGGATTTGGGCCTGCTACCGCTACCCGGACAACTGCGATTGTTACCCGCCCGCTTGTCCGGGCACTGGTTTGGCGCTCTCGAGGAGACTTCCGCATGGCGACCGGCGTTGTGAAATGGTTCAACGGCACCAAGGGCTTTGGCTTCATCCAACCCGATGACGGCGGCAAGGATGTGTTCGTCCACATCAGCGCCGTCGAGCGCGCGGGGCTGCGCAGCCTTGATGAGGGCCAGAAGGTAAGCTTCGACAGCGCCGAGGAGCGCGGAAAGATCGCCGCCAACAATCTGAAGCCGCTTTAGGCGCAGCTTCTTCCTCTGTGGGGCCCTGTGGGGGAGGTGTCGGCGAAGCCAACGGAGGGGGAGTGTGCGGAAGGCCGCCCAGCCCGGATCAACCCTCCTAAAACTCCTCCCACCGGTCGCTTCGCGACCGCTTCCCCCACGGGGCCCCACGGCGAGGACCTTTGGGGCGCTCGTCTGCTACAAAGGCTGCATGATCATCGATCCGCGCCTGCTCGAACCGATCGCCGACCGCGCCTGGCCGGCCCGCGAAACTGCCGCCTTGGGCGGGTGGCGGCTGAAGGCTTCGGATGGCTGGTCGCGGCGCATCAACGCCTGCTGGCCATTGGACGAGCCCGGCCGACCCGCCGACGAGGCGATCGACGCGGTCGAGGCCTTCTACGCGGCGCGCGGCGCGCCGGCCTGTTTCAAGCTGGCGGACGGGGCGGCGGTCCCCGCCAATCTCGCCGAGCACCTGACGGCCCGGGGCTACCGGCCCGCCCACGAGACCCTGGTGATGACGGGCGCCACGACGGGCGATGCGGACGAAGCCGTGACTCTCTCCGCCACCCCAGATCCGGCCTTCGAGGCGGTGTTCCTGGCGAGCGCGGCCGGCAACGCCGCCGAGGCCCGCGAACGGCTGGACGCCCTGGGCCGCATCCCCGCCCCGGCCTTCTTCGGCCGGATGGACATCGACGGCCAGACCGCCGCCCTGGGCGCTGCGGCGGTCGAGGGCGATTGGGCCGGAATCTTCGGCATGCGCACCTTGCCTGGCCACCGCCGCAAGGGCCTGGCGCGGCGGATTCTGGGCGCGCTGCTGGACATGGCCGAGGGACAGGGCGCCCGGCGGGCCTACCTCCAGGTCGAGGCCGATAATGCCCCGGCTATCGCGCTGTACAGCGGGCTGGGGTTCGCTCCGGCCTATTGTTATCGGTATTGGGCGGTGGGGGCGTGAGCGGGCTAGAGCGCGTTCGCTTCACATTGAAGCGTCACCCCTAAACTCCTTTTTATCCGGCTTTTGCCGGGATGAAAGGATCAAAAGGCAACGGTTCAGTCTAAAGCAAACCCACTCTAGCGGGTTCCTAACCCTGAGCCACCGACCGCTCCTTCATGTGCTTGACCATGCCGATGGCGGCCAAGGCGTAGTGCAGCGACGCCCAGGCGTAGAAGCACAGGGAGACGATGATCCCCTGCTTGCTGGAATGGGCCAGGGTGGTGTTGCATAGCTTGGCCAGTTCGACGGGCGAGCCCTTGGGGGCGACGCCGCCTGGGCAGGTCGCCGCGAAGTTGGCGGCGTCGGCATGGCGGCCGAACGAGGCCAGCACGGTGTCGATCAGGCCGCCAGCGTCGGGCGTATTGAAATTGTGCTGCGCCAGATGGTCGATCAGCCAGCCGGTAAACACCGGCCCGCCACCCAGGGCGATCAGGTTGAGGAAGAAGAACAGCAAGGCCGTGGCGGTGGCCCGGCGGCGCGGCTCGACCGAGTTCTGGACGACGCCGAAGGTCGGGGCCAGATACACATAGTGGAAGATGCCGGGGATCAGCAGGATCAGGGCGGTCGTCTGCCAGTCGGTCTGCAGATAGGCGGTAATGTAGATCGGGGTGGCGATCAGCAAGCCTATGGCCGGGACCAGGGCGTACCACTTGGCGCTGCGCCGTCCCGCCCAGTCGCCCAAGAAGCCGCCGACCAGGGTGCCGATGCCGGCCGAGAAGCCCGCGACCACCCCGGTGATCAGACCGACTTGGGCGTAGCCGAGATGGAACTCCCGGACGAAATAAGACGGCACGAAGGCGCCTGAGCCGTAGGAGCCGAACGAGGCGATGGTGACGCCCAGTATCATGTTCAGCACGGGCCATTTGCCGAACAGTGTCTTCATCACCGCCCAGATCTCGTGAAACTCATTGGCGAGCGAGAAGGCCGGCTTGGGCGGCTCGACCACCACATCCTCGGCTTCGAGCGGATGCTCCTTGGCCTCGGAGTGGCCGCGGGGCGGCTCCTTGACCACCAGCTTGACGATGACCGCCAGGATGATGCCGGGCAGGCCGACGATGACGAAGGCCACGCGCCAGCTGAACTCCTGGGCCAGCCAGCCGCCGATGATCGCCCCGAACATCGTGCCCAGGGGAATGCCGAACGAGTAGATCGACAGCGCCGAGGCGCGCTGCTTGGGCGCATAATAGTCGCTGATCAGCGAGTGGCTTGGGGGCGAGCAACCCGCCTCGCCGACCCCGACCCCGAATCTATAGAGAGCCAATTGGGCGAAACTGCCGGCGCTACCGCAGAGGGCGGTGAAGCCCGACCAGACGACCAGCGAGATCGAGATGATGCTGACCCGGTTCCAGCGCTCCGCCAGCCGGGCGATCGGGATGCCGAGCAGCGTGTAGAGCAGGGCGAAATAGAGGCCGCCAAGTAGGCCGAGTTGGGTGTCGGTGAGCTTGAGATCGACCTTGATGGCCTGGCCGATGGTGGCGATAATCGTGCGGTCGATGAAGTTGAAGGTGTAGGTGGCCAGCAGCAGCCCCAGAACCGTGGCCTTGTAGCCATTCGAGTACAGCGGTTTGCCGCTGCTCGGCGCATTCGCCTGAGCCATTCTGGGCCTCTCCCTTCAAACACTTGTTCTAATCGTTGCGCCGACCATAGACGTAAGGGAAGCGCCAAGGCCAGAGGGGAAATCGCGGTCATTCCAGACGTGGAGATGAACGCTCGACAACAAAGACGCTGATGCCGGTTCAGGCGCAGCGGTTTTCAATGGACCTCATGGCCGCGACAGACGGTCGTCTTCGAGGCCACGTCATGCATCCCTCCGCGCAACGCCCGTCGACGCCTTGGCGCTCGGCCCAGATTGTTTCCGTCGAGGCGCTCAACCGCGCCCGTTCGCTACGGACCGTGGCCGCCGACCCCGGTGCGCCGAACGAGACCTATCCCTGGGCCTATGCTTTTCCGCGGCCCCAAGCCGCTTCTCCAGCCTGTCAGGCCACAAGTCAAAGACCCTAGATATCCTGGCGTTGTCGGCCAGCGGCAGGCGCGCTAAGCCCAGACGCTCGCCTGTCTGACCTCAAGGAGACCGCCATGGAAATCGTCATCGGCACCAAGAGGTGGTCCAGCTGGTCGCTGCGCCCCTGGCTGGCGCTCAAGCACACGGGCGCCACCTTCACCGAGACCCTGGTCGAGCTGCGCCATGCCGAGACCTCCGAGGCCGAACTCGCCAAGCACTCACCCACCAGCCTGGTGCCGGTGGTCAAGGACGGCGACCTGGTGGTCTGGGACTCGCTGGCGATCTGCGAATACCTGCACGAGACCTATCCGGAGGCCTTGCTGTGGCCTGCCGATCCGGCCCTGCGGGCCATCGGCCGCGCGGCGGCGGCCGAAATGCATTCGGGCTTCTCGGCCCTGCGCGGCGAATGCCCGATGGAGCTGGAAACCCGCAAGGTCGTGGACATCTCTCCGGCCACCCAGGCCGACGTCCGCAAGATCGTCCTGCGCTGGAACCAGCTGCTGGAGCGCTCGGGCGGACCGTTCCTGCTGGGCAAATGGTCGATCGCCGACGCCTTTTACACGCCGGTGGCGACGCGCTTCCGCACCTATGGGATCAGGCTGTCCAACCACGGCGACACAGGCGCCGCCGAGGCCTATTGCGAACGCTTGCTGCAAACTCCGGAATACCTTGCCTGGAAAGCCGACGCCCTGGCCTAGGAGCGTTCATCCTCGATGCTGGTCGGGCGATAGGCGGGATGCCGCCCCGGTCGCCGCTCGACCTCGCGCTCCAGGGCCACGACGTTGACCAGCACGCCATCCGGGTCGAGGATCGGGAACACCTCGATCGAACAGAGATAGGCCTCGCCGGATTTTCGGTAATTGACCAGGGTGGTGGCGCGGCGCTCACCGGCTCGCAAAGCGCGCGCCATTAGCTTTCGCGCCGCCAGACTAGGGCCTCGACCCTGAAAAATTCGCGGATCTTTTCCCACGATTTCGTCCCGGTTAAAGCCGGTCATGCGCTCGAACGTTGTATTGACGTAGAGGATGTGAGCCCCGGGCGGACCGAGCAGCCCGTCGGTCAGCACAACACCGGCATCCAGGTCATCCCCGAAGACCGCGATCAGGTTACGCTAAAGACATACTATATTCCGGGGGTTTAGCTCGGAGCGATTTATGCGCGCACGGAGCGTTTTCGTATCCGAATCCCAAATTCACCCCTCGTTACCGCGAAAGGCCGAGTTGACAGCTTAAATATAGGCGCCGTGGCTCACCTTGGAGTTGTGACCCCGGATGATTTTCTAATTAGGGGATCGTTAGGGGTCTTCATGGCTAGAAGCCGAAAGGCCGCAATGGCCGGAGCGCAGAACGATGTTTTCAAATCGCAAGCAAACCAAGGTCGCCGCTGAACGCGTGTTGGAGCTCGAAGCACAGGTCGCGGCCATGGATCGTTCGCAGGCGGTGATCGAGTTTCGGCTTGATGGCACGATCATCCGGGCCAATGCCAACTTCCTCCACGCCATCGGCTACGCCGCCAATGAGATCGAAGGCCGCCACCACAGCCTGTTCGTATCGCCAGGCGAGGCCGCGAGCGCCGAGTACCAGGACTTCTGGCGGCAGCTTAATCGCGGCGAATTCATCGCCGCCAGGTTCATGCGGATCGGCAAGGGTGGCAAGGAAATCTGGATTCAGGCGTCCTACAATCCCGTGCTCGACACATCCGGCAAGCCTTACAAGGTCATCAAGTTCGCCACTGACGTCACCGAGATCGAGCTGGAAAGAACGCGCGGCGAGACCGCGCGCCGTCAGGTGGACGACGAACAGGGCGCCGTGGTTTCGGCTCTCGCCGACAGCCTCAGACGTCTGGCCGACGGCGACCTGACCGCAGGCATCCGAGTGCAGTTCGAGGGGCGGTACCAGCAGATCAAGGATGACTTCAACGCCGCTATCGACAGCCTGCGCGTCGCCATGGGTGCTATCGCCTCCGCGACCGGCGGGCTCCAGGCCGGGTCGGACGAAATCGCCAGCGCTTCGGATGACCTATCGCGCCGTACCGAGCAGCAGGCCGCATCGCTCGAAGAGACCGCCGCCGCCTTGGATGAGCTGACCGCCACGGTCCGCCGCAGCGCCGAGGGGGCCAAGGAGGCCTCGACGGCGGCCAGCGGCGCCCGCCGGGACGCGGCTCGTTCAGGCGAAGTCATGCGCGACGCGGTGGCCGCCATGGGCGAGATCGAGCAGAGTTCCGGCCAGATCACCCAGATCATCGGCGTGATCGACGAGATCGCTTTCCAGACCAACCTGCTGGCCCTGAACGCCGGGGTCGAGGCGGCTCGGGCCGGTGACGCGGGTCGTGGCTTTGCCGTCGTCGCTCAGGAAGTGCGCGCCCTGGCCCAGCGTTCAGCCGAGGCCGCCAAGGAGATCAAGACTCTGATCGCCAGCAGCACCGCCCAGGTGGCGCGCGGCGTGCAATTGGTCGGCGACACGGGCGAGGCCTTGAACGGCATCGTGGGCAAGGTCACCCAGATTGACACCCTGATCTCCGAGATCGCCCAGTCATCGCAAGAGCAGGCCACGGGCCTGAACCAGGTAAACGCCGCCATCAATCAAATGGACCAGGTGACCCAGCAGAACGCGGCCATGGTCGAAGAGGCGACGGCCGCGGCCTCGAACCTGCGCTCCGAAGCCTCGGAACTGGCGCGACTGGTAGCGCGCTTCGAGACGGGCCAGGAACAGGTCCAATCGCGTCTCTCGAACACGCGGGCGCGCGCCGCCTAGGTCGGGAACATCGCGAAATAGGGCTGGGCCTCCTCGATCACCCGCGAGAGCGAAGGACGGGCCAGCAAGCGGTCGAGATAACCGCTGGTGTTCGGATGGGCCGGAGCCAGTGGCGCCACCCTGTCGGCATAGAACAGTGCCGAGGCGGCGGCGCAGTCGGCTAGTCCGAAAACCTCGCCCGCCGCCCAGGGCCGATCCGCCAGGCGCGCCTCGATCAGGTCATAGGCCATCGCCAACTGAGCGGGAGCTTGGGCCACGCAGTAGGAATCCTTGGCGACAGCCGGCCTGATCTGGTCGCCGACGATCTTCTGCATCGGCTCCTGGACATAGAGGTCGAACAGGCGATCCATCAGGCGCACGTCCAGCGCGGCCTCTGCCCCGCCGGGGATGAAGCGGACCGGACCCGGAGACCAGGTCTGTAGATATTCGATGATGACCGGCGTCTCCCGCACAGTCTGATCCCGCGCGTCGTCACGCAGCAAAGGCATCTTGCTGGTCGGCCACAGCGCCTGGAACGCCGCTGTCTCGGCCGGGTCACTTAGATCAACGATTTTTGCCTCGAACGGCGTGTCGTTCTCATAGAACGCGATCAGAACCTTCCAGCCGCAAGAGGCCAGCGGCTGCATGTGCAGGGTCAGGGACATGGGAGGTCTCTCTGCTGAGGCCTTGACCTCACCATTTGCCAAGCCCGGCACAAAGCGGCGGAAGGCGAAATCTGCTGCTTTGCGTTTCGAACGAAAAGCGCCCCGGACCAGGTCCGGGGCGCTCGATGCAGGCGTGACTCGCCCCGGAAAGGGGAGAAGAAAAGGCGGCGAGTCGCCCGTCTCTAGAACCGCGTGGACAGGGTGACGAAACCCTGGATCGGCGGGATGGGGAAGGTGCTGTAGCTGCCAGCCGGTTGCGAGACGGTGACGTTCAGGTCGCCCTCCTCGTCGGTCAGGTTGGTGACGTTGCCGCTCAGCTTCAGGCCCTTCACCGGCCAGCTGGCCGGGGTCTCAAAGTCATAGCTGACCTGCAGGCTGTACAGCATGTAGCTGTTGACCTTCAGGTCGTTGGTGTAAGTGGCGAAGCGGTCGCCGACGAAGTCGCCGATCACCTGGATTTCAAAATTGCCGAAATTGCCGGTGGCCACGAACTTGTTCAGCCATTCGGGGCTGCCGGGCACCTTCTTGTCGGCGATGTGCACGACGGTCGGGGTGATGACGCCGCCAATCGTGGTCGAGCCGCTGGTGTAGTCGTCCTGATAGACCGAGCGGTTGTACGAAAGCGCGTTGTAGAACGAGAAGTGTTCGCCGATGTGCAGGGTGGCGGCCACGTCGACGCCGTCGGTCTTGACGCTGCCCACGTTCTGGACGATCGCCGCGCCGCCGATGATCGAAATCGCGGCCGCCGAAGGGGCCACGCCCAGCAGGCGGTTGCTGAAGTCGGTGTGATAAACGCTCGCTTGGCCGTCGATCGCGGTGAACGGGCCGAACGCGATCTCGCGCTTGCCCCGTAGGCCGGCCTCGTAGGTCCAGGCGGTCTCCGGGTCGGCGCTCTTCTTGAACTGGTCGAACGCCGCCTGGCTGCCCAGGCTGAACGGCGACAGGCCGCCACCACCATAGGTCTGGAAGTGGCGCAGGTTCTTCTGGATGTTGACGAACAACTCGTCGCCCGTCGAAGCGGTCCACACCGCGCCGATCTGGGGCAGGAACCATTCCTTGGTCTTGATGTTGCCGACCGGCAGGCCGATCGAGTTGACCAGCGAACCGACGATGGGCTGCACCGCCACCGCGCCGGTCGCGTCCTGCACGCTGCTCTTGAAGCCGCCCTGCAACACCAGGTTCTCGCGGATGCGCCACTGATCCTGGACGTGGAACTGGTAGACCTTGTTGTCGATCTCGCTGCCGTACTGGGTGATCAGCCAGCCGGTGGGCACGTCATAGGGCGAGGTCGGATGGTTGACGTCGAACGGGTACCAGCGGCGATAGGCCGACGACTTGTTGTGCTCGTACCAGAAGCCGGCCTCGATCTGGTGCTCGCCGAACGTGGCGTTCAGGGTCGAGATGCCGCCCACGCGGTCGATCTGGTACTCGGTGGTGCGGGTGGCGAAACCCGAATTACCAAACACCTTCTTCAGGTCTTGGCCCGGGAAGTAGAAGTTGAACAGGTTCGGCAGGCCCGCCACCCGGATCGGGCCGGCGACGATGCCGCGGCCGTGGTCGTCATGATAGTAGACCTGGTTCGACCAGGTGACGTTGTCGCTCAGCTTGGCGTCATACTTGATGTAGGTCAGATAGTCTTTGCGCTGGGCGGCGCTGAAATAGTTGCGATAGTTGTCGCCCTGCGAAGCCGGATAGTTGCCGGCTGCGTCCAGATAAGCCAGGGCGGCGGCGAAGTCCGGATAAAGGAACGGGCGGGTATAGGGCTGGTAGGCGTCCGTCGGCCGATTTGCGCGACTGGGGAAATAGCGGGTGGTGCCGTCCTCGTTCGGTTCGATCTTGTCCGAATAGGACAGGTAGAAGGTCAGCTTGCCGTGCTCGCCGTCGTTCACGTATTTCAGGTTGGCCTGGTCGCCGCCCTGCTTGCCGTTGAAGTCCCAGGCGCGAGCTTTCTGATGGGCGTAGGCGAGATAGAGGCTGTTGTTCCCGGCGAACGCGCCCGTGTCGAGGCGCACGAAGGTGCGGCTGGTGTCGTAGCTGCCCAGCGTCTGGTTGAACTGTCCGCCGAATTCGGCGCGCGGGTCGTTGCTGAAGGTCTCGATCGCGCCGCCCAGGTTGCTGGTCGAGGCGGTGCCCAGCGCGCCGGCGCCTGACGACAGGATGACCTTGCCGACCACTTCGCTAATCACCGCGCGCTGCGGCGACAGGCCGTTGTAGTTGCCGTAGCTCTGGTCGCCCAGCGGCACGCCGTCGAGCGTGTAGCCCAACTGTTGACCGTTGAATCCATGGATGAACAACGAGGTGTTCTGCTCGTTGTTGCCCCAGGGATCGGCGGTGACATACATCACCCCCGGCAGGGTCTGGATGGCTTTCATTGGCGACAGGCCTGGCAGGATCTTCTGCATTTCCGAACCAGATAGCTGCACGGCCGAGCGGGTGGTCGATAGGCTGGTGACCAGCACCTGCTCGACGGCGTTGATGTCGTTGGGCTCCGCGGCCGGCGCGGTTGCTGCGGTTTCGGCGGCGTTGGCGGCGGTAACCAGCGTTAACGTACCCAACGCGCAGGCGGCCAGCAGCGCTTTCCGATTGAAAATCTTGGACATGGAACCCCTCCAGAGTCGTCCGATTGCGGACGCGTGTTGGAGGGGGTGTTAGGCGAAGGTTGCGACACTTCGGCGTGAATTTGGCCAAGGGTTTGTGACGGAGCTTCACCTCGCCGCAGAATGGGCCTTTTTCCAGGTGGCATAGGCCTCAAGCGCCTTTTTCGGGCTGGTATTGAACCAGGAATAGCCATTGCGCCGCTCGAGAGTTAGCTCATTGACGCTGGCGACGAATGCGATAACGCTCAGCGCAGGTAGGGTACGACCCTGGCCCGCAGCAAGCTCACCAGCGCGGGATCCATGAAGGCGTAGTCATCTGGAATATCCAGGCAAACCAGCCGCGCCTTCAGCTGGCGCTTGAAGCGCTTGGCCAGCTTGTTGCGATGGGCTTTCTCGATCACGAAGATCACGTCCGCCCAGGCCACCAGCTCACCCGTCAGCGGGTTTTCGGCGTCATTATTGGTGCCGGCCGAATCGACTTCCAGGTCCGGCCAGGTCGAGAACACCTGCTCGGCCGTGGGGCTGCGCAGCTTGTTCTGGCTGCAGACGAACAGCACCTTCTTCAAGCCCGGATCACGCCGCCGCGAAGTCGCGCAGGGACGACAGACCGCCCTGGTTGATCGGCAGCACGAAGCTGACCGTGGTGCCCTCGCCCGGGGCGCTGGTCATTTCCAGCGAGCCGTCGTGCATCTCGACCAGCGACTTGGTCAGGGCCAGGCCCAGGCCAGTACCTTGGGTGGTCTTGGCGTGTTGGCTCTCGACCTGCTCGAACGGCTTGGCCAGGCGGGCCAGATCCTCGGCGGCGATACCAATGCCGGTGTCGATAACGGAGACGCGGACGCGCTCGCCCAGCGGATCACGGCGCATCTCGGCCCGTACGGTGACACGGCCGGCGCGGGGCGTGAACTTGATGGCGTTGGACAGCAGGTTTAGCAGCACCTGCTTGACCGCGCGGTAGTCGGCCTCGACCTCGGGGAGGGCCGGGAAGTCGATCTCCAGCTGCAGGCCGGCGGCCTCGGCGCGATTGCGCACCAGGCGCACGGCGTCCTCGGTGACGTCCTCCAGGCTCAGCGGCTCAAATTTCAGGTTCATCTTGCCGGCCTCGATCTTCGACATGTCGAGGATGTCGTTGATCAGGGCCAGCAGGTGCTGGCCGGAATTGTGGATATCAAGGCTGTAGCCCTTGTAACGGGCGTCGCCGAGCTTGCCGAACATCTCGTTCATCATGATCTCGGAGAAGCCGTTGATGGCGTTCAGCGGCGTCCGCAACTCGTGGCTCATATTGGCCAGGAACTCGCTCTTGGCCTTGTTGGCGCCCTCGGCCTTGACCTTCTCCATCTCGTACTTGCGGGCCAGCTCGGCCAGCTGCTCCTGGCTGCGCTCAAGGCCTGTCACGGCGTATTGGAGCTGCTCCTCATTCAGGCGGCGGGCTTCTTCCTGGTTCTTGATGGCGGTGATGTCGGCGGCGGTCATCACCAGGCCGCCTTCAGCCGTGCGGCGCTCGCTGATCTGTATCCAGCGGCCGTCGTTCAGCTCGGCCTCGCGCACGCCCTTGGCGCCGTCCGGGGCGGGTTGGTCGTGCTTGATGGCCAGGGCGGCGAAGCGGTTGACCTCGCTGCGCGGGGCCCCAGGCTTGAGCAGCTTGGGCTCGAGGTTGAAGACGTTGCGATAGTTACGGTTGCACATCAGCAGCCGGCCCTGGCGGTCCCACAGCACGAAGGCTTCAGACACGCTCTCAATGGCGTCGCGCAGGCGGTTCTCGGCGGCTTGAGCACGGGCCTGGGCCAGACGCTCCTCGGTGACATCGAGCGCCACGCCGATGATCCGCGAATAGCCGTCCTCGCCGGGCTTGCCAAAGCCCTGGCCGCGGGCGTCGACCCAGATCGAGCGACCTCCGTCGCGACCCGGCACCCGGAACGATACGTCGAAGGCGCCGTACATGGCGGCATTGGCGAGGGCCTGGCGAAGCTTGTCGCGATGGTCGACCGACACGCGGTCCAGCAGCTCCTGTCCGCCCACCACGCCGCCGCCGCCCCAGCCGAACATCGCGCCGGTGACGTCGGACATGAACACCTGGTCGGCGCCCAGCTCCCATTCCCAAATGCCGCAGCGGGCGGCTTCCACGGCGAGGCGGAAGCGCTGCTCGCTGTCGACAAACTCCTTCTGCGCGGTCTCGACCCGGCGGCTCTGCAGCATCAACATCAGGGCCAAAGCGATGCCAACGGCCAGCGGGGCCAGCAGCGAGAACGCGCCTTGCATCACCTGGCGATCAACATTGGCCACGGTGCGCGATTGAGCGCTGGCGGCGGCCAACAGAGCGCCTTGGGCCAGAGGCTGCACCGCGACATCCAGCGCCTGGCCATCGGCGGACTGGCCGCGCAGGGCGGAGGCGCTGTCGCTGACGTCCTCGACCGATAGGGAGAAGGCCTCGCGCAAGTTGGCGGCGCCCTGGATGGGTCGGCCGGAGGAGGCCAAGATCCGGCCGTCGGCCAGCATCAGGGCGCTGGCCGCGCCCTTGGGGGGGGCGGCGATCAGGCGCGAAGGATCGCTGGAGGCGATTACGAAGCCGCGCCCGCCCCCGACGGGCGTCGCGACGGCCACATAGAGCCTGCCGGAGGTCGGCGCGCCGATCCAGACATTACGGCCCGATGCAGCGGCGGCGCGGGCGGCGACCATCCAGTCGGCTGACGGGTCGCGACCGGCAACCGCCAGGGGGGCGGTGGAGCCGACCACCGCCACTGCCATGGCCTCGCCGCCGGCGGCGCGCAGAGCGGTCTCGGCCGCGTCCATGGGAGCGCTAGGGTCACGCTGCAGCAAATCGGCGGCGGCCGACAAGCCGGCGCGCTGAGCGGCGAGATTGGTTTCGACGGCGCCAGCCACCAGCTTGGCCTGGGCGGCCAGCGGCGCGCCGCCGGGTGGAATACTGGCTTCCTGCTTGAGGCGGTTGACGCCAAAGGCGGTGTAGACGGCCAGCAGCAACAGGGCGGCAAGGATCGCCACCCGCACATAGGCCTGAGAAGGCGATTGCGCGGCGCGCTGACGGGCCGCGCCCGCCGCCGACAGACTGGCTCCCGCCAACCTCCCGGTCCTCGCCCCACCACGCTCCAACGCCCGATGCTCCCGCCAGCCCCGGCGAGTCACTTCGCCGACATGGTGAATCTACCGCACCCGCGACCGATGCGTCACCGACGAACGGCGGTTTTGGCGTCGCATGAGCCTTTTAGTCGCAACCCGTGGCGCTGAGAATCGCGCCACGCTCGGCTCAAGCTGCACCGCAAGCCGTCAATTCAGAGCGCGGGACACCAGTTCCAACACGTTCTTTGACAGGCCGACATGACCGCAGATGCGCTCTAGCTGTTCCCGCATCAGCAAGCCCAGGGCCGGCACGTAGCGTCGCCAAGCGCCCAGCGGTTCGACCAACCGCGCGGCGGTCGTGGGGTTGAAGCCATCAACCCCCAGGATCTGGTCGGCCAGGAAACGATAGCCCGCGCCGCTGGCGTCGTGGAACTGGGCTGGGTTGCCGCTCGAAAATCCCTGGACCAGGGCCCGCATGCGGTTTGGATTGCCGGCGTCGAAATCGGGGTGCGCCGTCAGAGCCAGGATGCGGCCGATCGCACCGTCGCCAGGGTCGCGCGCTTGGACCGAGAACCACTTGTCAAGCACCAGCGGCTCGTCGCGCCATTGGGCGTGGAAGTCGGCCAGGGCCTTCTCGGCCGGCTCGCCGCCGACCGTCATCAGGGCTGAGATAGCGCCCATGGTGTCGGTCATGTTGGCGGCGCTTTCGAAATGACCGACGATGCGCTCGACATTGACCGCGTGCGGATCGGCCGCCAGCAGGTCGCAGCAGCCGTTACGCAGCGCGCGCTTTCCGGCCGCCTTGGCGTCGGCCGAGAACTCGCCGCCGCTCTGCAGATCACCGTGCAGACGTCGCAGCAGGTCGCCTAGATGGACGGCCATGACCGTCTTCAAGTGACCACGCGCGGCGTGGATCGCGGCGGGATCGACCGGATCGACGGCCAGGCTGAGGTCGCCTTCGCTGGGCAGGGTCAGCAGTAGGGCCTTGAAGGCCGGATCGGAGGCCTCGTCGATCAGAGCCTTGCCCAGGGCGTCGGCATAGCGTTCCTCGCCAACCTCGTCGGGGGCCCCGGCGGCGCGGCCGAGGATCAGTTCGCGGGCCAGGGTCTGACCGGACTCCCAGCGGTTGAACAGGTCGGGATCGGCGGCAAACTGCACGTAGCGATCGACCGAGCGCGTGTCGACGGTCAGGTTCACCGGCGCCGAAAAGCCACGCAGGGCCGAGATCACCGGGGTGCTGGCGACGCCCTCCCAGCGCACGGTCTTGGTCGGCGTGTCCAGTAGCACCACCTCGCTATCGCGCAGACTTTCGCCCTCGCTGTCGAGCAGGCCGATGGTCACCGGGATCGGCAGAGCCTGCTTAGTGGGCTGACCGCTGGTCGGGGCGGTGACCTGGGTAAGGGTGATCTCCAGCGCCTGGGCGGCCTCGTCATAGACGTGGGTCAGCGATACCGCTGGGGTGCCGGCCTGCTCGTACCAGGCGAAGAACTCGCCCATGTCGCGGCCCGAGGCGTCGGCGAAACAGGCGATGAAGGCCTCGACCGTGGTGGCCTCGCCATCATGGCGGTCGAAATAGAGGTCCAGGCTTTTACGGAAAGTCTCGGCGCCCAGGATCGTCTTGAGCATCCGGATGAGTTCGGAGCCCTTTTCATAGATCGTCGCGGTGTAGAAGTTGTCGATCTTCATGTAGCTGGACGGCCGGACCGGGTGGGCCAGTGGACCGGCGTCCTCGGCGAACTGCCGGGCGCGCAGGGCCTTGACGTCCTTGATCCGCTGCACGGCCTCGCCGCGCATGTCGGCGCTGAAGCTCTGGTCGCGGAAGACGGTCAGGCCTTCCTTGAGGCACAGCTGGAACCAGTCGCGGCAAGTGATGCGGTTGCCGGTCCAGTTATGGAAATATTCGTGGGCCACGACGCTTTCGATGCGCTCGTAATCCATGTCGGTGGCGGTCTCGGGGGCAGCCAGCAGCAGGGAGCTGTTGAAGATGTTCAGCCCCTTGTTCTCCATCGCCCCGAAATTGAAGTCGCGCACGGCGACGATCATGAACAGGTCCAGGTCGTATTCGCGGCCGAACGCCTCTTCGTCCCACTTCATCGAGCGCTTGAGGCTGTCCATCGCATAGGCGGCGCGCGGCGCCATGCCAGGATCGACAAATACTTTCAGCGCCACCGTCCGGCCGGTCATGGTGACGAAGCTATCTTCCAGCACGTCCAGTTGGCCCGCCACCAGGGCGAACAGATAGGCCGGCTTGGGAAAGGGGTCGTTCCAGACGGCGTAGTGGCGGCCGCCTTCCACCGTGGAGTCCAGTTCGCCGCCTTCCCACAGATTGCCGTTGCTGAGCAGGTAGGGGAACGCCACGTCCGCCTCGATCCGCACCGTGTAGCGGCTCAGCACGTCGGGCCGGTCGGGGAAGAAGGTGATGGTCCGGAAGCCTTCAGCCTCGCACTGGGTGCAGAACCGGCCGCCGGACATGTAGAGGCCCATCAGCGCCTTGTTGGCCGACGGGTTGATCTCGACCTCGGTGGTCAGGACGAAGGCGTCTGGCACGGCGTGGATCGTCAAGCCCTCGCCGTCTAGGGCGTATGCGTTCGCGCCGAGGGCCTGGCCGTCGATGGCCACCGAGATCAGCTTCAGGCGTTCGCCGTTCAGGAACAGGGGCTCGCCGGGCGCGCCGCTGCGTTTGATCGTCAGGGTCGCCCTGATCCGCGTCGCCTCGGGATCCAGCAGGAACTCGAGATCGGTGGTCTCGATCGTGAACGGGAAGGGGCGATAGTCCGAAAGCTGGACGGGCTGGGGCGTGTCGGTGCGCATCCGGCCAATGTAGGCAAGGAGATGTGTCGGGGCGAGGGCGCACTTGACCCGATTGCAGAATTGTCGCGAGTTCCGCGCCATGACCCCGCTGGGTCCACAGGGGGCGTCGATGACCGGGCGGGAATGCGGCGAGTGCGGCCAGTGCTGCAAGCTGATCGGCGTGCGCGAGCTGGAGAAGGCGCCGCAAGTCTGGTGCCGCTATTACAAGCGTGGCAAGGGCTGCGGCGTCTATGAGGGCCGCCCGCAAGGCTGCGCGGACTTCGCCTGCGACTGGCTGCTCGATCAGCGCCTGGACGAGACGTGGCGGCCGGACCGTAGCGGTTTTGTCCTGCACGCCGGCCAGGGCGGCCGCACGATCCATGTCGAGCTCGACCCGACCAAGCCCACGGCTTGGCGGCGCGCACCGTTCGAGGCGACCTTGCGCGGCTGGGCCAGCGCCGGGGCGGCGGACGGGCTGAAAGTGCTGATCTGGGTCGGACGCCGTTGCTGGCGGCTTGGGCCGAACGGCGGCGAGATCGACCTGGGCGTCACGCGCCCGGCGGTGGAATTCGGCTCGCACAGCCGCCTGCGTCGCCCGGGCTCGGGCATGGACTGGCCGCCACTGGCCGGCGCAACGCGACCTGAACCGTTCGTCACTTGAAGCCAAGCGTGATCCCGCCAAAGGTCGGTGCTTGTTCTGGGGTCTGATTCAATGTCGCTGATCGATACGGCGCCAAGCGCCGGCCTTGACCTGGGCTCGCGCCGGTTCGTGCATCCGGGGCCCCTGCGGTGGCTGCGATGCCTGGGTTGGGGGGTGTTGCTGTTCGTCGCGTTCATGTTGATCGACGCGGCGGCCACGATCCTGCCGGGCGTCTGGTTCAACGGGCACGAGCCGCTGATCGCCCTGGCGACTCTCGCCATCTGCGCGGCGGGCTATGGTCTCTACGCTGGCGTGATGCGCTTGGCCGAAGCGCGGTGGCCCTCGGAGTTGGCTCTGCGACCCGCCTTGTCGGAGCTGGCGATCGGCCTGCTGCTTGGCGCGGCGATGATGACCGTGGTGGTTGGGTTGCTGGTCGGCTTTGGACTCTATGACGTCACCGGACCGCGCGCCGCGTCGGCCTGGGGCATGATCACTGTCGCCATCTTCTCGGGCTCCATGGAAGAGCTGGTCTTCCGCGCCATCATCCTGCGCCTGCTGATGCGCGCGTTCGGCGCCTGGTGGGCCTTGGCCATCTCAGCCGCCCTGTTTGGGCTGATGCACCTGGGCAACGACAACGCCACGCCGACGGCCGCCTTCGCCATCAGCATCGAGGCGGGCCTGATGCTGGCGGCCTTCTACATGCTGACGGGTCGAATCTGGATGTCGGTGGGCGTCCATGCGGCCTGGAACTTCGCCCAGGGCTGGATCTGGGGCGCGCGGGTGTCAGGCATCGAGGTCAAGGAGAGCCTGTATTTCAGCACCCCCAAGGCCGGGGCGCCGGAATGGCTGAGCGGCGGCGGCTTCGGGCCCGAGGCGTCCGTCCCGGCCATGGTCGTGGGCACCGGCGTAGCGATCCTGGTGCTCTACTGGGCCTGGAAGAAGGGCAATTTCAAAGCGACTCCGGACGAGCCTTCGGTGGCGCAGATCGAGGCCGGCTAACTGGCCTCGAGGATGGTCACCGACGCGTCGGCGGCGGGCACCTCGTGCAGGGCCCGTTCGATGGCGGCGGCGCGCTGGGCGATGGCCACCAGGGCCGGCGGCGCGTCCTCCGGATGATCGGCGGCCAGTTCAATCAACTGGCGGGCCAAGGCGTGCAGTTGGGGCGCGGCGGCGATCAGTCGCGCCTGGAACTCCATCTTACGCGGATCGCGATCGTACTCGGCTCCGGGGGTGCGCCAGCCGCCCCAGTCATTGGCGTCGGTCACCACCACGGGATAGGTCCCGGGATAGGGGTGGTGCAGGCAGTCGCTTTCCTGCTGCCACTTGTTGCGGGCCCGCAGGATGCGCCAGTTGGCGAGCGCGACGCCGCCGTCCTCGCCGATGCGGTCTTCGGGTTTCAGCTCATGGGCCTGGAACTCGCGGTTCAGTCCGACGTCGTAGGTGACGCGCACCGGTTCGTCGAAACCCTTGGCCCAGATGGGAACGATCTTCTCGATCGTCGCCCACGCGCCAACGCTCTCGACCCACACCTTCTGGTTCCGCTGAAAGACGGTCTTGGCCACGCACGCGCTCTCACTCGTTTCGAGGCCGCCATAAGAACGTGAAATCCTTGACGCGAGGTCAATCTTTCCCTCGAGGCCAAGGCGGTCCATCGTGTCTCGACGCCGCCGCCAGAGCGACCCAAGGAGGAAGTCCAAGTGGATTTCGACTATTCCGACGACCAGAAGTTCCTCAAGGACGAGGCGCGCAAGTTCCTCGCCGCCCGTTGCGCGCCCTCGGTGGTGCGCGGCGTGTTGGACGATCCGGCCAAGAGCTATGATGCGGGGCTATGGACCGCCGTGGCTGAGCAGGGCTGGCTCGGTGCGGCCATTCCGGAAGAATACAATGGCCTGGGCCTGGGGCGGGTCGAGCTGTGCGCCATCGCCGAGGAATTGGGCCGCGCCGTCGCGCCCATTCCCTTCGCCTCGACGGTCTATGTGTTGGCTGAGGCCGTGATGGCGTACGGCACGGCCGCCCAGAAGGCCGCCATCTTGCCGCGCATTGCCGTTGGTGAACTGATCGGCTGCCTGGCGGTGTCGGAAGGACCGGGCGCGGTCACCCCGTCCAGCCTGTCGGCCAAGGTCGAGGGCGGCAAGCTGTCGGGCGTCAAGATCCCGGTTACCGACGGCGACGCGGCCGACATCGCCATCGTGCTGGCGGCCGAGAGCGGCAGGCCCGGCCTGTTCCTGGTCGACTTGCGGGCTGGCGGCGTAAAGGTCGAGACCCTGGAGAGCCTGGATCCGACACGGGGTGTGGCTCGCCTGACCTTCGACGGCGCCACCGCCGACCGTCTTGGAGAGTCCGGACGGGGCTTCGAACTGCTCCAGGCCATCCTCGACCGCGCCGCCGTGCTGCTAGCCTTCGAGCAACTGGGCGGCGCTGATCGCTGCCTAGAAATGGCCCGCGAATATGCCCTCGGCCGCTACGCCTTCGGCCGGGTGATCGCCGGCTACCAGGCGATGAAGCACAAGATGGCCGACATGTACGTCAAGAACGAGGTCGCCCGCTCCAACGCCTATTACGGGGCCTGGGCCCTGGACGTTGATGCGCCGGAACTGCCGACCGCCGCGGCCGCCGCCCGCATCGCCGCCTCCGACGCCTTCTGGTTCGCCAGTAAGGAAAGCGTGCAGGTGCACGGCGGCATGGGCTTCACCTGGGATGTCGACTGCCACCTCTATTACCGCCGCTCGCGGCAACTCGCGCTGGTCGCCGGCTCGCCCAAGCTCTGGAAAGAGCGGCTGGTTTCTGAATTGGAAAAGAAGAACGCCGCCTGACGCTATCCCTCTCCCCTTGCGGGAGAGGGTGCCCCGCAGGGCCGGGTTAGGGGTCTCTCAGACCTCTCCGGACAGGCCTTTCGACCCCTCATCCGTCGGCCGCTGGCCGACACCTTCTCCCGCAAGGGGAGAAGGCAAGGAGAATTAAGATGGATTTCAACGACTCCCCCGAAGAAATCGCCTATCGCGAGACGGCTCGCGCCTGGCTGGTCGAGGCCGCCGCCGCGCATCGCGCCGAGCACGGCGAGCCCAAGCCGACCACGCCCGAGCACATGGCGGCCGGCAAGGCCTGGCAGGCCCGTAAAGCCGCGGCCGGCTATGCCTGCATTACCTGGCCTGCGGGGGTCGGCGGGGGCGGCGGCACGCCGATCCAGTCGGTGATCTTCGGCCAGGAAGAGGCCAAGGCGGGCGTTTCCTACGGCTATTTCACCATAGGCCTGGGCATGTGCGTGCCCACGGTCATGGCCTTCGCCAATGACGAGACCAAGCAGCGCTTTGTCTCCCCGGCCGTGAAGGGCGAGGAGATCTGGTGCCAGCTGTTCTCCGAACCGGCCGGCGGCTCCGACGTCGCGGCCCTGCGGACACGGGCCGTCCAGGACGGCCCAGATCCTGATGGCGACTGGGTGATCAACGGCCAGAAGGTCTGGACCACCGGCGCTCACTACTGCGACTACGGCATCGTTTTGGTCCGCACCGATCCCGACGTGCCCAAGCACAAGGGCCTGACCATGTTCTGGATCGACATGCGCGACGCCGCCGTCGCGTGCCGGCCGATCCACCAGATGTCGGGCGGCCGCGAATTCAACGAGGTCTATTTCACCGACCTGCGCGTCAAGGACAGCCAGCGGCTGGGCGCGGTCGGCGACGGCTGGAAGGTCGCCCTGGTCACCCTGATGAACGAGCGCCTGGCGGTCGGTGGCTCCAGCGGTCCCGACTACCGCCAGGTGATGGAACTGGCCCGCGGCCTGTCCGGTCCCAGCGGTCCGGCGCTGAAGGACAACGCCTTCCGGGAGAAGCTGGCCGATTGGTATGTCAACTCGCAAGGCCTGAAATATACTCGCTTTCGCACCATGACCGCCCTGTCGCGCGGCCAGACGCCGGGCCCGGAAAGTTCGATCGGCAAGATCATCGCCGCCAACCAGATGCAGGAAATGGCCAATACCGCTGTCGAGGCCCAGGGCGAATACGGCATCCTCACCGATCCGTCCCTTGCCCCCATGGAGGCGGCCTTCCAGGCCAGCCTGATGTGGGCGCCGGGCTTGCGCATCGCCGGCGGCACCGACGAGATTCTCAAGAACATCATCGCCGAGCGGGTGCTGGGCCTGCCGGGCGACGTGCGCGTGGACAAGGACGTGGCGTTCAAGGACATGCCGACGGGGCGGTAGCTAGGTGCGTCCTTCGAGGCTTCGGCTTTGCTTTGCACCTCAGGATGAGGAAATCAGCAGAGAGTTCCTCATCCTGAGGCGCCCGCGCAGCGGGCCTCGAAGGACGCAGAGCGCCTAACCCTTCACGCCCTTCGCCGCCCGCGTCAGCTGCACGAACTCCGCCCGCAGGCCGTAGGGATCATCGCCCCGCGCGCCCTGGGCCAGGGCCGTGACGTCATCCCAGCCGAAACGGTCCTCCACCCACGGATCACCCCGCAGCTTCTGTCCATAGGCGGCGACCGCCACGGCGAAGCGGGTCGCCTCCGGCGCGGCGGCCAGGCTGGCGCGCACGTCGCCGGCTCCGATCGGCCGCTCGATCAGCTTCGAGGTCGAGCCCCCCGGCGGCTTGTAGCGAATCTTCAGGAACGCCAGCTCGTCGCCGCCGCTCTTGACCGGCGCCTTGCCGCGATAGCGCAGCGGGTCGGACGACGGCCGCGCGCCGACGGGTGTGATCTCGTAGATCGCCGTCACCGCCGCGCCTGAACCGACTTCGCCAGCGTCGACCTGGTCATTGTTGAAGTCCTCGCGATTGAGCAGCCGGGTCTCGTAGCCGATCAGTCGATATTCGGCGACCTTGGCCGGATTAAACTCGACCTGGATTTTCACGTCGTCGGCGATCGGGAAAAGGGCGCTGTCGAAGTCGTCGCGCAGCAGCTTTCGCGCCTCCTGCAGGCCATCGACATAGGCGGCGGTTCCGTTGCCGTTCTGGGCCAGGGCCTGCATCATCGTGTCGTTATAGTTGCCGCGGCCAAAGCCGTAGACCGACAGGTAGACGCCGCTCTTGCGTTGGTCGGCGACGAGGTCCTTCAGGCGCGACGGATCACTGACGCCGACATTGAAGTCGCCGTCGGTCATCAGGATCACCCGATTGACCGCCTCTGGATCCATGTTCTGTTTGGCCAGGGCGTAGGCCAGTTCCAGCCCCTGGCCGCCGGCGGTGGAGCCGCCGGAGTTCAGGGCGTTCAGGGCGCAGCGCATCTTCAGCTTCGAACGGCCATCGGTCGGCGACAGCACCGCGCCGGCAGAGCCGGCATAAGCCACCATCGAAACCCGGTCCTGCGGCCGCAGCTGGTCGATCAGGACATTCAGCGCCTTCTTGGCCAGGGGCAGGCGGTCGGGCGACGACATCGAACCCGAGGTGTCAATCAGGAACACCAGGTTCAATGGGGGTTGGTCGGCGTGGGGTGTGGTGTAGCCCTGGACGCCGATGTGCAACAGCTGGCGGTCCTTCGACCAGGGCGAGGGCACGACCACGACGGTCGGCTTGAACGGCGCGTCCTTGGCGGAGGGCCGGGCATAGCCGTAGTTGAAATAGTTGATCAGTTCCTCGACCCGCACAGCGTCGTTGGGCGGAGCGGCGCCCTCGTTGAGGAACCGCCGCACATTGGCGTAGGCGGCGGTGTCGACATCGATCGAGAAGGTCGAGACCGGCTCTTCGGCGGTGCGCTTTACCGGATTGGCGACGGCGCCGGGGTATTTCTCGGTGTCGCGATACTGCGCTATGTAGCCTGGGGACGGCGGCGTCACGGATGGCGCCGCGACGCTGTAGGAGGCCGGGGGAGGCGGAGGAGGGGGCGGAAACTTCGATTCGGCGCGACGAGCCGGCGAGATCGGCCGCAGGGGCGCTGCCGTCTCGGCTCCTGTCGGGCGGGCGCGTGTCGCAGTCACAGTGATGCTTTCGTGACCGTTGGCCGGCGAAGCGTAACTCAGCGCCGCGCAGGCCTCGGGCGTCACCGCGCCATCGGCGACGTCAGGCCGGGCCAGGCTGGGGCCGCTGGCGCTCGCCGCGATTAGCAGCGAAAGCGCCGTGGAGCCGAGGAGGCGAGAGGTGCATGACGCCATGATCTGAAAACCTCCCGAGGTTGCGAACCATGGTGCTTCCCGGCTTGTGGCCAAAGCTGGGCCTTGACTAAAAACCTAGGGATTCACCTGAGACGAGAATCCTTCTGTGAGCAGTCTCGTGATGAGGCTCAGAACAGCGTTCCGCGAGCTTGACAGGGTTTGCCCCCAGGCACATGAGTGATTTCGGATTTTATGGTTAACGACGTGCTGAGGGGGAGCGATGCGCGAGACCAGCAATGCTGTTTCTCATCTCGTGGCGCTCCGAAGAGCGTTGGCCTATGTGGTCGATAACCGGGTCACCCTGATCCGCCGCCTGCCGGTCACGGCCGTGGTGGCGGCGGTGGTGATCCCGCTGGTCGGCTGCGACACCGGCCCGTCCTTCTGGTTTCACAAGCGCGCCAGCGCCTGCCCGCGTCCACAAGCGGCGCAAGGGGTTTCTGGCCAGTTCAATCAGCAACAGCAGGAAATCCGCGCCCTGCGCCAGGGCGGTTTCCACGGCGACTTCTTTGCCCAGTTGGAACTGGCCCGGCGCTATGAGGGACAGCGCGCGGTCGACAAGAATCTCGAGGATCAGGTCGAGGCGGCGGTGTGGTACGCCATGGCCCTCTCCAACGCCGGCGGCTATTCGCCGATCGCCGCCTACGAGCGCCGCGGCCAGAACGGCGGTGGCGCACTGTCGCGATTCGACGACTGTAGGGCCTTCGAGCGCCACGCCGCCTATGGCGCGCTCGATCGCCTGCTGTCGCGGATGTCGACCGAGGAACGCGAGAAGGTCCGCAACCGCGTCATCTACATTCTTTCCACCCAGGGCGCCGACGGCTACCGGGTGCTGGCGCGGATGCATGACGGCTTCTTCGGACCGTTCGGCGAGCCCTCCGACAACCTCCAGGCCGTCGAGGCCTACGGAACGCCCAAGCGCAGCGGTGCGGCCGCAGCCCTGGATCTGTTCCGACGCAACGACGTGGACGCCTATCTCTACAACTATCTGGCCGTCCAGACCGGTGACGTGTCGGCCTATGTGATGCTCAAGGATTTCGAACGGTCCTCGCCGCAGCGCGCGTCCTACGGCGGCTTCGTCGAGACCAAGGCCAAGCGCTGGATCCCGCCTTACGAGTTCTACCCGCCCGATTCGCCGGACTCCGGCGTGCCACACTCCGACGAAAGCGACCCCTCGGGCGACGCCAAGGAGGCGGCCCTGGCGCGGCTGCCCGAACTGCCCTTCGTGCACATCGGCGAGGCTCTGGCCTATCTGCGGGTCATCCCGGCGCCCATCCTCGACGAGCGCCTGCTCAGCCTCAACGCCGCCCAGACCTTCCAGGCGATGATCGGCCGGCCGATCACCGGCCGCCTGACCGGGATCGAGAAGGTGCGGGCGATGCAGTACGCGGCGACCAATGGCTCGTCCAAGGCCCAACTGGTGCTGGCGGTGATGTACTCCGAGGGCGTCGGCGTGCCGCGTGACTATGCCCGGGCCTATCACTGGTACGAGGAGGCCGAGCGCCAGGGATCCCCTGAGGCCAAGTACGCCATGTCCACCTTCTTCTCGCTAGGCCTGCAGGGCGTGGCCGACCAGGACCGGGCCAAGGCCGTGGTCTATCAGCTGGACGGCGCCTTGGCCGGCTTCAAGCCCTCGGTCTGGCGTCTGCAGCAACTGCTGTCGCAGGTCTCACGGCCGCCGCGCGCCGCCGGCGATCGCGGCCAGCCCGACGGCCAACGGCCCTATATCGAAAGGGACTATCGATGACCCGCTTTCGCCAGCTCATCGCGGCCCTGGCGGTTCTCTGTTTGATCGTCGGCGTGACGCCGCAGCCCGCCCTGGCCGGCTCGCCCGACGCCAAGATCGACCAGCAGATCCGTCCATGCTTTGGCCTGCTGCTCGAACCCAACCTGTCGGACGGCTGCCGGGTCAAGCACTATCGCAAGAAGAAACCACGCTATGGCACGGGCTACGGCTACGGCCACTCGCGGGGCCGCTATCGTACCTCGGTGGATTGCGACCGCGCCTATCCGGGCGAGGTCAGCGACGTGCTCGACCATCTCTATGAAGGCGACACCCTGACCCTGCGGTCACGCAACGGCCGGGCCTGTGTTGATTCACTGAACGTCACGCGGGCCGTGAACATCATCTTCGACGGACCGGCGCCGATGCGCGGCCGGCCGGTTCTGGTCACGCCCCCTGGGCAACCCTGCATCCGCATCGCCGCCGGCGTGCAATATGTCGTCATCGAGGGACTGAGCATCGAGGCGCTGCGCGCCGGTTCGTCCTCCTGCATCAGCGGCCGGGCCACCGAACTGGCCTTGAAGAACGTTGTCATCCGCTATGAAGGCGACGCCTCGGCGCTGGACCTCGGCGAGAGCCGGCTGGAGCTGGCCAATGTCACGGTCATCGGCCGCACGCGCCAGGCAGTGGTCAAGGCCACCGGCGCGATCATGGCCGAAAATGTCGAGGTCGCCGCCACTGCCATCGGCGCGGCGTTCGAGGCCAGCGAGGACAGCCGCATCCGCGATTTCCGGGTCATTCGCCTGGGCGACTGGACCGGCTCGAGTCGTAGTCGAAGTTCGGCCGGCTTCGTGCTGGCTGGCATGAACCGCTCGCAGCTGGTGCAGATCGAGGGCCTGTATGTCGACGGCTTCTCGCGCGGCGTCTATGTGGGCGGCGGCGACGAGACGACCCTGCTGCGTCCTGTAGTGCGCGACAGCGACTGGGCCATCGTGCTGGAGAACGCCGACCTGCGGGTGTTGGAAGGTAAGCTCGAGGCCACCGATGTCGGCATCTATGCCGGTTCGGGCACGGTCTACGCGTCCGACAACGCCATCGCCGGCGTCATGCGCGCCGGCCTGTTCGCCGACAACGGCGCCCAGTTACGGGCTCGCGACAACCGCGTCTACGCAAAGCCGGGCGGCTGCGAGGCGCTGATCACCGGCTATTTCGACGGCAAGCTGACCTGCGAGCCTTGGTTCGAGGGGCCGGAGCTGTTCCGTACCCCGCGCGACCGGGCCCGGGTCGATTTCAACAACTATTGGCCGGTCGCCGCCCTGACCGCCACCGCCGCCATGCCGACCCTGCCGGGTGACGCGTACTTGGCCGGCCGGTCGCTTGACTTGCAGGACGCCTCGGCCGCCGCCGGCGGCCCCGCCGGTCCTGGTTCGCCCCAACCCTATCCGCCGCCTTGCTATGTTTCGTCTCCGTCCGGTCTGGCTGTCCAGGTCGCGTGTCCGGCCAAGGCGCCTAGAGGAGGAGCCTCGCGATGACCAAGCTTGCCACCGGCCTGTTGGCCGCCCTGATCGCGTCCACCGCCTCGACCGGCGCCTGGGCCCAGCAACAGTCCGGAGCCTATGGCGTTCCCGGCGGCTATGGACCTTCCAATGGCCCGCCAAGCCGCCGCCCCACGCCGTGCGGCGCGCCGCTGACCGGCGAGGCGCCCGACGTCATGACCTATGACCGCGCCACGGGCACCCAGGTGTTTGTGGGGGGAAAAGGCCAGACCGAGGTCAGCGCCTTCAACCGCGAGACGGGCTCGTCGGCGGCGATGCGTGGCGACCTCAGCCGGGCCGGCGTAACCGAGACCTGCGCGGTCGACAAGCTGTCGGGCGACTCCTATCGCGTCAGCTCCGACGGCCCTGGCGACATAAATGTAAGCGGCCGCAAAGGCCGGACGGGCGAACGCTGGTCGTTCCGGGCGCCGGACGGCTCGACCCAGTACTGGGATCCTCGCGCCGACAATCGCTGCTTCCGCGACGGACTGGGCCTCAGCCCGAACGGTAGCCTGGCCTCTGGTCCGCGTCCCGATCCCCGCGACGGCGGGCGTTCGGGATGCTGAGGACGGCGCTCCTGCTCGGCGGTCTGCTGCTGGCGCTGGCCGCCTGCGCGCCGCGCTATCCCTATTACCCGTCCGGTGGCCCACCGCCGCCGGTCTCGCCGGACGCCTACCAGGTAACGCCGCCGCCACCGCCGGTCGATGTCATCCGGCCGAAGGTGTAGGCGCCGGTCCTCCCCCCGTGGGATCGGTGGGGGGAGGTTTAAGATCGATAGATCAGGCTTTCGGTTGACGCCCGATCACTCCCCCCTCCGTCGGCTTCGCCGACACCTCTCCCACAGAGGGAGGACTTATTTCTCCGGCGCCACGGTCGGCAGGAACTTCGGTTCGATCCGGCGGTGGGTCGCCTGTTCGTAGGCGTAGCCCAGTCCCAGCAATCGCGCCTCGCTCCAGGCCGGGCCGATGAAGCTCAGCCCCACCGGCAGGCCGCCGACCGCGCCCATCGGCACGGTCAGGTGCGGATAGCCGGCCACGGCGGGCAGGGTGGTGGACGAGCCGCCATAATGGTCGCCGTTCAGCGGGTCGATGGTCCAGGCCGGACCGGTGGTCGGGGCGACGATGGCGATGGCGCCTGTGTCCTTCAAGATCTTGTCGATGCCCTCGGGACCGGCCAGGCGCTTGGAGTCTGCCAGGGCCTTCTTGTATTCAGGATCGTCATAGCCCTTGGTGGCCTGAGCCTTCTCGAAGGTTTCCTGGCCGAACCACTCCATCTCGTTGGGGGTGGCGGCGTTGAAGGCGATCAGGTCGGCCAGGGTGCGGGTCTTGACCTTGGTCGGATCGGTCGAGGCCAGGTAGGCGTTCAGATCGACCTTCAGCTCGGTATAGAGCACCACGCCCTCGGCCTTGCCGATCGGGGCCTCGTCGAAATCCTTGACCTCGACCAGGGTCGCGCCCTGGGCCTTGAGGTCCTTCAAGGCCTGTTCGAATACCGCGTCGGTGCCCGGCGAGGAGCCGGTATAGAACCGGGCGACAGCCAGGGTCACGCCCTTTAGCGCGTCCTTGTCCAGGCCCTTGGCGTAGTCGGTCTTGTGGGCGTCGGCCTCCTTTGTCGCCACGTCGGCGCGGTCGGACCCGGCGATGGCGGTGAGGATCAGGGCCGCGTCCATGACCGTGCGGGTCATCGGGCCGGCGGTGTCCTGGCTGTGGCTGATCGGCACGATGTGGGTGCGCGACACCAGGCCGACGGTGGGTTTCAGGCCGACCAGGCCGTTGATAGCGGCGGGGCAGGTGATCGAGCCGTCGGTCTCGGTGCCGATCGCCGCCGGGGCCAGGCCGGCCGCCACCGCGGCGCCTGAACCGCTGGACGAGCCGCAGGCGCTGCGGTCCAGCACATAGGGGTTGCGCACCGTACCGCCCACCGCGCTCCAGCCGCTGATCGAGTGGTCGGAGCGGATATTGGCCCATTCCGACAGGTTGGTCTTGCCCAGGATCACCATGCCGGCGTCACGCAAGCGCTTGACCAGCGGGGCGTCGCGGCCGTTGACGTTGTCCTTCAGCGCCAAGGAACCGGCGGTGGTAGGCATTTCGTCGGCGGTTTCGATGTTGTCCTTCAGCAGGATCGGCACGCCGTGCAGCGGCCCCCGGACCTTGCCGGCCTTGCGCTCGGCGTCCAGCGCCCGGGCGTCGGCCAGGGCGTGGGGGTTCAGGGCGATCACGGCGTGGAGTTGATTGTTCTTGGCCTTGATGGCGGCAAGCGAGGCCTGGGTTGCCGTAGCGGCCGAGGTCTTGGCGTCCTCGGCGTGGGTCGTGGTCGCCAGCAGCGCTGCCATCGCGCCGCCGACTAGCAAGGTCTTCTTAATCACGCTTGATCCCCCGAATGTCATCGCCGACCGCCCCATTCCGTCTCCCCGGCGAGGGCCGGGGCCCAGGTGAAACCCACGAGCCGCCCCGGATGAATCTGGGTCCCGGCCTTCGCCGGGAAAACGGGCTCTGGGGGATTCTCCAGGGACATTCAGATGAACACCGCCACGGACTGACGCGCAACGATCAATGGCGTTCCGGCCGCGTCCCAGACCGCCATGTCCTGGGCGGAGTAGCCGTCCAGCACCGTGTCCGCCCGGCTTTTCATCAGGCGCCAGCCGTCGTCGTCCGCCGAGGGCTCGGCCAGCACGTCCAGCGACCAGGTCATGGTCGAGATCGGCGCCCGCTCCGGAAACAGCGTGATGGCCGGCGGGGGCAGGGCGTCGGCCAAAGCGATCAGGGCGGCCAAGGACCGGGCGGCGGGGTCCTTGTGGCGGATCCAGACCAGGAAATCCGGAGCGCCGGGCGCGCCGAGCCGCGTGCCGCCGGCCAGCTTGAACTCGAACTGCTGGGTGAAGTTGGGGCCGGCCCCGCTGGGGAAGAAGTCCGAGGCGTCAGCCAGGGGCGCGGCGGCTGGCATGGGCAGATCCACATGGCTCAGCCGCGAGTCCCGCGCCGCGCCGAAGGTCAGGATGGCGCGGGTGGACAGGCCCTGCTCGCCGAACAGGTCGACGCCCATGAACAGGGTAGACTTGCCGCGCCGCAGCAATTGCGTGCTGATCGCCAACTCGCCCGCCGCCGGTCCGACGAAGGCGAACTGGCCCGAACGCAGGGGCGGAGCGTCCGGCGCGGCCTTCAACGCCGCCTCTAGGCACAGCGCCGCCGACAGCCCGCCATAGGTGGTGCGGCCCTGCTGCCAGTCGGGGGTGACCTGGGCGGTGAAGCCGGTGTCGGTCGGGGCGAGGGCGGCGATCAGGTCGGTATAGGGGGTCAAGGCGCGTCCTTTTAGTTCGGACGCGAAGGTTCGTCGTCTTTCGCTACGGAAGTCAAATGGGCCGTCCTCCCCCTGTGCGGGAGGTGGTCGCGCAGCGACCGGAGGGGGGAGGTTTGGGATTGAAGATCGCAGGTCTGGCCATCGCCTAATCACTCCCCCCTCCGTCGGCTTCGCCAACACCTCCCCCACGGGGGGAGGATTTTGGGCTCCCGCCCTACCGCCCCTTCAACTGGCGATCGAAGAAGTCCAGGTGGGTCTTCAGCACGTGCAGGCCCTTGGTACGGCTGCCGGGGGCGCTGTGGCGCTCGCCGGGATAGAGCATCATCTCGAACGGCGTGGCGTTCTTCTGCAGGGCCGCGATCAGGCGGGTGCTGTTCTCGAAGATCACGTTGTCATCGGCCATGCCATGCAGCAGCAGCAAGCTGTTGGGCTTGAGGTTCTTCAGGCGATTGAGCGCGTCGGACCTGGCATAGCCGTCCTTGTTCTCGTCCGGCTTGCCCATGAACTGCTCGGTATAGTGGGTGTCGTACAGGCCCCAGGCCGTGGGCGGGGCGCCAGCCGCGCCGGCCTTGAACGGGGTGTCGGGCGCCGTCATCAGCATCAGGGTCATGAACCCGCCGTATGACCAGCCCATGACACCCAGATTCCCGGCGTCGACATAGGCCAGGGTCTGCAGGAACTTGGCCCCCACCAACTGGTCGTCGACCTCCACCGTCCCCATGCGGCGGTCCAGCGCCCGCTTGAACTTGGCGGAGCGGTTGGTGCTGCCGCGGTTGTCCAGCTTGAAGATGACGTAGCCGTCTTCGAGATAGGGCCGCTCGCGCACGCTCTGCCAACCCTTGTTCACCGTCTGGGCGTGTGGGCCGCCATAGACCGAAACGATGGCCGGGTATTTCTTCGCCGGATCGAAGCCGATCGGCTTGAGGATTTCGTAGTGCAGCACCTCGCCGTCGGCGGCCTTCAGCACGCCGTATTCCGGAACCGGCAGGGTCGCGGCATAGGGCCAGTAGGGATGGCCCTCGGCCAGCCTGTTTTCCTCGATCCAGCGCACGCGCTGGCCGTCGGGCGCGTAGAGCGCGGTCTGGGGCGGGGTCTTGATGTCGCTATAGCTGCCGGCGAAGGCGCCGTTGGGGGCGACCTTGGCGCTCCACCAGCCGCCGGCCGAGGTCAGGGCCTTGGGCGCGCCATTCTTTCCGCTGGCGGGCTTCCCGTAGGAGACTTCGTATATGCGGCGCTCCAGCGGCGTCTCGATCGAGGCGCTGAAGATCGCCACCTTGCGGGTCTCGTCGACGCCTTCCAGGTCGGCCATGGGCCAGTCGCCCTTGGTGATCTGGGCGATCAACTTGCCGGTGGCGGCGTGGTGATAGAGGTGCTTGTAGCCAGACTTTTCCGACGACCACAGGAAGCTGCCGTCTTTCAACGGCTTGAAATCGTCGTTCAGCTCCAGCCAGTGGGCGTCGGTCTCGGTCAGGATCGTCTTGCCCACGCCCGTCGCGGGGTCATAGGCGATCAGCTCGAGCGTCTTCTGATCGCGGGCCTGGCGCTGGACATAGAGAGTCTTGCCGTCGGCCGACCAGTCGACGCGGGCCAGATAGATGTCCTTGTTCGAACCCAGGTCGATCTGGATGGTCTTGCCCGAAGCCATGTCCTGGACGAACAGGTCGACCACGGCGTTGGGACGGCCGGCGCGCGGATAGCGCTGCTCGACCACCGTGGCGCCGCCCGGACCGATGTCGGCGCGCGGCACGATATCGACGCCGCTCTCATCGACGCGGGTATAGGCGATGCTCGTTTCGTTGGGGTTCCACCAGTAGCCGGTGAAACGGTCCATTTCCTCCTGAGCGACGAACTCGGCCACGCCGAACGACAGGGCGTCCTTGCCGCCAGCGGTCAAGGCCTTCTCGGCGCCGCCGGTGATCGGCTTGATGTAGAGGTTCTGGTCGCGGACATAGGAGACGAAACCGCCCTTGGGCGAGACCTTGGCGTCGACTTCGTCGCCGGGGGTCTCGGTCAGCCGGCTGACCTTGCCGTTTGCGACGCTGTCCAGATAGAGGTCGCCGTCCAGCGGCACGAGGATGAAGCGGCCCTGGCTGTCCCAGCTATATTCGACGATGCCGCGGGCCGAGACGCGGGCCCGTTCGCGGCGGGCCAGCTCGGCTTCCGACAGCGCCTTGGCGCCCGAGGACAGGGCCGCCGAGTCGATCAGGCGATAGGGCTCGCCGCCCGCCACGTCGGCCGCCCACAGGTCCTGGACATTGGCCGCGTCGGCCTTGCCCTTCAGATAGGTGACGCGCTTGCCGTCCGGCGACAGGGCTACGCCCTTGGCCGTGGGGCCCGACAGGGCCGGATCGGCGAAAACGCGTTCGGGGGTGAGGTTTTGCGCCAGGACCGGCGAGGAGAGGGCGAGGGCGGCCGTGATGGCCAGGAGCGAGGGTCTGATCATGGCGTGGGACGCTAGAGGTGCGTGGGGCGGTTGTCAGCAGGGAAAGTTAGCGTCTGTCCGCCCACCTAGCAGGGCAAGTGTTCGCCGCACGAAAAAGGGCCGGGATCGCTCCCGGCCCTTCGCTCATTTCGGGCGATGAACGACTAGAAGGCCTTCTTCACCGTCACGAACCCTTGGCGCGGCGGCGCCGTCAGCACCGTCTGAGCCGTGCCGGCGGCGTCATTATTGGCGAAACCGCCCGAACCAATGGTGGAGATATAGTCCTTGTCGGTCAGGTTGGTGATGTTGGCCTGGATTTCCAGACCCTTGGTCCAGACATTGTTATCAGGAAACCGATAGCCGACCGTCAGGTCCGCCACGGTGGTCGAAGGCGCCTGACCACCGATGTTTTCGTAGGTGTAGTAGCGCTTGTCGGTGTAGGCGACGCCTAGCTTGCCGTAGAAGCCGCTTTGCTCGAACGACACTTCGCCCTTGAAGATGTTCTTGGGCGTGTTGACGACGGTCTTGTCCTTTGTCTTGGCCTTGATCGTGCCGTCGGCGGCGACGACATCGTCCTCGTACTTCGAGTCGTTATAGGAGTAGGCGCCGTACAGCGACCAGGCGTCGGACAGGCGATAGGTTCCGGCCAGTTCCAAGCCCTTGGTCTCGACCGAACCGACGTTTGACAGCACCGGCGCGTTGCCTTGGATCGTCGCGCCTTGAGCCAGGGCCAGCAGGCGATCATCGAAGGCGACGTGATAGAAGGCCGCCACGCCCTGAAAGCGCTCGTTGTGGTAGCGGGCGCCCAGTTCGATGGTCTTGGAGCTTTCCGGGTTCAAGGTTTTGGCGATGTAGTCGACCCGAGCCTGGCTTTGCGAGGCGAACGGACCGGACGTGGCCGCCGAGACATAGGCGCCCATGTTCTCCGTATAGCCGGCAAACAGCTCTCCGCCGTTTTTCAGATCGTAGACCGCGCCGAACTGCGGCAGGAAGCTGTCCTTGGACTCGATCTTGCCCGACAGGGGAGAGCCGACCACGGTCTTGACGCCGTTCTCGACCTTGATGGCCTTGAAGCCGAAATTGACCTTCAGAGCATCCGTCGCGGTCCAGGTGTCTTCGATATGGGCCGTCGTGGTCTTGGTGTCGAAACTGTACTGCCACTGGGTGAAGAACGGGTTGGACTGGAAGTCCAGCGCGTCGCGCGAAGGTGCCGCGGCGGTCTCGGCGTAGAAGCGGCGTGCCTGGTTGAAGTCGTTCTGCTCGGTCCAGAACCCGCCGCTGACGATGTGGGCGCCCAGATCGACGGCTAGTTCGGCGATCAGGCCCTTGCGGTCGATATCGTACTCAGTGGAGCGGATCGATAGGGGGGCGGCCGTCGAACCCGCAGTTCCGAAGCCAGGGCTGGGCACATACGGCGTGTACCACAGGCCCTGACCCTGGTTGGTGTGACCATAGGCGGTGGCGGTGAGGCGGACCTTGTCGGTGATCGGCAGGTTCAGTCCCAGGCCGTAGAGGTCATCGTCGCGGATGCCGGCCCCGGCGTAATAGGAGTCGTCAACGCACTTGACCGGCGCCGGATAGGGATTCGTCCCCGTGCCCGTGTAGCAGCCGTTGCCGTCCAGCCGGGCCGAGCCGGCGGTGTAGTTCGCGGGGTTCAGATAGGCAGCCGCCGTGGACACCGCCGCCGCCCAGTTGGGCTGGAAATTGTCCCAGTCGCGGCCCAAGCGCTTGATCATGTCGAACGACAGGTCTTGGTAGTCTTGCTCGCGGCGCTCCGAGCGATTGTAGAAGGCGGTCAAGTCACCCTCGCCGACCGGCAAAACGACCTTGAGGTCATATTGGCGCTGCTTCTGCTCGCCGCCGCCCTTCCACTTGTCGGTGTTCTGGTCGGCGATCGACAGATAGCCGCGCAGGCCGCCCAGACCGGCGATGGCGCCACTGTCGACGCGGCCGAACAGCCGGTACATGCTTTCCGAACCCGCTGTAGCGTTGATCTGGGCGCCGAAGGCTTCGGAGGGATCGCGCGAGAAGAACTGCAGCGTACCGCCCAGGTTCGAGGTCGAGGCGGTGCCCAGCGCGCCGGCGCCCTGCGCCAGTTCAACCCGCCCGATGTCCTCGCTGGCGATGGCGCGGCTGATGTGTAGGCCGTTGTGGTTGCCGTAGCTCATGTCGCCTAGCGGCACGCCGTCCAGGGTGAAGCCCAGCTGGTTCTGATTGAAGCCGCGGATCGAGATGCGGGTCGACCATTCATAGGCGCCGAAGGCGTCGGCCGACTGGAAGGTCACGCCCGGAAGCTTGTCGATCGCCTTCAGGGGGCTGCTGCCGGCGGCTTCGAGCAGCAATTGCTCAGTCTTGAGGGTCTGGACCTGCCGGCTCTGACCTTGGCCCAACACGACGACGGCGTCGACTTCGTTGGCGTCGGCCGGAGCGTCGGCGCCGGGCGCTGGCGTGGCGGCGGAGACGGTCTCGGCGGCGAGGGCGGGCGCGGCCAGCAACAGCGCGCAGGCGGCGGCGCCCAGCATCAGGTGTTGTTTCATGATTGGATCCCCACGCCGGCGCTCAGGGAGAGCGGCGCCGGCTTAGGAACCTCGGGTAACAGCGCTGCGCGACAGTCCTTTGACGCTTTCGTGTCGGGTTTCCGACGGCGGCGCGACGCCGCCGTGACGCTCCGCCACGACCGCCGACATTGCGCAATCCCGCCCCGGGGGCTATCTGAGCGCCCGACCCCCCGATCCGATACGCAAGAGGCCGACGCCCCCCATGGCTCAGCAATATATTTTCCAGATGCAGGGCCTCACCAAGGCCTTCCCCGGTGGCAAGAAGATCTTCGAGAACATCTGGCTTTCGTTCTATTCCGACGCCAAGATCGGCGTCGTGGGCGTCAACGGCTCGGGCAAGTCGACCCTGCTGAAGATCATGGCTGGCCTTGACGACCAGTTTTCGGGCGAGGCCAAGGCCGCCGAGGGCATCCGGCGGGGCTACCTGCCGCAGGAGCCGGTGCTGGATCCGACCAAGGACGTCTGGGGCAATGTCATCGCCGACTGCGAGGACAAGCTGACCTTTGACAAGTACAACGAGATCGCCAACCGGCTCGGCGAGGACTATTCCGACGAGCTGATGGAGGAGATGACCAAGCTCCAGGAGATCATCGACGCCCGCGACCTGTGGGACATCGACTCCAAGGTCGAGATGGCCATCAACGCCCTGCGCTGCCCGCCCAACGACGCCAGCATCGAAGACCTGTCGGGCGGTGAAAAGCGCCGCATCGCCCTGGCGCGCCTGCTGCTCAGCAAGCCCGACATCATGCTGCTGGACGAACCCACCAACCACCTGGACGCCGAGTCCGTGGCCTGGCTGCAGCATCACCTGGAAAACTTCCCGGGCTGTGTGATCCTGGTCACCCACGATCGCTACTTCCTGGATCAGGTCACCAAGTGGACGCTGGAGCTCGATCGCGGCAAGGGCGTGCCGTACGAGGGAAATTATTCCGGCTGGCTGGAGCAGAAGACCAAGCGCGTCGTGCAGGAGCAGTCGGAGTCCGACAGCCGCCAGCGCGCCCTGACCCGCGAGCTTGAGTGGGTGCGTTCCAGCCCCAAGGCCCGTCAGGCCAAGTCCAAGGCCCGTCTGGCGAGCTATGATGAGATGGTCGCCGCCCAGGACAACGCCCGTCTGGCCCAGACCCACGCCCACATCCAGATCCCGCCTGGCCCGCGCTTGGGCAATCTGGTGCTGGAAGTCGAGAATCTGGAAAAGGAGTATGGCGACAAGGTGCTGTTCAAGGACCTGTCGTTCCGCCTGCCGCCGAACGGCATCGTCGGAGTCATCGGCCCCAACGGCGCCGGCAAGTCGACGCTGTTCAAGCTGATCACCGGCCGCGAACAGCCGGACGGCGGCACGGTCAAGGTCGGCGACACCGTCAAGCTTTCGTACGTCGACCAGTCGCGCGATGCGCTCGACGCCAACAAGACCATCTGGGAAGAGATCAGCGGCGGCACCGACATCATGATTGTCGGAAAGCGCGAGATTAACAGCCGCGCTTACGTGGGCAGCTTCAACTTCAAGGGCGCGGACCAACAAAAGAAGGTCGGCCTGCTGTCGGGCGGTGAGCGCAACCGCGTCCATCTGGCCAAGACCCTGGCCACCGGCGGCAATCTTCTGCTGCTCGACGAACCGACCAACGACCTGGACATCGAAACCTTGCAGGCCCTGGAAGAGGCCCTGGAGGAGTTCGCCGGCTGCGCCGTGGTCATCTCCCACGATCGCTGGTTCCTGGACCGCCTGGCCACCCATATCCTGGCCTTCGAGGGCGACAGCCACGTCGAGTGGTTTGAGGGTAACTTCGAGATGTATGAGGAAGACAAGAAGCGCCGCTTGGGCGCCGACAGCCTGATCCCCAAGCGCATTAAGTTCCAGAAATTCGCGCGCTAGAGAATTTCCCGACCTGACTGCGTCAGGCCGTGAGCTCTAATCTTTTGTTTTGACGCATTTTTCTTCACGAGAACCGGAACCACTTCGCTCGAAAAATGCTCTAACGCGCCGACTTTTTTCCGGACTCCGCGACAGGGCGGCCGCCAGGGCCGCCCTGTCATCGTTTCTGGATCTACTTTGGTTCGGTCATCGTGCCCGGCGTGGAGCTTGAGCCGGGAAGGTTCGAGCCGGGCTCGGGGCCAGTGGATTCTGGCATGGTCGGCGGTGTAGCCGGCATGCTGCTCGTGCTGTCGGAAGGCATGGTCGTGGTCGGCATGCTACCGGCCGGCGAGCCCATCGAGGCGCCGGTCATGGCCGGGGCTGCGGGCATGGTCGCCGAGGTGTCGCTCGACATGCCGGTCGAGGCCGAGCCGCTCCACCAGTCCTTGCTGGCCCGGACCTTGGGCGAGGCCTTGAGATAGGCGTCCAACTGCGAATAGGGGATCGGCTGCTTGGGTGCGGCGGCTGCGGCCGAAGCCTTGGCCTGCGGCGCGGCCGAAGCGGCGCCAGACAAGACCATGGCCAGCGCGGCGCCGGCGGCGAGCGTTCTGATCATCATGGGAATTCCTCCAGGATCTTCAGGCGTCGGGGCGGCGCCACGGACAAAACCCGTGGCAAGACAGGGAGTTCACAGCTTAACCTTGCGTGACTTGGGTGGGGGCCGGGAACCCCCGCGTCGTTGGTCGAGTTTGGATGGCGCATTGTTCGCAGGAGTCGCCCATGTCCAACCCACCCCTGACCGGTCGTCCGCCCTCGCTCATCGGCCGCAAGGTGGCCGTCCTGGCCACCGACGGTTTTGAGCAGTCGGAGCTGGATACGCCCGTCGAGGCCTTGAAGGCGGCGGGCGCCACCGTCGAGATCGTCTCGCCGAAGGCCGGCGAAATCCAGGGCTGGGAACATCAGGACAAGGGTCACGTCGTGCCGGTCGATCGCGGCCTGGCCAGCGCCGACCCCGCAGGATACGACGCCCTCGTCCTGCCGGGCGGTGTGATCAACCCCGACGCGTTGCGGATCGAGCCGGAGGCCATCGCCTTCATCAAGCACTTCGTGACCAGCGGCAAGCCGATCGCGGCGATCTGCCATGGCCCTTGGACGCTGATCAACGCCGGCGGCGTCGAGGGCAAGCAGATGACCTCCTGGCCATCGCTGGAGATGGACCTCCGCAACGCCGGGGCCTTTTGGGTGGATCGCGACGTGGTGGTCGACCAGGGGCTGGTGACCTCGCGCAAGCCCGACGACCTGCCGGCCTTCTGCGCCAAGATGATTGAGGAATTCGCCAAGGGACTACACAGCTAGGCAGTTATCTCCCTGCGGTTCTGGGTGGCGCGCGGTTGCAACTGGAGTAGTTTGCGTCGCGTTCCGGCGGCTCTATCTCGGGCTCCATCCCGGGATGGAGGAAGCGCATGCCGCAAACGCCCGCCGACAAGCCCCACATCCTGATCTCGCACGAGATGCTGACGCCGCTGCAGTCGATGCTGGAGGGCGCCTACGAGGTGCACCGCCTGTGGGACTATCCCGATCGGCTGGCGTTCTTGGAGGGGCCGGGACGAGAGGTGAGGGCCATCGTCCATGCGGGCGAGATGGTGCTGACCAAGGACCTGCTGTCGGAAATGCCCAAGCTAGGTCTGATCGCTTGCGTCAGCGTCGGCTATGACGGGATCGACGTGCCGTGGTGCAAGTCGCATGGCATCGCGGTCAGCCATTCGACGGGCCTCAATGCTGGTGATGTCGCCGATCACGCGGTGGGTCTGGTGCTGGCCGCCTGGCGGGGCGTCGTCGAGGGCGACACGCGGCTTCGCACCGGCCACTGGACCAACATGGAGCGGATGAGCCCCCGCCATGGCCTGCGCGGCCGCAAGGCCGGGATCGTCGGCCTGGGCCATATCGGCGAGGCGGTCGCCCGCCGGCTGGAAGCCTTCGAGCTCAAGATCGCGTGGTGGGCGCCCCGGCCCAAGGACACCGACCGGCCGCGCGCCGCGAGCCTGCTGGACCTGGCCCGCGACAGTGACATCCTGGTGGTCTGCGCCCGGCCCGACGCCAGCAACCGCCACATGATCGACCAGGCGGTGATCGAGGCGCTCGGGCCCCAGGGCCTGCTGGTCAATGTGGCGCGGGGCTCGCTGGTCGACGAGGACGCCCTGATCGCGGCGCTCAAGGACGGCCGGTTGGGCATGGCGGGGCTGGACGTGTTTGATCACGAACCGACCCCGGCCGCGCGTTGGGCCGGCGTGCCGCACACCGTGCTGACTCCCCACACGGCTGGCGCGACCCTCGACAGCATCCCCGCCATGGTCGGGCTGACTCTGGAGAACCTGCGGCGGTTCTTCAAAGGCGAAGGTCTGGCCTCGCCGGTCGAGGTTTAGGCGGGGAACGGCGCCGCAAAGGGCGTCGAACTGATCGAGGCTCTTGCGCCTTTGCTGACTTGGTCGGAAGCTTGGGCCCGGGATCTTGGGGCGCAAGACCTCGGGGCCGCCGATCGGGCGCGAGAGGGCTAGCATGGCGAAGGTGTTGGGACTGGGTGGGTTGTTCTTCAAGGCGGAGGATCCGGCCGCGGTTCGCGCCTGGTACGCCCGGGTGCTGGGCTTCGAAGTCCACGACTGGGGCGCCACCTTCAACCACCCGAAAACCGGCGCCGTGAGTTGGGCGCCATTCGCCGCCGACACTGGCTATTTCGAGCCGTCGGGCGCTTCGTTCATGATCAATTTCATCGTCGATGACCTGGACGGCGTGCTGGCGAGGGCCGCAGCCGAAGGGGTTGAGCCGACGGGTCGACAGGACGAGGATCTGGGCCGTTTTGCCTGGTTGATCGACCCTGCTGGGGTGAAGATCGAACTCTGGCAACCGGCGCCTGAGGAGGCCTGAAGCCGAGGCGGCGCAACAAAATCCACTTGCAAAAAGGGACATAAAGATATCTTTATATCCCCATGAAGGCGTCATCCGAAAAGGTTGTGGATCTGCTGCGCGCGGCCGGGGAATCGACCCGTCTGCGCGTGCTGGCGCTACTGGCCCATGAGGAACTGTCGGTGCTGGAGCTGTGCCGAATCCTCGATCAGAGCCAACCCCGCGTATCACGCCATCTGAAGCTGCTGGCCGAGGCCGGGCTCGTCGAACGCTTTCCCGACGGCGCCTGGGTCTTCTACCGTCTGGCCGCCAAATCGCCGGGCCGGGCCCTGATCGCCCAGGCGCTGGACCTGATTGACGCCGCAGATCCGGCCGCGCGCGCTGACGGCGAGAAGCTGGCCCGGGTGCGGACCGAGCGCGCCGCCGGCGCCCAGGCCTATTTCGCCCGCAACGCCGCGCGCTGGAACGAGATTCGCTCGCTCTATGTCGATGAAGCCGAGGTCGAGGCCGCTATCCTGCAGGCGGCCGGTGAGGGGCCCTTCGATGAGATGGTCGACCTGGGGGCCGGCGCGGGTCGCATGCTGACCCTGCTGGGCCGTCGGGCGGGCACGGCTTTGGGTTTGGATCTTTCACAACAGATGCTCAACATCGCCCGCGACGAGGTGGCCAAGGCAGGCCTGGTCCAGTGCGAATTGCGACATGGCGACATCTTCGCCACCGGCCTGCCGGGCGGTTGCGCCGATCTGGTGACCGTTCACCAAGTGCTGCACTATCTCGGCGACCCGGCTGCGGCCGTGGCTGAGGCCGCCCGACTGGTGGCCGACGGCGGCCTGCTGTTGATCGCCGATTTCGCGCCGCATGATCACGAGTTCCTGCGTGAGGCGCACCAGCATCGCCGCCTGGGCTTCGCCGACGGCGAGATCACCGCCTGGGTCGAGGCTGCGGGCCTGGTGCTCGACAGCAACATCGCCCTGCCGCCGACCAGCAACGAAGGGCTCACCGTCAAGATCTGGACGGCTCGCCGTCCCGCTATCAAGACCGCCGAAAGAAGCGCCGCATGACGACCCCGCTCGACCCCCGTGTGCTCGACCCCCGCGTCCTTGGCCCGGTCGCCCGCGCCGGCGAACGCACCGACCGCCCGCGCGTCTCGTTCGAGTTCTTCCCGCCGAAGACCGAGCAAATGGAGGAGAACCTGTGGGCGGCGATCAATCGGCTGGCTCCGCTGGATCCGGCCTTCGTCTCGGTGACCTATGGGGCCGGCGGCTCGACCCGCGAGCGCACCCACCGCACGGTCAAGCGGATCCTCGAAGAGACCAGCCTCAAGCCCGCCGCCCACCTGACCTGCGTCGGCGCCAGCCGCGCCGAGGTCGATGAGGTGATCCGCGAATATTGGGAGACCGGCGTACGCCACGTGGTGTCGCTGCGCGGCGACCCGCCCCCCGGCGAGGGCGGCATCGGCGGCGTCTATGTGCCCCGCGAAGACGGCTACAAGAACGCCACCGAGCTGACCTCGGCCTTGAAGGCCGTCGCGCCGTTCAATGTGCTGGTCGGGGTCTATCCGGAAAAGCATCCCGAAAGTCCGTCGATCGAGCACGACATCGAGGTGCTGAAGGCCAAGATCGACGCCGGGGCCACGCTGGGCATCAGCCAGTTCTTTTTTGACACCGACGCCTTCCTGCGGTTCGTCGACAAGGTCCGCGCCGCCGGCATCACCATCCCGATCGTGCCGGGCATCATGCCGGTGACCAACTTCAAGGGCCTGGTGAAGATGTCCAGGGCCTGCGGCACGGCTGTGCCTGGCTGGCTGGCCAATCTCTTCGACGGCCTGGACGACGACGCCGACACCCGTCGCCTGCTGGCCTGTTCGGTGGCCGCCGAGATGTGCGCCAAGCTGCAAGAGCAGGGCTTTTCGGACTTCCACTTCTACACCCTCAACCGGGCCGACCTCGTCTACGCCATCTGCCGCGTGCTGGGCGTCCGCGAGACCGTCCCGGCGCCTTCGGAGGCCGCCGCGTGACCGATCTGACCACCCGCCCAGATCTTTCGACAAGAAGGGGCCGCGTCGCGGCCCTGAGGGCCGCCGCCAAGGAACGCATCTTGATCCTCGACGGCTCGTGGGGCGTGATGTTCCAGAAGCGCAAGCTGAGCGAGGTCGACTACCGCGCCGAGCGCTTCGCCGACTATGACGGCCAGATGAAGGGCAATAACGACATCCTCTGCCTGACCCGGCCCGACATCGTCGCCGACCTGCACCACCAGTATTTCGCGGCCGGCGCCGACATCTCCGAGACCAATACGTTTTCCGGCACCACCATCGCCCAGGCCGACTATCGCCTCGGGGCCGACGTGGTGCGCGACATCAATTACGAGGGCGCGCGCATCGCCCGCGCCGTGGCCGACGAGTGGCTGGCCAGGGAGCCGGAAAAACCGCGCTTCGTGGCCGGCTCGATGGGGCCGCTCAACGTCATGCTGTCGATGTCGTCGGACGTGAACGATCCCGGCGCGCGCAAGGTCACATTCGACCAGGTCTACCAGGCCTATCGCGAGCAGGTGGCGGCGCTGCACGACGGCGGGGTGGACCTGTTCCTGATCGAGACCATCACCGACACGCTGAACTGCAAGGCCGCGATCAAGGCGATCATGGACCTGGTCGACGAGGGCTATGAGGAACTGCCGATCTGGATTAGCGGCACCATTACCGACCGCTCGGGCCGAACCCTGTCAGGCCAGACGGCGGAAGCCTTCTGGAACTCGATCAAGCACTGCAAGCCGTTCGCCGTGGGCTTCAACTGCGCCCTGGGCGCCGACCTGATGCGGCCGCACATCGCCGAGATGGCTCGCATCGCCGACACCCTGGTCGCGGCCTATCCCAATGCTGGCCTGCCCAACGCCATGGGCGAATATGACGAGGAGCCGCACCAGACCGGCCACCAACTGCACGAGTGGGCCAAGGACGGCATCGTCAACATCCTGGGCGGCTGCTGCGGCACCACGCCGGACCACATCAAGCATGTGGCCGACGAGGTGCGCGGCGTGAAGCCCCGCGCGATCCCCGAGCGCCCGAAGGCCATGCGCCTGGCGGGGCTTGAGCCGTTCGAGCTGGCCTAGGGGCTCCGATCCGATCGCATCGGATCAGGCCTCTCGATCATTGTTTCCACGCATTTTCTTCACGCGAACCGAACGCCGCTTGGCTTGAAATGCTTTAGAGATTTCACGATGCGCACCACCATTCTCTTCGGCGGCATGAGCCGCGAGCGTCTCGTCTCGGTAGCCAGCGCCAAGGCCTTGGCCACGGCCTTGCCAGGCGCCGACCTGTGGTTCTGGGCCCCGGACGACAAGGTCTATGTCGCCAGCGACGCGGTGCTTCAGGCCCATCAGCGGCCGTTCGAGCTGGACCTGCCCACCGAAGGGGCGTCGATTGGCGGCATCGAGGCGGCGCTCGACAAGGCCAAGGCCGAGGACCGCGTTCTGGTGCTGGGCATGCACGGCGGCGAGGCCGAGAACGGCGACCTGGCCGCCCTGTGCGAGGCGCGGCGCGTGGCGTTTACCGGTTCGGACTCCAAGTCCAGCCGCCTGGCTTTCGACAAGATCGCGACCAAGGTCGCCGTGGCTCAGGCCGGCGTCGATGCGCCTTCGACGGTCGAACTGGCGGACGCCGAAGCGGCGCTGGCCAAGTACGGCAAGCTGGTCGCCAAGCCGGTGGCCGATGGCTCCAGCTACGGCCTGATCTTTGTCAACGGTCCCGCCGATCTGGAAACCCTCGAAGAGGCCGCCGGCTCGGCAGCCTATGTCATCGAACCCTTCGTGGCTGGGTTGGAGGCCACCTGCGGCGTGCTCGAACAGGCCGACGGTTCGCTGATCGCTCTGCCGCCGGTCGAGATCCATCCCGCCGACGGAGCCTTCGACTACGCCGCCAAATACCTAGCGGCGGCGACCCGTGAGATCTGCCCCGCCACCTTCCCCTCGGAGATCATCGCCGCCATCCAGACTTGCGCTCTCAAGGCCCACGAAACCGTGGGGGCCGGCGGCTATTCGCGCAGTGACTTCATCGTCACGCCGAACGGCCCGATCTTCCTGGAGATCAACACCCTGCCAGGCATGACCGCAGCGTCCCTCTATCCCAAGTCGCTGAAAGCCCAGGGGATCGCCTTCACCGACTTCCTGGCCGGCCAGATCACCTTGGCGACGGCCCGCGCCAAGACCGAGGCGGTTTGAGCATGGCCTGGGCGAGCGGACTGTTCGACAATGACGAGGCGATGGATTTCGTCGGCGACCTGGCCGAGGCGCCGGACTGGCGCACGGTCGTCCAGATGCTGGACCATGTGACGAAGACGGCCGGCTATCTGGAAGCCCCCGAGGGCGAGATCGCCGTGGCAGCTGCGGCGATCGTCGCCGCATCGGTCGGCGACGTCACCATCCTGCCCGACAGCCACCGCGACCTGAAGACGGCGCTGGGCGCGGCTCCGGACGGCGCGGTCGCCCTGGCGCGCTCGGCCCTGGCGCGCGTCGTCGGCCCGGCCTCCGAACTCGACGAACTGTGGCAGGAGGGGGAGGATCACGACGCGTGGCTCACCCAGATCGCCGCCCTGCAAACGACCTTGAGTGCCGCGAAATGAGACCTGTCTTCGTCAATATCGGTGAGCGCACCAACGTTACTGGCTCGGCCAAGTTCAAGAAGCTGGTCATCGACGGCGACTATCCGGCCGCCCTGTCGGTGGCCCGCCAGCAGGTCGAGGCCGGGGCCCAGGTCATCGACGTCAACATGGACGAGGGCCTGCTCGACTCCAAGCAGGCGATGATCACCTATCTGAACCTGATGGCGGCCGAGCCCGACATCGCGCGGGTGCCGGTGATGATCGACAGCTCTAAGTGGGAGGTGATCGAGGCCGGCCTGAAGTGCGTCCAGGGCAAGGCGATCGTCAATTCGATCTCGATGAAGGAGGGGGAAGCCAAGTTCATCGAACAGGCGAAGCTATGCCTGCGCTACGGCGCGGCCGTGGTGGTCATGGCCTTCGACGAGCAGGGCCAGGCCGACACCGCCGCCCGTAAGATCGAGATCTGCGAGAAGGCCTATCGCATCCTGGTCGACAAGGTGGGCTTCCCGGCCGAAGACATCATCTTCGACCCCAACATCTTCGCCGTGGCGACGGGCATCGAGGAGCACGACAACTACGCCGTCGACTTCATCGAGGGCACGCGAGAGATCAAGAAGCGCTGTCCCTACGCCCGCATCAGCGGCGGGGTGTCGAACGTCTCGTTCAGCTTCCGTGGCAACGAGCCGGTGCGACGGGCCATCCACTCGGTGTTCCTGTACCACGCCATCGCGGCGGGCATGGACATGGGCATCGTCAACGCCGGCGACCTGCCGGTCTATGATGCGCTGGACGCCGAACTGCGCGAGGCCGTCGAGGACGTGATCCTCAACCGCCCGCAGCGCACCAACGTCACCAACACCGAGCGGCTGGTCGACCTGGCCCCCAAGTACAAGGGCGACAAGAGCCAGGTCCAGACCGCCAATCTCGAATGGCGCAAGGGCACGGTCAACGAACGCATCACCCACGCCCTGGTCAACGGCATCACCGAATTCATCGAGGCGGACACCGAGGAGGCGCGCCTGTCGGTCGAGCGACCGCTACACGTCATCGAAGGCCATCTGATGGACGGCATGAACGTGGTCGGCGACCTGTTCGGCTCGGGCAAGATGTTCCTGCCGCAGGTGGTCAAGTCGGCCCGCGTCATGAAGCAGGCCGTGGCCTGGCTGGAGCCGTTCATGGAGGCCGAGAAGGCCGGCAAGCCGCGCGTCCAGGCCGGCCGCATCCTGATGGCCACGGTAAAGGGCGACGTCCACGACATCGGCAAGAACATCGTTGGCGTGGTGCTGCAGTGTAACAATTACGAGGTCATCGACCTGGGCGTGATGGTCCCGGCCGACCGCATCTTGGAAGAGGCCAAGAAGCACAACGTCGACATGATCGGGCTGTCGGGTCTGATCACCCCGTCGCTGGACGAGATGGTGTTCGTGGCCGCCGAGATGGAGCGCCAGGGCTTCACCATGCCGCTGCTGATCGGCGGCGCCACAACCAGCCGCACTCACACGGCGGTCAAGATTGAGCCGGCCTATTCTAAGGGCTCGACCACCTATGTGCTGGACGCCAGCCGGGCGGTGGGCGTGGTCTCGGGCCTGCTGTCGCTCAGCGAGCGCGACCGCCTGCAGGCCGAGACGCGCACTGAGTATGTCCGCATCCGCGAGCAGTATGCGCGGGGGCAGAGCAACAAGGCGCGCACCAGCATCGCCGATGCCCGCAAGAAGAAGTTCGAGATCGAGTGGGCCGGCTACCAGCCGCCCAAGCCCAGCTTTATCGGCGTGCGGACCTTCGAGCCGTCGCTGGCCGAGCTGGTCCCGTTCATCGACTGGTCGCCGTTCTTCGCCAGCTGGGAGCTGATCGGCCGCTTCCCACAGATCCTGGAGGACGACGTGGTCGGCGTGGCCGCCACCGACCTCTATCGCGAAGCCCGCGAAATGCTCGACAAGGTGGTCGCCGAAAAGTGGTTCGGGGCCAAGGGCGTGATCGGCTTCTGGCCGGCCCAGGCCGACGGCGACGACATCGTTCTGTACACTGACGAAAGTCGCAAGACCGAGCTGTCGCGCCTGTTCACCCTGCGCCAGCAGATGGACAAGGGCGCCGGCAAGATGAACGCCGCCCTGGCTGACTTCGTCGCGCCGATCGGGCACGGCCCAGACTATGTCGGCGGCTTCGCCGTCACCGCCGGCCATGGCGAGGACGAGATCGTCAAGCGCTTCAAGGACGCCGGCGACGACTACAGCGCCATCATGGCCAGCGCCCTGGCCGACCGCCTGGCGGAGGCCTTCGCCGAGTGGCTGCACTACCAGGCCCGCGTCGAGCTGTGGGGCTACGCCGCCAATGAGGCCCGCGACACCGACGTGATGATCGCCGAAAAATACCAGGGCATCCGCCCGGCCCCCGGCTATCCCGCCCAGCCCGACCATACCGAGAAGGGCACGCTGTTCAAGCTGCTCGACGCGGAAGCGGCCACCGGCATGATTCTGACCGAGAGCTACGCGATGAGCCCCGGCGCGGCGGTGTCGGGCTTCTATTTCAGCCATCCGAAGTCGCACTATTTCGGCGTTGGCAAGGTCGATCCCGATCAGGTCGAGGACTATGCCCGCCGCAAGGGCTGGGACCTGGCCTATGCGGAGAAGTGGCTGTCGCCGATCCTCAACTACACCCCCGGCGCCAAGGCGCGGGGGGAGGCGGCTTAGCCGCCCAGGAACGGGCCGAGGCCGAAGGCCTGGCCGCCACCCGGGGCGACGCCCTGCGCAAGGCCCAGCAGAAGCGCGGCCTGCAGACCCTGACCGCCCCGGTCGGCGGCATCGTCCAGGCCGTTTCGGTGACGACGCTGGGCGAGGTGGCCGAGACCGGCAAGCCGGTCGTCACCCTGGTGGCCGACGGCGAGGCCCTGGTGGTCGAGGCCCTCGTTTTGGGCCGCGACATCGGCTTCGTCCACACCGGCGACCCCGCCGTCGTCAAGCTGGAGGCCTATCCGTTCACCCGCTACGGCACGCTGAGCGGCCAAGTGATCCAGGTCTCGCCGGACGCCATCGTCGATGAAAAAAGGGGCTTGGTGTTTCCCGTCAGGGTGAAGCTGTCACGGGCGCGTCTTACGGTTGACGGCCGGCAAGCTTTGCTGTCGGCTGGCATGAGCGCTTCGGTCGAGATCGTGACGGGGAAACGGCGGGTGATTGATTTTGTGTGGTCGCCGGTGGCGAAGACGGTCTCAGAGGCGGGGAGAGAGCGGTGAGGAACGGATATCGACGGCCTTCCCCCCCGACCCGTGCGGGGGCCTCCCTGGCAGCGGCCTGCTTGGTCGCATCGATGTCGTTTGGCTTCGCCTGGAGTGCGCCTCCCAAGACGTCGCGGACCAAGCAGGAGCCTCCCAGTCTCTACTTCTGGCGTAACGAACGCCCTCACAACCAGCTTCAGTTCGAGACGGTGGAAGGCTACCTCTACAACATGCAAGAAAGGCAGCGTCGCGTCGTTCCCACGAGGACCGCCAGCGCCTATTCCGCCGCCCAACTGCGCACATGGGCCCAGCGCGGCGACTTGATCGCGAACTTCATCATCGCCGGGCAGCTCCGAGGTTCGCTCAACGCGCAGACCATAAACAGCCAGCAGGACGAGGCCGCGCTGGCGCGATCACTCCCGTTCTATGAACGCGCCGCACAACCGTCGCCATGCGCCGGCATCCTGGCGAGCGAAAAGAAAATCCGGGAGTTCCTTGGTTGCAGCAAAGGTCTCCCCGAAGCCCAATACGTCTTGGCCGTTTGCTACAAATACGGACTTCTTGGCTGCCGCCAAGACGACGCCCTATCCTTAAAATACTGCACCCTGAGTAAAGGGCAAGGATACATCCCGTCCGAAAACCTATGCCGATCTGAGGATTGAAATGCCAAACCCCACGAAGGCTGTTCGTCCTGAATTCGTCGCCCAGTCATTGCCGGGCGGAGACACCTTGATCACTCTCGTCAGCGGATCGGCGGCGAACGTCGGAATTACTCTGCCGCGCATCGTCCTGGGACCGGGCACCACGACCACCAGCGTGTCGGCCTTCGTGGAAGGCCTTGAGGCTCTCTACTGGCACTCGGACACCGCGAGCCCGATCGACTCGGTGACACAGTTCACGGACTACGCCACCAAGGGATGGGACGTGCGGGTCGATTTCGGCGCCACCGGCAAGAATGGTGCGCGTGGGGGAGCGGCGTCGGCCGTCTGGAACAAGGAGAAATGGAGACACACACTCTATTTTCTCGGCGCCATAGATCTTCGAGTGGAAGCCTAGGCGCGGCGGCATCGAGCATAGCGACCCCCCTTTAAGCGGCCTCGATCTCCCGCGTCGCCGCGTCTCGCAACTTCTCCTCTGTCCAGCCCGCCAAGGTTTTGCCTGCCAGTTCCGCCGCCAAGGCGGCGCGGGCGTGAACGACCGGATCGACACGGACCATGATCTGGCCGGAATAGGGCTTTTCCGGCTTCTTTCCGGCCTTGGCGCAGGTGGCGATGTAGTCGGCGACGGCCTCGTGGAAGGCGGCCTTCAGGTCGCTGACGCTGTCGGCGTGGAAGCCGACGATGTCATTGACCCCGGCGAGGCGGCCGATGAAGATCTCATCCTCGTCGTCGAATTCGGCCCGAGCCGTGTAGCCGTTGTGCTTCATGACATTCATGGCGTCACTCCAATCGCCGCGAGGGTCGTTCCGGCCGACTTGTCAGGCGTCGCCGAGCAACTCCGCCAGCCGCATCGCCAACTCCGGCGCCAACAGTGCGGCCACCTCGGCGTCGGCTCCGAACGCCTTGACCGAGCGATAACGCTCGTCCGTCGGGTCGCGATGGACGATCATCCGCCGGGCCGCGACATCGACCACCCAGTAGGCGCGGAGGCCGTGGTCGGCATAGATCGCGGTCTTCAAGCCCAGGTCGCGTGACAGGCTTTCGTCGCTGACCTCGACGATCAGGGTGACGTCGCCGCCCGACAAGTCCTGCGGCTTGAGGCAGCGCTTTGCGATCATCTTCGCCGCAACGAAGACGCGCGATCTTCAACGGAGCAAGGGGTGGGCGTGGACAAGGGTGTCAACCGCAGAGCCTTGGGCGTCCTGGCGGTCGGTGGTGCGGCCGGGCTTGGCCTCAGCGGCTGCGACCGCGCCGGCAAGACCGAGGTCGCGATCAAGTCTCGACAATTCCCCGACGACTTCGTCTGGGGCGTGGCCACGGCGGCCTTTCAGACCGAGGGCTCGCCCACCGCCGACGGGCGCGGCCCCAGCATCTGGGATACCTTCGAGAAGCAGCCGGGCCGGATCAAGGACGGCTCGACCGCCGATCTGGCCACAGACAGCTACCGTCGCTACGCCGAGGATATCGACCTGATCGCCGGGGCGGGGCTGAAGGCCTTCCGCTTCTCGATGTCGTGGTCGCGGGTGCTGCCCACCGGGTCAGGCACGGTCAACGCCGCGGGCTTGGACCATTACGAGCGCCTGGTCGACGCCTGCCTGGCCAAGGGCGTCACGCCCTACGCTACCCTGTTCCACTGGGACCTGCCCCAGGCCCTGCAGGACAAGGGCGGTTGGAGCGCGCGCGACACCGCCCAGAGCTTCGCCGACTACGCCGTCGCCGTCGGCCAGCGGATGGGCGACCGGCTCAAGCACATAATCACCCTCAACGAGCCGGCGGTGCACACCGTCTTCGGCCATGTGCTGGGCGAGCACGCGCCGGGCCTGAAGGACATCGCCCTGCTGGGACCAACCACCCACCATATGAACCTCGCGCAGGGCCTGGCGATCCAGGCCCTGCGCGAGGGGCACGACGATCTGAAGATCGGCACGACCCTGGCCCTGCAGCCATGTCGCCCGGCCGGCGGAGCGCTGGCCTTCTGGAACCGCCCGGCGTCCGGCGGCCTGGATGCGCTGTGGAACCGGGCGTGGCTGGGTCCCCTGCTGAAGGGCGTCTATCCGGCTTTGATGGATGATTTCCTGAAGGGGCATGTGCAGGACGGCGACCTTGCCAAGATCCGCCAGCCGGTAGACTTCCTGGGGGTGAACTACTACTCGCCGGCCTATGTGAAGATCGACCTGGGCTCGCCCAGCCACGTCGCGCCCGCCGCCCCGCCGCCCGGGGCCGAGCTCGACGCCTTTGGCCGCCAGATCGACCCCTCGGGCCTGGCCCAGGTGCTGGACATGCTGCGCCACGACTACGGCAACCCGGCGGTGATGATCACCGAGAACGGCTGCTCGGACGCCTTCGGCCCGGGTCCAGCGGTGCTCGACGACGGCTTCCGCAGCCAGTATCTGCGCCGCCACCTCGAGGCGGTGAAGGGGGCGATGGAGGCAGGCTCCCGGATCGGCGGCTATTTTACCTGGACTCTGATCGACAACTGGGAATGGGACCTGGGCTTCACGTCCAAGTTCGGCTTGGTGGCGATGGACCGAACCACGGGCGTGCGAACGCCCAAGGCGTCCTATGCGTGGTTCAAGGCGCTGGCGGAGAGCGGGGCGCTGCCGGTAAAATAACCCTCTCATCTGGAGAGGGTCTCAACGCCGCCCTTAGTCCGGCTTGCAGACCAGTACGTTCTTGCCGCCGCGCTTGCCGGGCGCGAGGCTGCCGGCGCAGGGCTGGGGATTGTTGGGGTCGATGATGATCTCTCCCTTCTCGGCCAGCGGCAGTGCGGGCGGCTTGGCGCCAGGCTTCGCCGCCGTCTTCGCCCCAGGCTTCGCCGCCGTCTTCGCAGGCGTGACCTTGGCGGAAACCGGCTTGGCCTTCGCCGCGACAGACTTGGCGATCGGAGCCGGCTTCGGCGTGTCGGCGACCGGGGTTTCAGCCGCTGTAGCCTCCTGAGGCGAGGGCTCCGTCGCAGCCGGGACGGGTGCGGATTCGGTCGGCGCGAGAACCGGAGCCTCGTCCTTCTTGACGTTGTAGTTCAGGGCTTGGCCGAACAGGTTGGACTTGGTCTCCAGGGTCTTGGCGCGGGACTCGCAGTCGCCTGGGGGCGACCAACTCATCCACACCTGAGCCAGGCGGGCCTTGTCGACCTGCTCGGAGCCGCCCCAGACCGAACGGCCCTTCTTGATCGCCGCCGCGCCATATTCGGAGATCGGACGGGGGCTGGCCTTCTCGGCCGCCACAATCGCCGACCGATAGATCTTCAGGTCGCTCTGGGCCTGAGTGCGCAGGGCCGGATATTCCTTCATTGCAGCGGAAAATCCGTCGGGGCCGGGGAAGGCCTTCTCGATGCGAGTCACTTCCGGCAGGACCTTGTCGTACAGCTCGACATAGCCGCCCAGCGCGCCGTAACACCAACCGACATAGCCATAGTCGTCGGTCGGCGGCGTGGGCGCGGCGGTCGTGCGGACCGGGGGAGCGGAGGCGACCGGCGCGGTGGACACGGGAGCGTCCTGGGCCAGCAGGGCCAGGGCGAGAAGGAAAGCGGTCGCCATGCGGGCGGAAGTCCTCTTGATAGGGCGTCGATCTACAAAGTCGGGCGCGTTGAGTTAGAGCCTTTCCGGCCGCAATGGGACCGGAGCATGGCGCCGGGGGCGTTTCAACCCGCCCACGCTCAAGCGTGACCATAACGACGTGGACGGCCAAAACGCTCCCCCGGCCCGCGAATATTTCCGGCGAGCGTCGGACAGACTGTTACCAATTTTCAATGTGCGATGCAGCATGGCCGGGTGGGGCCACGGCTTTTTTGTGCTAGAAAGCGTGGGAGGCGTGATCCGTGGGGGACGGTCTTGCGTATATACAACTGCCACTACTCCGCCACGCTTCTGGACTCACGTCGCTGCCATGACCTTCTGGCGTAACATTGCAAGCCTCGCCGCGCGGCGGTTGGACATGGCGGAATGCCAGGAATGTCCGCCTGGCCTGCCGGGGCAGGATCCGGCCTTCTCGACGGCCGTGACGGCCCTGGGCGCGAAGCTGGCCAAGGCCGACGGCTCGGCCGACACCGACGAGTTCGCCGCCTTCGCCGAGGTGTTCCACCCCGACCCCGCGTCCGAGAACAACATCCACCGCCTGTATGACCTGGCGCGGCAGACGACGCACGGCTTCGAGAGCTATGCCAAGCGCCTGGCCAAGCGCTATCGCACCTGCCCGCAGCTGCTGGAGGACGTGCTGGACGGCCTGTTCCACATCGCCAAGGCCGACGGCGCGGTGACCCCCGAGGAGCTGGCCTATCTGGAGCGGGTGTCGGATCTGTTTGGCATGTCGCCGCTCGCCTTCCGCCGCCTGACCGCCACCCACGTCGGCGCCGAGCCTGACGATCCTTACCGCATCCTCGACGTGCCGGCCGACGCCGAGGACGCGGTGGTGCACTCGGCCTGGCGCACGGCGATGTCGGAGGTCCACCCGGACCGGGCGAGAGCCCGAGGTCTGCCTCTGGAGTTCATCGAAGTGGCCGAGGCCAAGTCGGCCGCGATCAACGCCGCCTTCAGCACGGTGATGCGCGAACGCCGCGAATTGGCGGGTTTCGCGGCGGGCTAGCGTCGAATTCATTTTACGCAACGATCGACTGGGTGTTCAGTTGACGTTCAGTACTGGCGCCCCACCTTAGCAAGAGGGCGGGGCAACGCCTGGCGAGGAAGACGATGGAGACATCCAAGGCCAACGGTATCGCCTGGCGCAGCCTGGCCACCATCGCCGGAGCCGTGGCGACCTCGGTCGCCGTCGCCGTCGCCGCCGTCATCGCCGTTGTGTTCGCCGCCACCTTGGTGGTCATTGGCTTCATGGCCACCGCCTTGCTGGGCTTGGCCGCCTTCGCCCTTCGCGGTCGTCCCACCGCCGCGCCCGCGCCCGCCGGCGATCCTGGCCTGATCGAGGCCCGACACATGGGCGGCCATTCGTGGGTGGCCTACGGTTGGAACGAGCGGCGGTAAGTTTTCTCCCGCTACCCCGGATTTCGACTGAGCTTCGCCGCGCCCTGCGGCTGCCGCACGACTGACTCCGCCTCGGGCGTCACCGCGTTCTGAACGCCCGCGAACGCCATTCCCGCCGGCCTGTCTATGAAGGCCTGGGTCCACCACAGACCGTTCGAACCGACATGACCCAGGCTACAGGCGGTGTCGACGCCCCAGCCTAACGCCGAATAGCCGCCGAACGGGGGGGTCTGCAGCGTTCGCCACGACGCCTCGGTCAGGAAGCCGGTCGGGCGGTCGCGATAGGCCTTCGGATAGGTCAGCAGACCACCGAGGTTGATGTGGACCAGGCCGGACGGTCCCAGCACCGTGCCTGACTAGGCTCCGACCAAAGCCGCCAGCACGTCAGCCGCGTTAGCTGGGCGAGCAACCGCGAAGCGGCGAGCGCCAAGGCGGCGCGGATGTGGTCTCGACGCGTCGGCTCCATGCGATCCCCTGGACGCCGCATGTGGCGCGGCGCTCGCCATGGTTCTCAAGCGCGTGCCCCCTTGCCCTCTACGCCACTCTGCCCGACACTGGCTTCAAACAAGCGTTTAGCCGCCAAGGCCTCGGAGACGAACATGATAGGCGTCATAGCAATTCTCAAAGTGCAGCCGGACAAGGCCGCCGATTTCGAAAAAGTCTTTCTCGACCTCCAAAACAAGGTCAAGGCCAACGAGCCCGGTTGCCTGGCCTACCAGCTCGTCAAGAGCCGGACGGAGCCTGCAGTCTACAAAGTGCTGGAACTCTATGCCTCGGAAGACGCGCTTAAGGCCCACGGCGGCAGCGACTATTTCAAGGCCGCCGGCGCGGCGATGGGACCGTTCATGGCCGGTCGTCCCGAGATCGAATATCTGGATGCGGTGGAGTAGCGGCCGTGGATCTCGCCTTCTCCGCCGAGGATCTGACCTTCCAGAATGACGTCCGCGACTGGATCGCCAAGGCTTTCGATGACGGCCTGCGCCACAAGATGGCCCAGTCGAAGAACGGCTATCTCGACAAGGCCGGCCAGGTGAAATGGCAGAAGAAGCTGTTCGAGCGCGGCTGGGCCGCGCCGGATTGGCCGGTTGAGCTGGGCGGGACGGGCTTCACGCCCTCGCAGCGCTACATCTTCAACATGGAGATGTCGCTGGCTGGCACACCAAACCCCTCGCCCATGGGGCTGAAGATGTGCGCGCCGGTGATCATGGCGTTCGGCACGCCAGAACAGAAGGCCCAGCACCTGCCGCCGATCCTGTCGTCCGACATCTGGTGGTGCCAGGGCTATTCGGAGCCGGGCGCGGGGTCGGACCTCGCCTCGCTGAAGATGAGCGCCGTCCGGGATGGCGACGACTATGTCCTGAACGGCTCAAAAATCTGGACCACCCAAGCTCAGTGGGCCGACTGGATGTTCTGCCTGGTGCGCACCTCGACGCAGGGCAAGCCGCAGGAGGGGATCAGCTTCCTGCTGCTGCCGATGACCCTGCCCGGCATCCAGGTGAAGGCCCTGCCCACCCTGGACGGTCCGGCCGAGGGCGAGCAGGAGATCAACCAGGTGTTCTTCGACAATGTTCGCGTGCCCGTGGGCAACCGGATCGGCGAGGAGAACAAGGGCTGGACCTACGCCAAATATCTGCTCGAGTTTGAGCGCGGCAACGCCTATGCGCCTGGCCTGATGCACATGTTGCGCAAGGTGAAGAAGATCGCCGCCCTGGAGCGCGCCGACGACGGCGGGGCGCTGATCGAGGACCCGGACTTCCGCTTGAAGATCGCCGAGCTGGAGATCGCGGTGGAGTCGCTGAACGCCACCGAGTTGCGAATCTTCTCCGGCCGTTCTGCGGGCAAGGCGGTGGGGCCGGCCTCGTCGATGCTGAAGCTGGCGGGATCAGAGACCCAGCAGGCGATCACAGAATTGGCCCTGGAGGCAGTCGGAACCTATGCAGCGCCGTTCGTGCGCGACACCTGGGCGCCGACCAACGAGGGCCGGGCCGGACCGGATTACGCGGCCCCGGTCGCGCCGTCCTATTTCAGCTACCGCAAGACCACGATCTATGCGGGCTCCAGCGAGATCCAGAAGAACATCATCACCAAGCTGGTGTTGGGGCTCTAGATCGGAGTGGGGACAGGCGCATGCGCCTGTCCCCACTCCGCACGGGGAGGCGTTAGTTTTTCTCCATCGTCCTCAAACGAAACCCGCCTTTATAACCACTGCTAACCCAGCCCTTTGCGGAGCCGCCTCATGGCCCTCGACGCCCTGTTCAAGCCGTTCGAATTCAAGTCGCTGAAACTGCCCAACCGGGTGGTGATGGCCCCGATGACCCGGTCGTTCTCGCCCGGCGGCGTCGCCACCGACGACGTCGCCGCCTATTACCGCCGCCGCGCCGAGAACCAGGTCGGATTGATCATCACCGAGGGCACGGGCGTGGCCCGCGACGCCTCGCTGAACGACGCCAACATTCCGCGCTTCCATGGCGAGAAGGAACTGGCGGCCTGGAAGACCGTGGTCGATGAGGTGCACGCGGCCGGCGGCCTGATTGCGCCGCAGCTGTGGCATGTGGGCGCGGCCAAGGGGAAGGACGTGCTGGGCAAGATCGATAGCCCCTCGGGTCTCTCCAAAGCTGGCGGCGAGCCCTTCACCACCCCGATGACCGACGCCGAGATCGCCGACACCATCGCCGCCTTCGCCACGGCGGCCGCGGACGCCAAGCGCCTTGGCTTCGACGCCATCGAACTGCACGGCGCCCACGGCTATCTGATCGACCAGTTCTTCTGGAACGGCACCAATGTCCGCGACGACGGTTTTGGCGGCGCCACCATTGCCGCCCGCGCCAATTTCGCGGCCGAAATCCTCAAGGCCGTGCGGGCTGCGGTCGGTCCGGACTATCCGGTGATCATCCGTCTGTCGCAGTGGAAGCAGCAGGATTTCACCGTCAAGAACGCCGTCACGCCTCAAGAGCTGGAAGCCTGGCTTCAGCCCCTGGCCGACGCCGGGGCCGACATCTTCCACTGCTCACAGCGCCGGTTCTGGGAGCCGGAGTTTGAGGGCTCAGACCTCAACTTCGCCGGCTGGGCCAAGAAGCTGACCGGCGCCCCGACGATCACCGTCGGCTCGGTGGGCTTGTCGGGCGAGTTCATCGCGGCGTTCGGCGGCGAGGGCAGCCAACCGGCCTCGATCGACGGTCTGCTGGAGCGCCTGGACCGCGGCGAGTTCGACCTGGTCGGCGTCGGGCGCGCGCTCTTGCAGGACCCGGAGTGGGTCATGAAGATCCGCGACGGCCGCAACGACGAACTGAAGGCCTTCGAGCGCGAGGCGCTGGGGGTGCTGTACTAAGACCAAATCTTCCCCCTGCGGGGGAGGTGTCGGCGCAGCCGACGGAGGGGGGAGTTAGCCGCGGTGGGTCCGCCCCCCCCCACCGGCGCCTTCGCGCCGCCTCCCCCACAGGGGGAGGAATGGGTTCATCCGTTGAAATTCAACCTCAACCCCGCCCTGGGCCACCGCGCCTTGTAGAGTTTCCCCGTCCCCGACGCCGTGATCCAGGCGTCTCTCATGTCGGCGCCGCCGAAACAGATGTTGGTGACAATCACGTCGGGCACGGCGAAGTGCTCGGTCGCGCCGCCCGGCGAGATCGCGGTGATTCCGCCATTGATGATCGTCGCCACGCAGACCCTGCCATCGGCCTCGACCGCCAGGCTGTCGAACAACTGATACCCCGGCAGGGTGACCACCACGTTTCCGGGCATCAACGGCGGCGCGTCGGCCAGGACGCCGGGCGCGGCGATGTCGAACGACCATAGCCGGCCCAGGGTGGTGTCGGCCATGTAGACGGTTTTCTCGTCGGGCGAGAGGCCCACGCCGTTGGGCGAGACGAAGTGGTCGCGCCAGCGAACGATCTGGCTGCCGTCGGTCAGGGCGTAGTAGAGGGCGCCGAACTTGCGACCCTCGGCTGTGGTGCAGCCGTGATCGGTGAACCAGAAGCCGCCTTGCCGGTCGAACACCAGATCGTTGGGCCCGATCAGCCGCTTGCCGTCGCACTCTGTGTAGAGCGTGGTCACAGCGCCGGTCGTTAGGTCTATGCGCTGGATCGACCCGCCCTCGTGGCCTGGCGGTGTCGGGCCGGGCACGTTGAGGCCGCCCATGTCGATGAAGTTGAAGCTGCCGCCGTTGTTGGTGACATAGACCGCGCCGTCCGGACCGATGGCCGCGCCGTTTGGGCCGCCCGGCAACTCGGCGATCGTCTCGCGGCGCCCGTCGGCGGTTACGCGGCTAAGGGTCTGGCGCTGGATCTCGGTGAGGATCACCGAGCCGTCGGCCATGGCGATCGGCCCCTCGGGGAATTGCAGGCCCTCGGCGACGAGTTCCAGTTCCATGCGTCTTGCTCCCGTTGCGACACCTCTAGCGGGCGCATGGGCGGAGTAAACGGGCGTTTGAACCCGCACGCAACGCCTCAGTCCAGATCGTAGAGCTCATAGGCGATCAACGCGCCGTCACTGGCCAGGAAGGCGCGGCCGTGGGCCGAGCGAACCAGGGCCTCGCGGTCGATCCATTTGGGCGTCGAGTCCGACGATCCGGCGCCCTGGGCGGCGCAGGGGACGGTCAATCGCACTGACTGGCGCGGCTTGAAGCGGGCGCCACGCTCGGCCTTGATCGCCCGACCATAGACCCGGCAGGTCGCTACTTCGCCGCGCTGTAGCGGACGAACCTTGAGCACGTCGAACACCACCACGTCGGTCGCCGCCGCCCGCCCCAGGCTGTCGTCCTGGCCCAGGTTGCGCGCATCGACCGGGGCGGCGCTGCACAGCGTCAGGACGCAAAGCGCGGCGAACAGGTGAGGGCGAACAAGCATCATCGACGCTCCAATACACGGAACACGAAGGCGTGGTCATCATCGGGACCGGCGGGGTGCTCCTCGCGGCGCACCTCAATCCAGGCGGTCTCGTCGAACGCCGGGAACGAGACGTCGCCCTCCACCTCGGCCTGCACCTCGGTGAGGTACAGCCGCTTGGCGCGGGGCAGAGCCAGCTCGAAGATCGCCCGGCCGCCGATCACGCAGACCTCGTCGACGCCGTCGTCGGCGGCCTGTTCCTTGGCCATCTGCAGAGCCTCGAGAAAGCTCTCGCAGACCACGGCCTGCTGCGGCTCGAACGAGCCGTCCTGCGACAGCACGATGTTCATCCGGCCGGGCAGGGGCTTGCGGGGCAGGCTGTCCCAAGTCTTGCGGCCCATGATCACCGGCTTGCCCATCGTGCAGGCCTTGAAGATCGCCAGGTCGGACTTCAGCCGCCAGGGCAGGTCGCCATCACGGCCAATGACGCCATTGAGCGAACGGGCTACGGGGCCGACGGTGAGGATGGGGCTCATCTCTTACCTTACCCCACGCGCGCGCGGGCAGGAAGGAGTCGATCAGTCGACGTCAGGGCGTGGGTGTCGTCAGGATGACTTGCTCGCGGTCTGGCGTCACGCCGCCGCGCCAGATCAGTCGGGAAAGCATGACGACATAGGCCTGCATTCGTCCGCGAGTGGCAAGGTCCGCCTTGGTCTCGTGATCGACCGCGATCAGGGTCCCGCCGCCTGACTGAGCGCCGACCAGCGGCTGGCGCAGAGCGGCGCCAACGCCCTCCGAGCTTGACCAGTCGTGGTCGGTCAGCGAGATGCTCTGCAGGGTCTCGAAGGGCTTGTCCGCCGCGCCGTCCTTGGCCGCGGCGAGGGTGCGGGTGGCGAAGTCGCTGACAGGCTTGCCATCGGCGCCGGTCATGGTTTGCCGCATGGTCCGCTCGCCAGTGCCCGTTATATGCAGCATGGCGATGGTCGGCGCGCTGATTTCGGGCGGCGCGCGCAGTGAGGCGCAGATCTCTCCGGCGGACAGATTACAGATCTCGGTCTTGGCCAACTCGCTGAAAAGACTTGCGGACAAGCCCGGCGTCACCAGGGCCACCGCCTTTTCGTCGAAGCTCCACGTCGCGTCCCGCTGGACGGCGACGGGCGTGCCGACGGATTGGCGGGCCTTGACGAAAGCGGCGATCTTGGCGGGTGATTCGCGGCGCGCGCGCCAGGTCGAGAACAAGTAGCCGTCGCGGATTTGGAAGGCCTGGGCGTTGACTTCCAGCACGGCGTCGCTGTTTGTCTGCGACAGGCAATAAAAAAGGATTCGGCCCCAACCGGGCATGGCGGAGTCGACGATGACCTGCTTGCTCTGTTGCGCGCAGCGCGGGTTTGTCGCGCGGCGGGCGCCTTCGACCGCGTCCTCGAGGGTTGCCCCCGCCGGCACGGGCGTGACGCTGAAGCCGATCAGGTCAATATAGGCCCCGCCACCCTGACCCTTGGGCGTGATCTCTCCCAGTTCCGAAACCCCATCAATGGAATAGGTCCCAATGAACCAATCCTTGGGAATAACCGGAACGATGAGGGTCGAGCGCAGGCTGGCGGGCGGCGGTGAAGCGGCCTGTGCGCTCGTGACCGCCAAGGCGGCGACGAGAGCGCCGGCCAGTGCGCGAATAACCCGAACTTGCATAAGTATCCCCCTGACTTGAGCTGTAGCTTTAGCACAGGTTCATGACGTGCAATGATGGCGAGGCTTGGCATCCGATTGCTGGCTGTAGACGGTCGCCCAGGTCAAACGGCCACCGCCGCCTTGATGTGCGGGTGGGCTTCGTAGCCTTCCAGCTGGAAGTCCGCATACTCAAACCCGAACAGGTCGGTCTTGTCGGCCATCTTCAGGGTGGGGAGGGGGAGGGGTTCGCGGGTCAGTTGTTCGCGGGCCTGGTCCAGGTGGTTGAGATAGAGGTGGGCGTCGCCGAAGGTGTGGACGAACTCGCCCGGCTGCAGACCGACGACCTGGGCGACCATCATCGTCAGCAGGGCGTAGGAGGCGATGTTGAACGGCACGCCCAGGAAGACGTCGGCGCTGCGCTGGTAGAGCTGGCAGCTGAGTTTCCCATCCGCGACGAAGAATTGGAACAGGCAGTGGCAAGGCGGCAGGGCCATGTCGTCGACATCGGCCGGATTCCAGGCGCTGACGATGTGACGGCGACCATTGGGATTGGTCTTCAGGCCCTCGACCAGCCTGGCCATCTGGTCGATCGAGCCGACTCCGTTTCCGTCTTTGGCCGGCGCCGCCCACGAGCGCCATTGCTTGCCATAGACCGGACCCAGGTCGCCGTTCTCGTCGGCCCATTCGTCCCAGATCTTGCAGCCGTTTTCCTGCAGATAGCGGACATTGGTGTCGCCCTTCAGAAACCACAGCAGCTCGACGATGATCGAGCGCAGGTGCAGTTTCTTGGTGGTCAGGACCGGGAAGCCTTTGGACAGATCGAAACGAATCTGCCGGCCAAAGACCCCCAACGTGCCGGTGCCTGTGCGATCGCCGCGCTGGACGCCGTTGTCGAGGATGTCCTGCAACAGGTTCAGGTACTGCCGTTCCGGATGGTCGGCGGGGGCCTGCTGGGCGTGGATGGGGACGATGGCGTTCATGGTCGCTAGAGTGCAGGCGAATCGCCGTCGTCGCCAGTGCGGCAAATGCGTTTGGGCGTTCGTCCCGTCAGTAAGGTGGAGGGAGGGGCTTTGTCACCCCGCGAAGCCGCCCTCGTCCAGAAACGCCTGTTCTTCCTGCGTGGTTGTCCGCCCTAGCGCCGCGTTGCGGTGCGGGAACCGGCCGAACCGGGCGATGATGTCCCGGTGCAGCAGGGCCCAGTTCAGGCTCTCGGCGTCGCCGTTGTCCTTCGGCAGGCCTTCGAACAGGGCGATGCCGGCGTCCTGTTCGGCCAGGGACTCCGAATGTTCGTAAGGCAGGTAGAAGAACGGCCGCAGCAGCGGGTCCACGGTCTTATCGTAACCGGCGGCCACGGCCGCGACAGCGATCGTCCGGGCCTTGCCGTCGGTGGCGAACGCGTGGCCGCTGTCGCGGTAGAGGTTGCGGGGAAACTGGTCGAGCAGGATGACCAGGGCCATCGCGCCTTCGGCGTCGCCCGCCCAGCCGTCGTACTGGCCGCGCGCGGCGACGAGATGGACGGGTTCGAACCTCAGCCGGATCGCCGCGTCGAAGACGTCCGACTTGACGAACCACTTGGCCGGGCCGGCGGCGGCCCAGAAGCCGAGAACGTCCTGAGGGTTGACGAGCATAAAGCATTCCTCAGCGGCGTCGTTCAAACGCGGTTCATGGCGCTGGGCCGACACTACATACAAGGGATGAGCGTCGGACCCACCACAAGGGATCCCTGGAGCACAAAATGAAACGTCTGATCACGACCGCGATGATCCTGTCGCTGCTGGGCGGCGCCGCGGCCGAAGCCGCTGGCGCGGGACAGCTTGACCGGCGCGGGGGCCGCCAAGAGGGCGGCGAGCGCGGCCCACGCGGGGATAACGGTGGCGATCGCGGCGGTCAGCAGCAGCCTCAACCACAGGCCCAGCCTCAACAGCAACCTTCGAGTAGCGATCGCGGCGATCGTGGCGACCGCTCCAACGGCGGCGGCAGTTGGAGCGGCGGCCGTCCGGCGCCACAGCCGCAGGAGCCTCAACAGCCTCAACAGCCTCAGCAGCCTCAAACTCCCCCGCAGGCGCAAAACCCGCAGCAAGGCCGTGACCGCGGCGGCTGGCAGGGCCAGAATGGCCAAGGCGGTCGTGGTGGTCAGGGCGGAGTTTGGGGTCAAGGACAGGGTCGTCCAGATCAGGGCCGCCCCGACCAAGGCGGGCGTCCCGGTGGCTGGGACCGTCCCGGCCAAGGCGGTCGTCCCGATCAGGGCGGACGTCCGGGCGGTTGGGATCGTCCCGGCCAGAGCCGCCCCGGCGACAACGGCCACTGGCGTGACCGCGACAACAACCGTCAGCGCTATGACCAGCGTCGCTACCGTCCTTCCTATCAGGCCGGCCAGCGCTACCGGGTCGGCGTCTATCGCTATCCACGTGGCTTCTACGTGAACCAATGGTCGTTCGGCGACTATCTGCCGGGCGGCTGGTACGGCCAGTCCTACTATCTGAACGCCGGTTCCTATGGCCTGCCCTATCCTCCGGCCGGCTGCGAGTGGGTGCGGGTCGGCGACGACGCCGTCCTCGTCGATATCTGGTCGGGCCAGGTGCTCAGCGTCAACTACGACCTGTTCTGGTGATTGACTGAAATTTGGGGACGCACGCATGCGTGCGTCCCCATCGGCATCCTCGACCTTCGTCGTCGATTTCGCTGCCTTTCAGGAGCGGCGGACGGCGGCGACTTGCCGTTCTGGCCGGCTCCTGCCACGCCGACGATGGCGGCGGAGCGCCCCAGGGTCTAAAACGTGGCCGCAGAGGCTATAAGGTCACAACGTTCTGCCGTCATCGCCTTGACGAAACGGCAAAAAAACGCTCAAACGCCCGGCCTTTGTCGCTCCGCCGTTGCGCGGGACGGCCTGATTTGACCAGTCCTGGAGAAAAAACATGCGCGTCTATTATGATCGCGACGCCGACCTCGCCCGCATCCTGGACAAGAAGATCGCGATCGTAGGCTACGGCTCGCAAGGTCACGCGCACGCTCTCAACCTCCGCGACTCGGGCGCCAGCAACGTCGCCGTCGCCCTGCGCGCCGGTTCGGCCACCGCCAAGAAGGCTCAGGCCGAGGGCCTGCAGGTCATGACCGTGGCCGAGGCCGCCGCCTGGGCCGACCTGATCATGATCCTGGCGCCCGACGAGCATCAGCGGGCGATCTATGCCGAAGAGATCGCCCCCAATATCCGCGACGGCGCGGCCCTGCTGTTCGCTCACGGCCTGAACGTCCACTTCGGCCTGATCGAGCCCAAGGACACCATCGACGTCCTGATGGTCGCGCCCAAGGGCCCCGGCCACACCGTGCGCGGCGAATATCAGAAGGGCGGCGGCGTGCCCTGCCTGATCGCTGTCCACCACGACGCCACGGGCAACGCCCACGACCTGGGCCTGGCCTACGCGTCGGCCATCGGCGGCGGCCGCTCGGGCATCATCGAGACCAACTTCCGCGAAGAGTGCGAGACCGACCTGTTCGGCGAACAGGCCGTCCTGTGCGGCGGCACGGTCGAGCTGATCCGCTGCGGCTTCGAAGTGCTGGTCGAAGCCGGTTACGCGCCGGAAATGGCCTATTTCGAATGCCTGCACGAGCTGAAGCTGATCGTCGACCTGATCTATGAAGGCGGCATCGCCAACATGAACTACTCGATCAGCAACACCGCCGAGTACGGCGAATATGTCACCGGCCCGCGCATCGTCACCTCGGAGACCAAGGCCGAGATGAAGCGCGTTCTGGAAGACATCCAGTCGGGCAAGTTCGTCCGCGATTTCATGCTGGAAAACCAGGTCGGACAACCCTCGTTCAAGGCCACCCGTCGCCGGGCGTCCGAGCACCAGATCGAGGAAGTCGGCGGCCGCCTGCGTGCCATGATGCCCTGGATCGCCAAGAACAAGCTGGTCGACGTCGCCAAGAACTAGGCTTTTGCGCCATCGCTGAAACGTCAGACGGCGGGCTCGAAAGGGCCCGCCGTTTTTCGTCCACCAAACCCATTCAACCGCTCATCCTGGCATTGGCCGGGATGAGCGGCATTTGGAATCTCACCCCAACAAGAACACCGGCCCCCAGGCGACCTGATACTTGTGTTCCCCGGTCGAAAGGTGTGGGCGCAGTTGCCAGGCGCCCGGCGGCAGGGTTTGGGGGCCAGGGCCTTCGAGATAGGTCTCGATCAGGGGCTCGGCGCCCGGCTCCGACACCGAGAACTGATCGATGCGCGGGGTGGCGCGGGCCAGGGCCTCGCCGATGGCGTCCACGGACGACACCCGTAGCGGGGCAGGGCCAGCCAGCCGCGCCGAGACCTCGGCATAGGCGCCCACGGCGATCACCTCGGCCCCCCGGCGAAGCACGCCGTAGCCCACATGGGTGAAGCCCGTGGCCAGCAGGTTGGCGCGGTGGCCGGGGCTGGTCTTCCACTGGCCCATGATCTGGTCGGGACGCACTGGCCCAATGGCGTTGAGCCGCTCGGCGATGTTCTCGGCCGGGGCGCCGATCAGGTCGCGGGCCAGCAGGCCGACGCGGGCCGCAGGTCCGAAACCCTCGGGGGTCATGTGGTCGAACACGCCGGTGCGGGCCACGTCAGCGGCATGGGCCCGGGCGGCCAGGGTCAGGCCGGGATCGGGCGTCAGGTTTCGCAGGCCTCGAGCGCGCCGAAAGATGTCGCCCAGATCGGCCAGGTCCTGTTCGAAATCTGGATCGAAGTCGCCGCGTCGCTGGGCCAACTGAGTCCGCAGGCGGCGCTCATAGGCGAGCCAGGGGTCGCTCAGCGCGGCGCGCGCGCAGGCAGGCAGCAGGCTTGAGCCGACGACGGCGAGGAGGGTGCGACGGTGGACCGTGGTCCCGATGGGGGGCGACATCTTCAAGGCGGTTGACAGCATCCCGTTTGCGCAAGCTCTAAGGTCTCATGAGACCTGTCCGTTCCCTATGGCTGGCCGGCCCCGAACCCTGGCTGCCCGACGCCGGGCCGCACGCCGCCCGGCAACGCGCCTTGTGCCTGAACTTCGGCTTCACCGGCCTGACGGCGCCCGCCATCGTCGAGAGCGATCCCAGCGATTCCGAGATCCGGGCCCGCGAACTCTACACCGAAAGAATGGCGAAGCTGCGTCAGGCCGACGCCGGGGTGATAAACCTGACGCCCTGGCGCGGTCCGTCCTGCGCCGCCAGCGCCGCCTTCGAGGCCGGGGTGTTGGCTGGACTGGGCAAGCCGGTCTTCGCCTATCTCAACGTCGCCGACGAAATCGAGGCCGAATATGTCGACCGGGTCGAGGCCCATGTCGGCGCCCAGCGCGACGAGGCCGGCGTCTGGCGCGATGGCGACGGTTGCGTGGTCGAGGACTTCGGCCTGCCGGAGACGGTGATGCTGTGGGCCGAGGCCCGGCGCCTGTTCGTGATCATCACCGAGGACACGCTGCACGACCTGACGGGGCTGGAGATGTGCCTGGACGCCTTGGCGCTGTACGCTGAGTAGGGTCTATTCGTCCACTTGCCCCCACCTGGCGGCTTCGCCGCCTGTCCGCCCCCCATGGAGCGCGGAGCCCCGCGCGCCTGAGCTCTTCCCCCTATGGGGGAAGACGATCGCGAAGCGACCCCTAGGGGTCAAGTAACGGCTAACTCCACCCCAGCCCCGTTTCCCCCCTCAGGATCGCTTCCGCCCGCACCGTGTGTCCCGCGCCCTCCCGTTCATGCAGCACCAGGGGCGGCAACAGCACCAGCGGCGCCTTGCCGGTCTTGATCGCCCGGACGATCACCCGCTTGGCCGGAGCGTCGGCGAACGGCGCGATGGGGCGGATCCTGAACGACCCCGCCTTGGGAGCCAGTAGCGTCAGGATGTCGCCCAGCCGGTCGGCGCGGTGAATCAGGGTGACCGTCCCGCCCTCGCGCACCGCTTTCAGGCAAAAGACCGTCCAGGCCGCCAGGCCGCCATCCGCCATCCAGGCGCCGGACTTTTCCGCGGCCGGGGCGCGCAGGGCGCCAGGGTCGTCAAAGAACGGCGGATTGCTGATCGCCGCGTCGAACAGGGGCAGGTCGAGCGCCCGAAAGCCGGCCTCGACATCGCCCTCGATGATCTCGACCCGAGCCTCCAGGCGGTTGAGCGCGACATTGCCGCGCGCCAATGTGGCGGCGGCCGGATCGCGCTCCAGTCCGACGAATCGGGTGTCGGGTCGGCGACTTGCGGCGCCCAGCAGGGCGCCGCCAACGCCGCATCCTGCCTCGATGACGCGATCGCCGGGCCGGGCGTCGCAGGTCGCCGCCAGCAGGGCGGCGTCCATGCCCGCCCGGTATCCGGACACGGCCTGGCGCAGCCTGACGCGGCCGCCCAGCACGGTATCTTCAGTGACCCCGAGGGGCGGTCCAGGGGGGAGGATCTCGTTCGGCAACGTTTCAAGCCTTGTGCTCGCCTTGACCCTGACCTATCCCGCCACCATTGTCGCTCGCAACGGCTGATCAAGCCCGCGAGACGCAAGGCGCACGCCGACCCCCGGCGGGCGTCAGTCAGGGAGAGTATTGTCTTGGACGCAGCTGCAGCGACCCTCGCCCGGGAGCCGGGATCGGTGGATCGTCTCGTGCGGCTGGCCGCCGCCGACATGACCGGGGTCGATGCTCTGATCACCGCGCGCATGCAGAGCGAAGTGCCGGTCATCCCGGCCTTGGCCGAGCACCTGATCGCCGCCGGCGGCAAGCGCCTGCGCCCGCTGCTGACCGTGGCCGCTGCGCGCCTGGCCGGGTCGGGCGACGACACCTGCCTCAAGCTGGCCGCCGCCGTCGAGTTCATCCACACCGCCACCCTGCTGCACGACGACGTGGTCGATGGCAGCCAGCTGCGGCGCGGCAAGATGGCGGCGCACCTGATTTGGGGCGCGGCGCAAAGCGTGCTGGTCGGCGACTTCCTCTTCGCCCGGGCCTTCGAGCTGATGGTCGAAACGAATTCGATGAAGGCGCTGGAGATCCTGGCCAAGGCCAGCCGCGTCATCGCCGAGGGCGAGGTTCTACAGCTCACCCGCAGCCACGACCTGAACCTTTCGCAGTCGCTGTATCTGGAAATCATTGGCGCCAAGACCGCGGAGCTGTTCGCCGCGGCCTCGGAGGCTGGCGGCGTCTCGGCCGGAGTGCCGGCCGTGCAGTCCGACGCCCTGCGCGCCTATGGCATGAACCTGGGCCTGGCCTTCCAGCTGGCCGACGACGCCTTGGATTATGGCGGCACGACCGAGGCCTTGGGCAAGAACGCTGGTGACGACTTCCGCGAAGGCAAGGCCACCTTGCCGCTGCTGCTGGCCATCGCCCGGTCCGGCCCCCGCGAGGCGGAGTTCTGGGAGCGGGCCATCGGCCGTCGCGAGCAGACAGACGCCGACTTCCGCCGCGCCCGCGAACTGATCATCGGCACCGGCGCGCTGGAGGCCACCCTCGACCTGGCCTCGGAATATGCCGACAAGGCCAAGGGCGCCCTGGCGGGCTTCCCGGCCAACGAATGGCGCTCCAGCCTGGAAAGCCTGGCCGACTTCGCGGTCAGCCGGCGCAGTTGATGGCGCGGCGGGACGATCCAAAGACGTCGAACATGCTGTGGGTCGAGCCCGAGGGCCCGCCCACGCCGCTGAACACGACGCTGGAGACTTCGTCCGACAATCCCAGCGGCGACCCCCACGGCCAGGCCCATCACGCGGGCGAAGCGGCAGGCAAGGTGATCGGCGGCGGGATCGGCCTTGTGGTCGGCGTCGGCATCTTCTTGCTGATGTTCGGACCGGTGCTTTGGGCGCCGCTGTGGGCCGCCTTTACCGCCGCCATCCGGGTCAAACTTCTGGCTCATAACGGCTGGCTGACCGCTGGCGCAGCCATCGCGGCTTTTCTGGCCGTGGCCTTCGTCCAGTTCCTGCTGCTGGTCCAGAAGAGCCCGCTGCTGCGCTATCCCGCAGTGCTGCTGTTCTCGCTGGCCTGGGTGGGCGGGCTTTGGTGGGAACTGACATCACCGCCGCACAACTGGCTTCTGCCGCCGCCGTGGCGCACGCCCGGAACCTGGGCCATGGTCGCGGTCGGCGTCGGCACGGTAATCTATTCAGGCCTCTACCTGCTGATCCTCACCCGCTTCGGCAAGGGCCGCTGGGCCAAGAAGTGGCAACTGATCAAGTAGGCGGGGCCTGCTAGCCCCTTGCCTTCAAGCACAGGTCCAGGTGGGTGCCGTTGTCGTCCTCGACATGGCGCTTCCAGGCTTCATCGACTTTCGCAATCACTTCGGCAGGGCTGGCCGCCTTCACGGCCTCGCGCCGCTTTTTGCGGTGCAGGATTTCGACGCCATAGCCCATGTCGAGGAAGAAGCTCAGCAGGGCCGAACCTTCCGCGCGCGAGGTCTCGGCCTGGAAGGCCGGGGAATATTCCAGGAAGGTGATGGGCTTCTGGTCGGCCATGAAGGCCTTGGCCCCCATGAAGGCGCGATATTCCATGCCCTCGATGTCGATCTTCATCACATCGACCTTGCCGAACTCGCCGCGCAGCAGATCAATCGGCACCACGGGGGCCAAGTCGTAGTCGCCCAAGTCGCTCGGCGCGGCCTCACCCGACGGTTCCAGCTGGTGGTTGTTGTGCATCGTCTGGCGACGCAAGAAGGCGGTGCCCAGGGTGTCGGACACGCCGACCAGGATCAGCCGGATGTTCTCCACGCCATTGGCCTTGGCGCTTTCCAGGATCACCCGGCCGTTGCCAGGGCTCATCTCGATGGCGATGACCTGGCCGCTGGCTCCGACCTTCCTGGCGGCTGGCAGGGCGAAGGCGCCCCAGCTAGCGCCGACGTCCAGCACGGTCATGCCGGGCTTCAGCGTCTGCAGGAAGTAGTCCAACACCCAGGGCTCGTAATCCTTGCCGTCCAGCAATTGCTTGGTAATCACCCAGTGGTCGGGCATGCGGAAGGTGCAGCCGCGGAACTTCACCGCAGTAGGGATGGGGGCGGCGCCGACCGGCAGCGAGATGGCTTGGTGCTTCGTCTTGCGGAACAGGCCCATGGAGTCCTCGTCGCGTGCGGCGTCACGGAATCGCGGCGCGGCAATCTTGTGTCTGGCGCGTCACATAGCCGGCCGGCAACGCGGCGTCACCTGCGTCGCGGCGCGCCAAGCTCGACAAGGCCCGCGATTCGTCGCACGGCTAGGCGTCGTAAGACATTGGAGACCGCGATGATCCGACTGTTGCTCAACATCCTGTGGTTCGTGATGGGTGGCTGGATCAGCGGCCTGCTGTGGCTGCTGGGCGGCGCTCTGCTGGCCCTCACCGTCGTAGGCCTGCCCTATACCGCAGCGGCCTGGCGCATCGCCGGCTTCGCCTTCTGGCCGTTCGGCAAGGAAATCGTGTCGCGTGACGTGATGACTGGCCAAGGCGACCTGGGGACCGGCGGCTTGGGCTGCGTGCTCAATGTCATCTGGTTTGTGCTCGGCGGATGGTACATCGCCCTGTCCCATCTGGTCATCGCCGTCGCCGAGGCCGTGACGATCATCGGCATCCCCTTCGCGATCAAGGACCTGCAGTTGGCCGTCGTGGCCCTAGCGCCGATCGGGCGGGTGGTCGTGGACAAGCGCTAGAAGCCGGTGAACAGGCGATCGATGGCGCGTCGGATGTCGTCTTCAAGGGCGGCGAGCGAGGTTACCCTGCGACGAAGGTCAGCGCCTCGGATCGCCGCAATGCCCGCGACGCCGATCAGGAGCGATCGATCGTCCCATGCGAATGGAATCTCGAAGTCCGTGAGCTTGGCCGTACGACGAGCGAGCACGGGCGCGACCACCACTTCAGTAAGATCGGCAAGCAGGTGGGACGAGAGCACCACGACGAACGGTACGCCGTCCCGCATGAAAGCCACCGGGTTCTCGTAGAGATCGAACTGCCGCACTCACCATTTCCGGAAATGATCTGAGATCAGGCCGTACTTCTCGATATGAGCGTTATGCTCCTCGATCGCTTCGGCGTTCTCCTCCGCCCACCGCCGCGCGCGCTCCTCGGCGCCCGCGGGATCGACCTTCTGGAGGTGCAGCCGCAGCTGCGTCTCGCTCATGCCGGCGACCGAAATTCCCAGCCGCTTGGCCTGAGCCAGCAGTTCTAGATCGATGCCGATGTCGAGTTCGACCTTACCCATGGGCGGAGGCTAACACGGCTCCCGCCAAGCGTCAGGCCTCGATGTCGTCGTCCTGATCTGGGGCCAGAAGCACGTCAAGAAAGGTCTGTCGGCGGTTGAGGAAGTTCCGAGTGACCCGGTAGTGCTCGGTGTCCTCATACTCCACCCGCTCCAGGCCGCGCTCCGAGGCCTGGTAGATCCAGGCGTCGGGATAGCCCAGCAGGATGGGCGAATGGGTGGCGATGATGAATTGCGAGCGGGCCAAAACGAGCTCATGTAGCCGCGCTAGGAACGACAGTTGCCGCTGCGGCGACAGAGCCGCCTCGGGTTCGTCGAGGATGTAGAGGCCGTCGCCCCGGAAGCGGTTGTCGAACAGGGCGAAGAAGGCCTCGCCATGCGACTGTTCGTGCAAGGGGCGGTCGCCATAAGCGCGGTGGATCGGCGGCCCGCCGGGGCCGGGCTCGTTGTCCAGCCGCTCGATCTCGGTCTTGACGTTAAAGAAGCTCTCGGCCCGTAGGAAATAGCCGTCGTGCGGCCGGATGGTCGAGCGCACGGTCCACAGATGCCGATGCAGCGACGAGTGCGAGGCCCGGCTAGTAAAGTTGAAATTGCGCGACCCACCCTCGGCGTTGAAGCCCCCGGACACCGCCAGGGCCTCGATCAGGGTCGATTTGCCCGAGCCGTTCTCGCCGACGATGAAGGTGACGCGCGGATGGAAGACGATGCGCTCGAGGTCGCGCACCACCGGCAGGTTGAACGGGTAGACGTTGCTGTCCCAGCCCTCGCGCCGGTTGACCTGGGCTTCAATCCAATAGGGGCGGTCGAGGGCGGTCATGGGGCGGACCCCGCCGACCGCCGAAACGGCCAGTCGACGACGCCCGTCGCCCACAGCGGCGCCCAGATGAGCACCGGCTGCAGCAGCAGGCGAGGTCCGTGGTACCACCACGAGCTGGGCAGGGGCGGGATGCTGACGCCGCTGAGGGCGTGGTAGAGATTGGCCGGCCAGACACACAGGGCGTAGAGGGCCAGCATGATCCCGGCTAGCCGACGCGTTCGGGGCAGCAACAGCCCCACGGCGCCCGCGATCTCGCACAACCCGGTGAAGATCACGATTTGCTGCGGAAACGGGATCATCGGCGGCATGATCGCCAAGAAGCCGTGGCTGCCCAGGATGTGAAACAGGCCGAAGGGCGCGTAGACGGCGGCGATCACCAGACGTCTGTAACCGCGCGCCGTCATCGTCATCAGCCCGGCGAAATCATGTTCTCGGGGCGGACATACTGGTCGAACTCTTCGTTGGTCAGGTAGCCGCCGCCGACGGCTTCCTCGCGAAGGGTGGTGCCGTTCTTGTGCGCGGTCTTGGCGATCTTGGCGCAGGCGTCGTAGCCCAGCTTGCCATTCAGGGCGGTGACCAACATCAGGCTGTTCTCGACGCCCTTCTGAATGTTGTCGATCCGCGGCTCGATGCCGACCACGCAGTTGTTGGTGAAGCTGATGGCGGCGTCAGAGACCAGACGTACCGACTGCAGGAAGTTGTAGGCCATCACCGGGTTGAAGACGTTCAGCTCGAAATGACCCTGGCTGCCGGCGAAGGTGACGGCGGCGTGGTTGCCGAACACCTGGACGCAGACCTGGGTGAGGGCCTCGCACTGGGTCGGGTTGACCTTCCCCGGCATGATTGACGAGCCGGGCTCGTTTTCTGGCAGGCTCAGCTCGCCCAGGCCGGCGCGGGGGCCGCTGCCGAGGAAGCGGATGTCGTTGGCGATCTTGAACAGGCTGGCGGCGACGGTGTTGATCGCGCCGTGGCTGAAGACCATGGCGTCGTGGGCTGCCAGCGCCTCGAACTTGTTGGGAGCGGTCACGAAGGGTAGGCCGGTGATGGCCGCGATCTGCTCGGCCACCTTCTCGGCGAAGCCGATCGGGGCGTTGAGGCCGGTGCCGACAGCGGTGCCGCCTTGCGCCAGTTCCATCAGCTTGGGCAGGGTCAGCTCGATGCGCGCGATGCCGTTGGCGACCTGCTGGGCGTAGCCGCCGAACTCTTGGCCCAGGGTCAGGGGGGTGGCGTCCTGGGTGTGGGTGCGGCCGATCTTGATGATCTTGGCCCAGGCGTCGGACTTGGCCTTGAGGGCCTCGTGCAGGTGCTTGAGGGCGGGCAGCAGGTCGTGGACGATCTGTTCGGCGCAGGCCACGTGCATGGCCGTCGGATAGGTGTCGTTCGACGACTGGCTCATATTGACATGGTCGTTGGGGTGGACGGGCTTCTTGGAGCCCATCTCGCCGCCCAGCATCTCGATCGCGCGGTTGGAGATCACCTCATTGGCGTTCATGTTCGACTGAGTGCCCGAGCCGGTCTGCCAGACGACCAGCGGGAAGTGCGCGTTCAGCTTGCCGTCGATGACCTCGTTAGCGGCCGCGACGATGGTCTCGGCGATCTTTGGATCCAGCTTGCCGAGAGCCAGATTGGCCTCGGCGGCGGCGCGCTTGACGATCCCGAGGGCACGGACGATGGGAAGCGGCTGCTTCTCCCAGCCGATCTTGAAGTTGCCGAGCGAGCGCTGGGCCTGAGCGCCCCAGTACTTGTCGCTCTCGACGGCGATCGGGCCGAAGGTGTCGGTCTCGTTGCGCGTGCTGGTCATGCGGCGGGTCTCCGAAAATCTGTCGAGCGGGGTCTAGACCCAAGCCGGGCCAAGGGCAACGCTCGCGGCTTGCGAAGCCGTCCGATGGGCCTTACGCCTCCAATTCTGGATGAACAGGAGTGTCCATGAGCCCTCACATCGCCCTGCTGCGCGGCGTCAATGTTGGCGGCCGCAAGGTGCTCAAGGACGACCTGCTAGGCCTGGCCAAGGACCTGGGCTTCGACGACGCCAAGACCCTGCTGGCCAGCGGCAATCTGGTGCTGTGGGGCGAGGGGGCGTCCGACGTCGCGCTGGAGAAACGTCTGGAGGACGGGCTCGAAGCCCGCATGGGCGTGCGCACCGCGTTCTTCGTTCGCACGCCGGCTCAACTGCGGGCGATCATAGCCGGAAACCCCTATCCCGCCCAGGCCGCCAGCCATCCCAACCACCTGCTGGTCCAGTTTTTGAAAGCCCCGTTGCCGGAGGGCGACGAGCTCATCTTGCGGGCGGCGATCACCGGGCGCGAGACCTTCGAGGCGCTCGGCCGCGAGCTCTATGTCGACTATCCCGAGGACGTCGGCCATTCGATGCTGGATCGCGACTGGAAGAAAACCAAGCGCTCGCCCAACGGCACCAGCCGCAACTGGAACACGGTGCTGAAGCTGGCCGCGCTGGTCGGCTGAGGTCTTCCGACCCCGCAAGGTCGCGGCGGCCTAGCCGCCTCAATCGCTGGCAATTTGACAGCGCTGTCCCGCGTGGCATGATCCTTTCAACGCGTGCGGGGGAGGGGTCATGAGTTCGGATACCGACGGCCAGCGGATTGTCGCGCTCGACGCTTTGCGGGGCCTGGCCGTGGCGGGCATGATCGTCGTCACCAGTCCCGGCGCCTGGGAGCATAGCTATGCGCCGCTGATGCACGCGGCCTGGAACGGCTGGACCCCGGCCGACCTGGTGTTTCCGACCTTCCTGTTCTGCGTCGGCCTGGCGATCGGCCTGTCGATGCCGGGGCTGAGCGCGACGGATCGCGCCTCTCCCGCCGTTTGGATCAAGTTCGCGCGCCGCACGGCGCTGCTGGTTCTGCTGGGCCTGATCCTGAACGCCCTGCCGACCTTCGACCTGGCTCACCTGCGCTTTCCCGGGATCCTGCAGCGGATCGGGCTTTGCTACGCCTTGGGCTGCCTGATCTGTCTGCCGGCGGCGAGGACGGGTCCGGACGGGATGCTGCGGCTCGACGCCGGCGTCACGCTCTCGGCGGCCGTGGCGCTGCTGATCGGCTACTGGGCCCTGCTGGCCTTCACGCCCGTGCCTGGCTTTGGCGTCGGGCGGCTGGACACCCAGGGCTCCCTGCCGGCCTTCGTCGATCGCGCCGTGTTCACCGTGCCGCATCTGTGGGTGCTCGGCCTGACCGAGGGCGTCGGCGTCACCTACGACCCCGAGGGCCTGCTTTCCACCCTGCCGGCGACGGTCAATGTGCTGATCGGCGCCGTCGCCGCGCTCCTCCTCCGTCAGCCGACGGATTCTCTACGTCCCGGTCGGGCGGCGGGCCTGGCGCTGGTGCTGGGCGTGGCCCTGATCGTGGCCGGCTTGGCGCTGGACCCTCTGCTGCCTATCAACAAGCGGATCTGGACACCCAGCTTCGCCCTGTTCAGCAGCGGCGTGGCGCTGACGGCTCTTGCGGTCCTGCACGCGCTGCTGGCCTTTCGCGTCGCGCGGATCGCCGCCTGGCCGCTGAAAGTTCTGGGCGGCAACGCCATCCTGGTCTTCGTCATTTCGCAGGTCATGGGCGCCTATTCCAGTCTCGCCCTGGGTCAAGGCCCGGACGGCGCGGTCATCACGCCCCAGGCCTTTGGTTACGCCTTGGCCCAGCGACTAACCCACGATCTCAAGCTGGCGTCCCTGCTCTGCGCCTTGGGCGTGCTGACGCTGATAATCTGCCTGGTCGCGCCGTTGCACCGGCGGGGCATTCACCTGCGTCTCTAGGCAGGCCGACGGAGGGTCGGCTATACCAGCCGAACGCACAGGAGACACCCATGCTCGTCGCCACCACCAATGATCTGCCCGGTTATCGCATCGTCGCCCATCTGGGCCTGGTGCGGGGCGTCACCGTTCGTTCGCGCAGCGTGATCGGCAATATCGGCGGCTCGATTCAGTCGATCTTCGGCGGCAAGCTGTCGATCTATGTCAACCTGGCCGAGGCGGCCCGCAAGGAAGCCTATGACCTGTTGGTGGCCCATGCCGCCGAAACGGGGGCCAACGCCATCCTGGCCATGCGCTACGACGCCAACGAGATCATGGAAGGCATCACCGAGGTGTTGGCCTATGGCACCGCCGTCAAGGTCGAGCCGATCGCCTGAGCATGGATGATGGCTGGATCCATCACGGCAAGGTCCGGGCTCGCGAGGACGGCGGCGAGCTGACCTTGGTGGTCGATGGCCTGACCACCCAGGCCAAGTACTACAAGCCCCTGATCTACGAGTTCTTCCGCAAGGTCTGGCGCGGGTCGCGGCCGGCCTGGGGTGAGTTCTCGGTCGAGATCGGCATGGAGTTCGTCGGCGAGCCGCCGTGGATGGATCTCGACAATCTGGCCAAGGCCCTGCTGGACGCCATCAAGGGCTACGCCTTCCATGACGACGCCCAGGTCGCCCGGCTGCTGGTCGAACGCCGCCCGGCCGAGCGCGAGCGGATCGTCATCGTGGTGCGAAAGCTAGACTCGCGCTTTCTGCGCGCCACGCTCGAAGATTGAAGCGCCGATCCCGATGAGCAGCACCACCACGAAGGCGCCGTAGCGGCCCAGGCTGACCGGATCGTCCGACATCAGCTGCTGGAAATTGACGACCACCAGGTCGCCCCCGACCAGGATGGGCAGGCCGAAGGCCAGGGCCGGGAACAGCCGCTGGCCGCAGGGAATTCGCCGCAGCCGGGCCGTGACCTGGAACACGAACGTCGCCAGGGCGGCCGCGCCGAAGGCGTTCAGGGCGTAGAACCAGAAGGCCTTCTCCAGCAAGCCGTCGCCATAGGCCGCGTAGAACAACGTCGCGGCCAGCCAGGCCAGGAACCCGGCGCCTGTGAAAACGATGACGTCCTGCTTTGACACGATCCGCTCCCCCGGATGTTTCTTCGGGGGTCTGGTTGCAGTTCGCGTGCCTGTCTTTTTGGGTAAGAAGCCTACGTGTTCCAGAATTCCAGGAAGCCCCAGGTCGACAGGATCACCGCGAAGCCCAGGAAAACCAGCGTGGTGCAGGTGAAGCCCAGCTTGCGCAGCGATGTCCAGCTGTCGACCCGCCGCCCGCCGCGCCACACCACGGGCGCCATGAACAGGGTGGCCAGGGTCAGCAAGGCGGCCACGAAGGCGCAGGCCGAAGCGGTCAGCAGCCAACCGCTGGGCCAGCCATAGAACACCTTGGCGATGTCGCGCGATCCGGACGCGAAGATCCCGACGCCGGCCAGGGCGGTCAGCCACAGCACCGCCTGGGTGATCTGCAACAGGCTGGCAAGGGCCTGGGTCGGGGTCTGGCGTGACTCGCGGCGGTCTCGGGTGACGACGCCGATCAGGGTGGCGATCGAAGCCAGCCCCGTCAGGATCGCGAAGGTCATCAACAGGCCCAGCCCGTGCGGGAAGCCGATGCGCTCGAACGCCGCGAACCCCATGGGCGAGAAGAAGCGCACGACGCGACCCTCTTCGCGCTGGAACACCAGCAGGCCAGGACCGCTGACTGGGGCAAAGACATCCGGCTTGTCGGTCGCCGTCCACTGGCTGGACTTGCCGTCGAGGGTGAGGGTCAGACGCCCGTCCGGCGCGGCGCGCACCGAGGCGTCGCCGATCATCCGGTCGATGAAGCCTTCCAGCCCACCATAGGAGCGCCGGGTGGTCAGGAACTGGCCCCCATAGGCCTTGGCCTCCGCGACGCTCATGCGGCTGGCGACAGGAACCTCGGGGCGAGGGGCGTAGAAGCGCTCGATGATGGCCGCCGGCAGGGTGGCGGGCAAATCAACGCCTGTGTCGGTGTTGACGGCGATGAATACGCCCAGGCCCAGGTCCGGAACCATGACCATGTTGGAGTGGAACCACAGCGTCGCGCCGGCATGGCCGAAGCCGCGGTGGCCGCCCGGCAGGGGGATGTCCATGAAGCCGGCGTTCCAGCCCGGCGCGCCTTCGGCCGGACGGTACATCGGCGTGCGGAACGCGGCGCTGGTCTTGGGCGAGAACACTGTCCTGCCGTCGATCGTCCCGCCGTTCAACAGCAGGGTCATGTAGCGGGCCATGTCGCCGGCCGTGCTGGATGCCGATCCGGCGGGGGCGATGTGGCCGATATATTCCGGCGCTTCAGTGTGGAAGCCCAGCGGGGTCCAGCGGAAGCCGTCCGAGCGATCGGCGGCCAGGGCCGGCGACATCGGCGCGGGCAGGTCGGCGCGCCACGGGCGATCCTCGCGGAAGGTGGTGTGGGTCAGGCCGGCGGGGAAGATCACCTGCTCGGTGACCAACTGCTCGAACGGCTTTCCGGTCACATTGGCCAGGGCCTCGCCGGCCAGGGCGACGCCATAGTTGGAATAGGCGGGCAGGACGCCTGGTTCGCGCACGCGGTTGGGACGCTCCTGGCGCAGATAGAGCTCCAGCGACCGCTCGCGACGCGGATCGCGTTCGAACAGTTGGCCCAGCGCCCGGTCCTCGAACCCTGCGGTGTGGGTCATCAGATCGCGCAGCCGCACGGGGCTCTTCTTGCCCTGGTCCTTCAACTGCAGCTTTTCGGGCAGGTAGATGTTGACCGGGGTATCCAGCCGTATGCGCCCGGCCTCGACCTCGTTCATCAGGGCGATCCAGGTGAAGGTCTTGGAAATCGAGCCCACCCGGAACAGGGTCTTGTCGGGATTGACGCGCCGGCCGCCGGTCACGCTGGCGACGCCATAGCCCTTTTTCAAAACGACTTGGCCGTTCTGGACCACGGCGATAGTCACCCCGGCGATGTGGTCGCGGGCCATGCTGCTGCGCACGACCCCATCGACATAGGCCTCAAGATCAGCGGCCGGCAGGGGGGCGGCGGTGACCGGCACGGGCGTCTGAGCGGCGGCGGCGATCGCCGCGCTGGTCGTGGTCAAGGGGGAGCCGACGGACAACGTGCGGGTCGGCGCGGGGCGTACTCTGCCGGGGCGACGCTTGACGGTGGCCGTGTAGGGGATGGGCGCGCCAGGTGTGGCGACCGCGGCGGCAGGTGGCGGCGGCGCGACGGCGTCCTGGGCTTCGACCATCGACGCGCCGAAGAACGCGCTGCCGATGAGCGCCGCCAACGCGGCGGCCTTGAACGAAAGACGCAGCGCCACGAACGAGACCTCAATGGTTAGGGCAGGGGATGATCAAACTTCTAGGGCGCCCGGGCGACGGATCAAAGGATTCGTGGCGCCGCCGGAGCTCTTTCCCGCAGACTTTCGATCCTCAACGCTTGGGCGCCGGCCTCTTGAGCCTAGCCGGCGGCCGCGCGGTGGGCTTCGGCGGAGGGTGTGAGAGGGTGTAGAGCGGCAGCAGAGGGCGCAGGTCGGCCCCGATCCACAACTGCGGCTCCGAGGGCGGCTGCGCGCCGGTGTCCCGCTCCTTCCTGGCCACGCAGGTCTGCACAGCCCGGCCCAAGGCGGCGAAGTCGGGAGCCAAAGGTGCCGACGACAGGAAGCAGTCGTCGAAATAGGGATACTTGTCGTCCGCGCTGCAGCCGAACGAGGTGCGATCCGATCGCGCCGCCGTCAGGATCATCCGGTTGCTCTTTTGAAGGGGCGCCACGAACACACCGGAGAAACAGGCGGAGATCACCACGATCGAGGGGCGGCCGGGACAGGCGTCGTTGATCACCGCCGCCAGCAGGTGAGGCGGCAAAATCCCCTCGTCCAGCACCACCCCCTCCGGCGCGCCATGGCTGCTTATGTAGAACAGACAGCCGGCCGTGTTTCGGGCGGCCAGCTTGCGCAGTCCGGCGTGAATGACGCCGAGGTCGGTCTTTCCGGGCCTCACGGCGGGATAACGCTCGGGCCGTACGGAATACTGTCTTATGGCGTCGCGCGCGAAACCCAGATCCGCCAGGGTCAGGCTGACGTCGCGGCGGGCGTTGTCGAACGCTTCTGTCGGGCCATCCGAATGGGCGTGCCAGTCACCGGCGACAACGACGGCGGCCCAATTGGCGAACGGACTCCGGTAGGGGCTGGAAGGCGTTGGCGCGGCGGGAGAAACCCCGCTCTGGGCGAGAGCGGGCGCGGCCAGCAGCAGCAAACCCAGAAACAGGCCCGCGATACGCCGCATCGCGCTCTACTTCTTGAACTTCGCGAAGGGCGTGGGGATGGCCGTGGCGCTGGCCTTGGCCAGCAGACGGCCTTCGGGATCGTAAAGCTCGCCCTCGGTAAAGCAGACGGTCTTGCCCCACTTGACCACCCAGCCGACGCCCCGCAGCGGGCCGGGAATGGCAGGTCGCAGGAAGCTGGTCTTCATCTCCAGCGTCGGGACCACGCAGGTCATGCCCGAGGTGATCATGCCCGCCACCGACATGCATTCGTCCAGCATGGCGCTGACATAGCCGCCCTGCACCTGGCCCATCGGGTTGCCCACGGCCTCGATCGACGGCTCGAAGGCGATCTCTACGCGCCGTTCGGCCTGATTCACCGACACCATGCGAAAGCCCAGCGTGCGGGCGCTGCCCGGCACGGTCTTGGCGGCATGGAATCGCGCCAGGATCGCCTCGTCCGTCAGGGCCTGCGGGGTGTCCGAAACCACCTCGTTTGGGGCGATGTCGCTCACGCGCGACTACTTCTTGCGGAACTGGTCGAGGGAGATGATCTTCGGCGCGTCCTCGCCGCCCTCGGATGGCCCAGTGGTTTCGGGCTCTGGGTCCGGCTCCGGCGCCTGCGGCACGATCTCGGGCGCCTCGAACTGCAAGGCGAATTGCACCGATGGATCGTAGAACCGCGTCACGGCTGCATAGGGGACCGACAAACGCTTGGGCTGGCCGCCGAACTTCAGGGTGACCGAGAAGAAGGTCTCGCCCGGCGCCAGGTCCCAGTACTGGTGCTGCAGGATGATGGTCATCTCATCGGGATACTTGCCGAGAAGGTCCTGCGGCCCCGACACGCCGGCCGCCTGGGTCTTGAAGGTGATGTACAGATGATGGGGCTCGGGCAGGCCGCCGGGCGCGGCGGCCTTGCGCAGGGCGGCCTTGACCACGCCACGCAGTGCGTCCTGGGCCATCGCCTCGTATTGCATCAGGTCTTCAGGCGGATTGGTCTGGGCCATGCGGTCCATCGAAAAGCAAGAACTGGAAACGAAGCGCGGAGAGTAGCGTGTCGCGGTGGCGGGGAGAAGGTGGGGGCGCGCCGTTTTTATTCCCTCCCCGCTTTGGGGAGGTAAAGCGCCGCGTTCTGGTGGAAAGTGGAGGGATTCTGTTGGCAGGCTCCCTCCGGGCCCCGCCTAGGGATCTGAACCCCTAGGACTTAAGAGGCGAGATCACCCGCACCGCATTACGCGGCGATGGCGAACTCTTCAGCGAAGTTATCGTTCGCATTTAGAAAAATGGCCCGAAACGGTGAGCCACGCCGAGAGAAAGCATACACCTTTACACGTCTGTCGATGCTGATCGGCCCCATGCAGTCCCGCGATAACTCGGGAGAGATTTGGTGGAGCCGCCGGGAATCGCACCCGGGTCCAGTCCGCTTATTACGTGCGCGTTTATCCCCATAGTCCGAGCGAACCCGGACAAATTCAATATAGGGGGTGCGATCGGCCGAGGGAAGGCCGACGTTGGTTTCGAGCCGGAAATCGACCGACATCGCGCGGGCGAGGCGGCGGCTCCAAGCTAAGACGGCCCTCTGTAAGGCGGCCAATCAGCAGGCCGCCGCCATCCTCGAACAGGCGCACGTCGTCGCCTTCCATCTCGTAATGGCCGGTGAACACGACCTCGCCGTCGTGGCGTTCTTCGAACCGGCCGTCCATGCGCAGTTCCAGGGCGACGCCATCGGCGCTGGCCCACACACCGGACACCCAGCGCGCGATCTTGGGATAGTATTTCATGAGGACCTCGGGGGCAGGCGGCTTCGCCACGACCAGACAAGGACGGTGACGACGCCGACCTCGCCAATGTGACTTATGCCGACCGATGTTCGATAGACCGATGCTCCGCCTTGATTGCACGATCCTGCACATCATCTCCCGAAGGCGTGACGCATGTTCGTGGCTTGGCTAGGAGAGTGGGCGTTGCGGAAGGGAATTTCTCATGGCCGAACAGGGCGAACTCGCCGCGTTGATTGAACGATACGCCCCGCAAGACGGTTCGTATGAGGTCTGCGGCCCGCGTTGCGCGGTGGTGCGGACCAGCCAGCCGAGCGAACCGGTGCATGGGGTGTTCGGCGCCGCCGTCTGCGTGGTGGCCCAAGGAACCAAGCAGGTGATCTGTGGCGGCCAAACCCTGATCTATGACGCCCTGCGCTATGTCGTGGCGTCGGTCGACCTGCCAGTGATCGGCCAAGTGATCGAGGCGACACCTGAGACGCCCTATCTCTGTTTCCGCATGGAACTGGATCCCGAGGTGATCGGTGATCTGCTGCTGCAGACGGGCGCCGAGGCGGCCCTGGCCCATGGCGGCGGTCCCCTGATTGGGGCCATGGCGGTCAGCGAGGTCAATCCGCCGCTGCTGGACGCGGTGATGCGAATGGTGCGGTTGATGGAGACCCCGCGCGACGCCGCCGTGCTCGCGCCGCTGATCGAGCGCGAGATCCTCTATCGCATATTGCTGGGCGACCAGGGGCCACGCTTGGCCCAGATTACCCGGGCCAATGGCCGCATGCGTCAGGTCCGCCGGGCGATTGGCTGGATCAAGCAACACTTCGACGAGCCGTTCCGCATCGAGGATCTGGCCGCCGAGGCCCGCATGAGTCCTTCGGCCCTACATCGCCATTTCAAGGCGGTCACCGCCCTCAGCCCCCTTCAGTACCAGAAGCAGATTCGCCTGCAGGAGGCGCGCAAGCTGATCCTGGTGCAGCGCCTGGACGCGGGGTCGGCCGGCCATGCCGTGGGCTACGATAGCGCCTCGCAGTTCAGCCGCGAATACGCCAGGCTGTTCGGCGCGCCGCCTCTGCGTGACGTCGCCCGCCTGCGGGGCCGTCCAGACATGCTGGTCGAGACCTAAGCCCGGCGCGTCCTGGGGCGGCCCGCCCGATCGCCTAGAGATTTCGCCTATTTCAACACTCGCCCAACAGAGACAAGCTCGCCGCGCCTGCCTTCGAGGTGGAGATGGGCGCGGGTGAGGGAGGCGGTCAAATGTCAAAACTCGTTGCCGAGTTCGTCGGCACGTTTGCTCTGGTCTTGTTTGGCTGCGGCGCGGTGGTGTTGGGCGGCGATCATGTCGGACAACTGGGCATAGCCTTGGCGTTCGGGTTCGCGATCATCGCCATGGCCCATGGCCTATGGCATCGGCCCGGTGTCCGGCTGTCACGTCAATCCAGCTGTCAGCCTGGCGGCCTTCGTCGCCAATCGCATCAGCGCCAAGGAGATGGTGCTCTATTGGGCCGCTCAGTTTGTCGGCGCGACGGCGGGGGCGGCGGTGTTGCTGGCCATCGCGGGCGGCACGGCCCACGGCTTGGGCCAGAATGGTTGGGGTTCTGGCTACGGCGGCGCGTTCCCAGTGCAGGCGGCCTTCCTGTTCGAGGTGGTGATGACGGCGCTCTTTGTCATCGTCATCCTGGGGTCGACCGGCACCGACGCCGCGCCCGGCTTCGCGGGCCTGGGGATCGGCATCGCCCTCGCGGTAATCCACATCGTTGGCATTCAGGTGACCGGCGTCTCGGTCAATCCGGCCCGTAGCTTCGGCCCTGCCATCTTTATGGGCGGACAGACCCTGGCCCAGTTGTGGCTGTTCTTCGTGGCGCCGGCGATCGGGGCGGTGCTGGGCGCGCTGCTCTACCGCTTCAATGTGCTGAAGGTGGGTTGAGGCGCGCCCAGGGCGTCCTCCCTAGAGCATTTCCCGACCTGACTGCGTCAGGCCGTGAGCTCTAATCTTCTGTTTTGACGCGTTTTTCTGCACGCGAACCGGAACCACTTCGCTCGAAAAATTCTCCAGTGCGGCAGGTCGGACCAGTTGACCGCGATGAACTGCTTGTCCTGGCCGAAGATGGTGATCTTCTCGCCCTTGTCGTCGCTGATCGCGTCGAAGACATAGCGCGCGCCGTCGCGTCGGACGTTCCACAAGACGTTTCCGGCGCTGTCGTAGGTGACCAGGGCGAAGGACGTCCGGTTGTCATTGAAGCTGTAGATCCAGGTCTTGTAGCCACCGTAGTAGATCACCGGACAGGTCTTGCTCGCCGGATAGCCGTCGTCGGGCGCCGTCGTGCACGCGGCGTTCAAACCGGCGGGGATGGGCGGATGCTCCGCGATCGGGTCGTACTTGATCTACGGCGTGTGAGGCGTGGCCTGGGCCTGGGCCATCGACGCCGCGCCGATCACGGCGCCAACGCTCGCCGCGGCCAGCATGGATTTCAGGATGACGGTCTTCAACATGGCTTTCCCTCCCGAGGTTACGGCCAAGCCTGATAACGCTGTTATCCGTCAATTGCAATTTAAGGGTGTGTCCACGGCGACGGGCGCGCATAGGAAGTTGTCAGTTCGCGCCCCTTGTCGGGGATACTTGTGACACCGCGTCCAATCCAGATCCGTCGTCTAGTGGCAAAGGGACCGCGGGGGGTTGGGTCCGGCTGCTTTCGCCCTTCAGTCGGCCGCCCGAGGCGATCAGAGCGTCATAGGCTCGTTGCTGGCGCGAGAAATCGCCGCCGCGCGCGAACATGACGTCGAACCTGGAGTCGTGGCCGGTAGCCGCCGACAGCGCCGCCGTGAGAACAGGCGCGATGGATCCCACCTCAGTGTCGTCGCAGGCCCTGCGCAGATGCCGCGCCTGACCGGGAACCAGCAGGGTGACGTCCCAGGAAATACCGTCAAGGCACACCGGCGCGATGGCTCCGCCGCCGTAGTCGACGATTACCGAACGCGGCTGGCTCCACAGCGGAGCGCCGACCAGCGCCTTGAGCGCAGCGATCTGCTGCGGCGCCAGTTCGGCGTCGATGTCGACTCGGCGGCTGATCTCGGGGGTGCAACAGCCCAGCCCGGCCCGGGCTTGAACGAACGCGCGACCATCGCGGCGGACGGTGACCCGAACGATGGCCTGGCGCACGCCCAAGGCGGGGCGGGCCCAGACCTCGAGGATCAGTTCGCCGCGCTTGATCAACTGGGCTTGCAGGGGCTGCAGGCCCCACAGGCGGTAGAGCAGGGGATCGACGCCATTGTCGATTGGCACGAGCTTTTCGTTACGCGCCAGCCGGCGATTTTGCAGCGGATCCTGTTCGGACGGGACCCTGGGAATTTCCGGCGCCCACCAGACGGCGGGATCGGTCGGCAAAACCGTTTGAGGCGCGGGTTGCTGACCAGCGAGGGCGAACCCCGCCAGAAGACCGGCCAATAGCGTCGCGCCCGTCATGACTACATTCCTTCAACGCCCCGCTCGATGGAAAGCACGCCCGTACGGGACAGTTCCACCAATCCCAGCGGCCGCATCAGATCGAGGAACTTGTCGATCTTCGATGGCGCGCCGCTGATCTCGAACACGAAGCTCTCCAATGTGGTGTCCACGGGCTTGGCGCGGAAGATCTCGGCGATGCGCAGGGCCTCGACCCGATCGACGCCCGAGCCGCGCACCTTGACCAGGGCCAACTCACGTTCGACGCCGTTCGGGTCTCGGGTCACGTCATGCACGCGCCGGACATTGACCACCTTGTTGAGCTGGGCCTCGATCTGGTCCAGCACCTGGCGCGTGCCACGGGTGACCACGGTGATGCGGCTGGTATGGGCCTTGTGATCGGTCTCGGCCACCGTCAGGCTCTCGATGTTGTAGCCCCGCGCGGCGAACAGCCCGACCACCCGGTGGAGCACGCCCGGCTCATTGTCGACGAGCAGGGCGAAGGTCGCGGTCAGCTCTAGTTGGGCCGCGCCGGGCATGTCATAGGCGGAGGCGGGTTGGCTGGTTGTGCTCATGATAGGTCTTCCAAGCGAATCTTGATGGCGGGGCGGGTCTCGCGGACCGCAGCCGAGTGGCGCCGGCTCGATCCGACTTCTTTTTGTAGCAGGGATACGAACTCGCGGCGGGCGTCTCGCAACGGCTGTTGCAAGAGGCCTTTCCGCTCAAGGCCGGCCTCCGGGATCAAATGGGCGACGTCATAGCCGACGATCACCTGGTCGAGGATGACCACCCGCGAACCCCGATAGGCTGCGGGCTTGTCTCCGCGCTGCTGGCCTCTGGTTTGGACATTGGGAAAGAACATTCGGCCCTGATCGACCAGGCTGGAAAGCCGTGCGGCAATGGCCAGGCGTTCGCGATCGAACCCGACGCCCGGCCATAGGCTGGCGGGATTGGCGCAGAGCGTTTCCAACTCGGCCATGGCGTCCATCACCTTCGAGCCCCAGGCCAGGAGTTCGTCGTCCCGCTCATCCGACCGCTCGCGCGCCGCCAGCAGCCATTGGAACAGGCTGAACGCCCCCGCCACAAGGGCGAACACGACGGGCGCGGCGGCCAGGGCGATCTGAAGCGGCGGCATGAGGTCTCCGGGAAGTTCGCCGGCAAGCTACAGCAGAGCGGCCGGTAAGTAAGGTGGCGCTCTAGACCAGCCCAGCCCCCGCCGCCCCGATCACATTCCCGATGTCCTCGACGTCGCCCATGATCATCTCGTTGTGGGCCTTGCCCGAGGGGATCATCGGCAGGCAGTTCTCGTGCTTCTCGACGCGGCAGTCGAAGACCACGACCTTGTCGCTGTTGATCATCTGCAGGATCTTCTCATCCAGCTCGGCCGGATCACTGCAGCGGATGCCGACCGCGCCATAGGCCTCGGCCAGCTTCACGAAGTCGGGCAGGCTGTCGGAATAGGAGTGGCTGTAGCGCTCGCCGTGCAGCAGTTGCTGCCACTGGCGGACCATGCCCATCCACTCGTTATTGAGGATGAAGATCTTGACCGGCAGGTTGAACTGGATCGCCGTCGACAGCTCCTGGATACACATCTGGATCGAGGCCTCGCCGGCGATGTCGATGACCAGGCTGCCAGGATGGGCCAGTTGCACGCCGATGGCGGCGGGCAGGCCGTAGCCCATGGTGCCGAGGCCCCCGGAGGTCATCCAGCGATTGGGCTCCTCGAAGCGGAAGAACTGCGCGGCCCACATCTGATGCTGACCAACTTCCGTCGTGATGTAGACGTCCTTATCGCGGGTCAGGGCGTACAGCCGCTCGACCGCGTATTGCGGTTTGATCACCGTTTCCGAGCCGCGATAGTTCAGGCACTGGCGGGCGCGCCAGGTGTCGATCTGAGCCCACCAGTCGCTCAGGGCGGCCTTGTTGGCTTGGTGGCCGGCCGCCTTCCAGGCGGTGATCAGGTCATCGAGGATGCTGCCGGCGTCGCCGATGATCGGCAGGTCGATGCGGACGTTCTTGTTGATCGAAGAGGCGTCGATATCGATGTGGATCTTCTTGCTGCCCGGTGAGAAGGCGTCGAGGCGCCCCGTGACCCGGTCGTCGAAGCGCGCGCCGACGCAGATCATCACGTCGCAGTCGTGCATCGCGTTGTTGGCCTCGAACGTGCCGTGCATGCCCAGCATGCCCAGCCAGGCGGGGTCCGCCGCCGGGAAGGCGCCCAGGCCCATCAGGGTCGACGTGACCGGCGCGCCGGTCATGGCCTGGAACTGCCGCAGGGCCTCGCTGGCCTTGGGACCCGCGTTGATGACGCCGCCGCCCGTATAGAAGATTGGCCGGCGCGCCTGGGCGATCAGCTTTGCGGCCTCGGCGATGCGGTTTTGGTCACCCTTGGTGCGCGGATTGTAGGCGTGGGTCGAAGACACCTCGGTCGGGCCATAATATTCACCCTGGGCGAACTGCACGTCCTTGGGGATGTCGATCAGCACGGGGCCGGGCCGGCCGGTGGTGGCGATCTCGAACGCCTCGTGGATGATCCGCGGCAGGTCGCGGACGTCTTTCACCAGGTAGTTGTGCTTGGTGCAGGAGCGGGTCATGCCGACGGTGTCGGCTTCCTGGAACGCGTCGGTGCCGATCAGGTGCGTCGGGACCTGGCCGGTGATGATGACCATTGGGATGGAGTCCATCAGGGCGTCCATGATGCCGGTGATGGCGTTGGTCGCGCCCGGCCCCGAGGTGACCAGGACAACGCCAGGCTTGCCTGAGCTGCGGGCATAGCCTTCGGCGGCGTGGGTCGCGCCTTGCTCGTGGCGCACCAAAATATGCTGCAGGCGCGGCTCGTGGAAAAGCGCGTCATAGATCGGCAGGACCGCCCCGCCCGGATAGCCGAACAAAACCTCGACACCCTGGTCTACCAGGCCGCGAACCACGATCTCGGCGCCGGTCATGGCGCGATCATTTTGGGGCTGGGCGGGAGCCTGGCTCTCGATGGTCTGGTGGGCGGTCATGGCGGTGTCCGGGGGCTTGGAAGCTTGGCTTGGAGCAGAGCAGAAAAGAAAAAAGGTCCCGAAGGACCTTTTGTACGCGCGACCGATCTATCAGCGTGACTTCTAGGTCACGCCGCGAACGGCCGCTCCATAAGTACGATCATGGTGTTGCGCACGAGTGTTGCTCCAAATGGATGATCGGGGAATGCCATGCTCGCGCGAGGGCGTCAAGGCGCACTTTGACGCAAGAAACGACCCGTGGCTGACGCGCCACAGGCTTCATCGGGCCAATTTTAGCCCAAGGTTTTCAGCAGCAGGGCAAGAGCTTGCTCGGCGAAGCGCTGCATATTGGTCGCGCGGTCATCCAGACCGGTCTCGATGGTAAGACTGACCTCCTGCTCGCCGCCGACCACGGCCACACAGCTGTGACCGGCCAGATCGCCATAGCGATTGCCGTCGGGCCCAGCCGCCCCGGTTTCCGACAGGCCCCAGGCGGCCTTGAGGTTCTTGCCCACGACCCGCGCCAGCAGCACGGCATAGGGCTCGCTGGCCGAGCGAAGCCCGTCCATGGCCTTCTGCGGGATGTCCAGCAGGGTCAGGCGGGCGCGGGCCGTGTAGACCACGGCCCCGCCCACATAGAACTTCGATGCGCCAGGTACGGCCAACAGGGCGGCCGAAATCAGGCCGCCGGTCGAGGACTCGGCCACGGCGAGCGTCTCGCCCCGTTCGGTGAGGCGGGCGGCCACGGCAGCGGCGAGGCGCGCGAGTTCGGTCATGGGGAAGGTCCTTGTTTCGGGGAACTTGTCCCCACCTGGCGACTTCGTCGCCGCTCTGCCCCCATAGGGGGCGGAGCTTAAACGCCTGAGCTCTTTTCCCTATGGGGGAGGAGGGTCGCGCAGCGACCCGGAGGGGGCGAGTGCGTCAACCCTCTCCCAGTCCGGCGTCTGGTTCCGGAACCAGGTCATCTGCCGCTTGGCGTAGCGGCGTGTCTCCTGGCGAGCGTCGTCCAGCGCGGCGTCCAAGCTGATCTCGCCCCGCAGGTACGCCGCCAATTGCCTGTAGCCCACGGCCTTCAGCGCCGGGAGAGCGGGATCGAGGCCCCGAGCCTCTATCGCCGCCACCTCGTCCAGCGCGCCGTTCTCGACCATCAGACCTAACCGCGCGTCGCAGCGATCGTAGAGCTCGGCGCGCGGCGGATCGAGCACCATGCCTTTCCAACTCCCCTCGGCCAGGGTCGGGCGGGTGTTGGTCTGCCAAGCGGTCAGGGACTTGCCGGTGGCTATGGCCACGGCGTGGGCGCGCAGCAGGCGCTGGCGGTCGCCGACCTCGATGCGGGTCTCGGCGGCGGGGTCGAGTTCGGCGAGGATGTCGCGAAACTCCGGCTCGCCCAGGGCGGCGTACAGCAGGGCCGAGACCTCGCGCTGGGTCTCGGACACCGGCGGCACGTCGGCCAGGCCGTGGGTCAGGGCCTTGAGGTAAAGCCCCGTGCCGCCGACTACGATCGCGGGCCGGCCGCGCGCGGCGATCTCGGCCAGGGCGGCCGAGGCGGCCTCCAACCAGCGCGCTACCGACCAGCCGTTGGCCGCATCGACGACGCCGAACAGGTGATGCGGCGCCTGAGCCAGCTCCTCACCCGTGGGACCGGCCGTCAGCACCGGCATGCCGGCATAGATTTGCATGGAGTCGGCGTTGACGAGTTCAGCGCCGGTCTCGCGGGCCAACTTCAGGGCCAGGGCGGACTTGCCGCTGGCGGTGGCTCCGGCGAGCAGGGTAATAGGCGGGGAAGCGCTCATGGCGCGACCCTTCTCCGGCGATGCGGTCGGGTCAAGGCAAGCCGTGTCCCAGGGTCGCGACGAACAGCGCGAAGGTCGCGGTCGCCAGCCAGATCCACGGCCAGCTGCGACGCGGCGGCGGCGAGGCCAAGGCCGTCCGTCTCGCCACTCCACCGGCGATGAACCACAGCGGCAGCGAGGCCAGGGCGATTTCCTGCGCCGCTTCCTTGAAGGCCTCGGCCCGGCCAGCGCCCTTGAACGCCAGCACGGCCACGATCGCGATGAGCGCGCCCGTCAGCCAGATCGTGCGCAGGCGCTTCGCCGGCCGGCCCGCGCGGCCCCAGGCGGGCGACGACGAACACGGCGCTCGCGTAGAGACCAAGGCCGGCGGCGATCATGATGGGACGCCACACCGCCACCGGGGTCGCCAGAGCGTCGCGGGCCCAGAAGGCGCTGAAGGCCAGCAGCGCCGTCAGGAACAGCTTGGAGGCCTGGCCCGCGCCGCGCCAGACCAGCAGTCCGGCCAGGGCGACCAACGCCATGCCCAGATTGCCCAGCGGACCTGCCAGATCGACGATTGGCGCGCCGCCTTGGCAACGGAAGAAGACGTTGGACAGCAGAGCGACCCCGCCCCCGACCGCCAGACAGGCGCCCCCGTGACCGACCGCTTCATGGGCCGTGGCGGCCAGGCAGGCCGCGACGACGCCAATGGCGGCGAGGGTGACGGTGTCGTCCCTGGCGCTGGAGGCTGGCGTCGCGGTCATCGGCCTTCCCTCTATGGAATGTCCTGCGCTTACCACCAATCGTTGGCCGGTGAAGGTTGATCTCGCCGCCGCAGCAGTCTACGCCCCGCGCCATGGTCCAGATCGCCGTTTTCGTCAGCCCCGACGCCGCCGCTCTGGCGCGCGCCGTTGCCGCCTTTGGTCGGGGCTCGCCAGAGGTTCTCGGCCCCGGCGCCGTCGAGATCGCCCTTGAGGGCGACCTGCCGGCCCTGCACCGCGCGGCGGCCGACGCGGTCCTTGGCCTGCCCGTGGACGTCGCGGTCACGCCTGCCGATAACCGCCGCAAGCGCCTGCTGATCGCCGACATGGACTCGACCATCATCGGCTGCGAATGCCTGGACGAGTTGGCCGACTTTGCGGGCTTGAAAGCCCAGGTCTCGGAGATCACCGAGCGGGCCATGCGCGGCGAGCTGTTGTTCGAAGGTGCGTTGCGTGAGCGGGTCGGCATGCTCAAAGGCCTGTCGGTCGACGCGCTGCAGTCCTGCTACGACGGCCGTGTGCGCCTCAACGCCGGGGCGCGGACCCTAGTCGCCACGATGGCCGCCAACGGCGCACGCTGCGCCCTGGTCTCGGGCGGTTTCACCTTCTTCACCAGCCGCGTTGCGCAGGCGGCGGGCTTCCACCTGAATCGCGCCAACACGTTGATCCAAGCAGGCGGCCTGCTGACGGGCGCGGTCGGTGAGCCGATCCTCGGCAAGGAGGCCAAGCTGGCGGCCTTGCGGGAAGAGACCGCCGCCCTGGGCCTGACTCTGGCCGACGCCCTGGCCGTGGGCGATGGGGCGAACGACCTGGCGATGATCGAGGCAGCCGGCCTGGGTGTCGCCTACCGCGCCAAGCCGATCGTCGCCGCCCAGGCCCATGCAAAGATCGACCACGCCGACCTGACGGCGCTGCTCTACTTCCAGGGCTATAGGGCCTCGGAGTTCGTTTCTTGACTTTCCCCCGTCGCGTCCAGGCGGTGGTCTTCGACATGGACGGCCTGTTGCTCGACACCGAGACGGTCTACCAGGCCGCGATGATCGAGGCGGGCCAAGCGTTCGGCATCGATTTCTCGGCGGCGACCTATCAGTCGATGGTCGGCAAGACCAACCCGGAGTGCGCGCGGATGCTCCGCGATCTTTACGGCCCGGACTTCCCGGTCGAGGCCTATTTCAAGCGCACCTGGGGCGACGTCGAGATCCTGCTCGAGGCCGAGGTGCGGTTGAAGACCGGGGTGATGGAGATCCTCGACTATCTGGACGCCCTGGGCCTGCCGCGCGCCATCGCCACCTCCAACAGTCGCGAATCAGTGGAGCGCTATCTGGGGCGCTTTGACCTGGTGAAGCGCTTCCACGCGGTGGTAGCCAACGCCGACGTCCAGCGCCACAAGCCGCATCCGGATCCCTACCTGGAGGCCGCGCGGCGACTGGGCGTGGACCCGACCCTGTGCCTGGCGCTCGAGGACTCGCACCCGGGCGTGCGGGCGGCGCACGCGGCTGGGATGATGACGATCATGGTGCCTGACATCCTCGATCCGAACGACGAGATGCATGACAAGTGCGTGCACGTGGCCGAGAGCCTGCACGTGGTGCTGGAGCTGTTGAAGGCGACTGCCTAAGCCCTCAGCGCCTCGTCGCCAGCCACGACTTCCCCACTCCAATCCGCCAGGAATTCCACCAGGGCCTCCAATCCCATCGGCTTGGCGATGTGATACCCTTGGGCCAGGTCGCAGCCCATCACCTGTAGCATGGCCAAGGCTTCGCGGCTCTCGACGCCCTCGGCGGTGACTTTCAGGCCCAGGCTGTGGGCGAGGTCGATGGTGGACTTCACCAGCAGGGCGTCCTTGCCGTCCTTTTCCAGCGACAGCACGAAGGCCTTGTCGATCTTCAGTTCGTCGGCGCTGATCTGCTTGAGATAAGCGAGGGACGACAGGCCCGAGCCGTAGTCATCTATCGAGACGGCGATGCCGGCGGCGCTCAGCTTGTCGAGCACGCCCAGCGCAACGTCGGGATTGCCGATCACGGCGGTCTCGGTGATCTCGAAGCAGAACCGTGCGCCGGCGGCCGCGACCTTCTCGATAGCGCGATTGGCGAATTCGGAATCGTCGATCAGGCGACCGGAGATGTTGATCGACATCAGAACATCGTGGCCGACCTCGCGCAGGGCCTTTTGATCGAGGATGGCCTGGTCGAGCACGCATTCGGTCAGGGCGCGGATATGGCCGGTTTCCTCGGCCATGCCGACGAACAGGTCGGGGCGCAGCAGGCCGCGCGTCGGGTGGTTCCAGCGCACCAGGGCCTCGACGCCAGTGATCTCGCCGCTGCGCAGGTCGAGTTTCGGCTGGTGATTGAGGAAGAGCGCGCCGGTCGTCACACCCTGAAGCATTTCGCTCATCAGGGAGAGGTTGCCGGCCGGGTCGCCATAGGCCACGGCGTCGAAGACCGCCACCTTGCGGCCGCTGGTCCGGGCCTGGTCCAGGGCGATCATCGCGTGCTCAATCAAGCGCAGGGCGTCCATCTCGCCGGCTTGGGCGCCGGCCAGGCCGTTGCTCATGTGCACATCGACCAACTCGCCGCCCAGGCGCACGGGGGCCGACAGATTGGCCAGCGCGCGCGTGACCATGGGAAGGGCGGTCTGCACGTCGGTAACGTCGGAAATCACGCAAAGGGTCGAGGTGGTGAGGCGCGCCACCATTACGGCAGGATGCAACGCGCGGACGCGCGCCCCGACTTCGGTCACCAGTTGAGTGAACAAGGCGTAGCCGATGGCTCCGCGCAATAGAGTGAAGCGGTCCAGGCCCAAGGCGCCGACCACCACCTGTTGGCCAGGCTTGAGGCGGGACATGCGGGCCTCGATCTCGCGTTCGGCCGCCAGGCGGTTGGGCAGGCCGGTCTCGGCGTCGTGCAGGGCTAGCTCGGTGATCCGGTGCTCGCGGTCGCGAATCTCGGCGGCCATCAGGTTGAAGCTGTCCGACAGGCGGCCGATCTCGTCGCTGGAGCGCACGTCCACATGAACGTCCTCGCCCTGTTGCAAACGCCGGGCGGCGTCGTCCAAGGCGATGATCGGCTTGGCGATGTCGCGCGACAGGGCCCAGCTGGCGGCGACCACCAGGGCCGCGCTGATCAGACCGGCGATGATCACCGCAGCCATCAAGGGGCGGTAGGGCGCCATGGCCAGGGCCATGGGATAGCGCAGCACCAAGGCGGCCGGGGTCTGGCCATCCAGGGTCTTCAGCCGCTTGATCAACACCAGGTTGTCGCCGGTCGCGGTGCGCAGGCGATGGGGCGAGGCGATGGTCTGGCCCATTTCCCTGGCGACGAAAGCGCTCATCGCGTTGCTGTCGGCGGTCTTGTCGGTGGTCACCCAGGTCTCGCCGCGGCGGTCGAACACCTGAGCCTCCAAGCGGATCGCCGACAGTCGTTCCAGGGCGGTCATCTCGCGATCGTCGAGGCGGGCGCCAAACACGATCCACCCGGTGAGGGTGGGCGACATGACGGGGGCCGAGATCAGTTGGTAGGGCGCGCCGTCAACCACGAACACGCCTTGGGCGCCGTCTTCATGGTCCAGGGCGCTCCACAGTTTCTCGATATCGACCTTGCTCGGGTCGGTCCCGACGACGACGCCATCAACTCCGACCATGAAGGCCAGGTCCAGGCCCATGCGGGCGCGCAGGTTGGTCACCGCCGACTGAACCGTCGGCACGTCCTGGGTCGCTACGGCGGCGCGGAAGCCGAAGTCGCGCGACAGCAATTCCGCGCCATCGTGAAGGCGCTGGGTCCGCAAGGCCCAGACGCTGTCGAACACCGTACCGGTCGAGCCTAGCTCCTTGCGGACCTGCGACTGGGCGTTGCCGGCGATGGTCAGATAGACGCTCACCGCCACCAGGCTCAGGGCCAGGGCGAACAGTCCCGCATAGAGCACGGTCAGCTTGGTCTGGAGGCGGTTGAACATGCCTGGGCTCAGTGTCCCGTTGCGCGCAGTTCGAGGGTGGCGGTCTCGCGCGCCACGCCGCGAACGGCGCTCGTGGTCAGCGTCTTCTCGTTCTTCGGCGCGCGCAGATAGGGGTGCCAGACCTTGGCCACGACCGGCCCGTCCGGAATCCCACGGACTACCGCATTGCCGTTGGCGTCGCTCTTGGCGGCGTAGGCGGTGTCGACCACCTTGATAAAGCCGACCATCTGGTCGTGGATGTTGCAGCCGATAGCGGCCACGCCGACCGCGGGCAGTTTGACGGTGCGGTTCTCTTCGCGGCCGTAGAGCTTCAGCTCGAACTTGTTGCCGGCCGAGAACGAATAGACGTGGTGGCGCACCTTGTCGAAGTTGGGGAACGACACCTCGGCTCCCGCCGGCACGATCAGCACGAACGGATTGAACTGGATGTTCTGCTGCGCGACCCGGTAGGGCCAGTCGAACTTGATCGGACCCTTGGTCGGCTGGCCGTTCGGATAGACAGTGACAACGGCATCCGGAATGGGCTTGCCGTCAGCCCCGCGCACCGAAACCGTCAGGTCGGCGGCTTGAGCGGAGCCCGCGAACATTGCAACCAAAAATAGTACGGGTGCGAATTTCATGGCTCTGCTTAGCGCGGCCGCCGTGAAATCCCGGTTAACACACGGTGGCCACCTCTCGGCAAGCACATGCGACAACTTGTCATGGTCAAGGTTCTGTAAAGTCTTGTCAGGGATGCTCTCGCGTGAATTTGGCGACGTCATTCGAACGACGTGACGCTAACGGCCAAAGGGGGCGTCATGCGATCGACACTGTTGGGACTGGCTGTCGCCATTGTGGCGCTTGGCCTTGGCGTCGGCGCGGCTGGCGCCGAGGAGATGGAGCCGGGCGGCAAGCTGCTGCTCACCGGCGGCGTCAGCGCCTTGGAAGGCGGCGCGGGCGGCGGGTTATCGACCTGGGCCCTGATCGGCGGCAACGAGACCTCGCGCGGTGTCGGCGGTAGTGTGCACGCCACCTATGTCAACGTGCCCGACTACGAGCTGCGCTCGGTCGGCGGGGCCGTCGGCCTGTTCGATCGGATCGAGCTGTCGATCGCCCGGCAGGAGTTCGACACCGGCGAGACCGGGGCCAAGTTGGGCCTGGGCAAGGGCTTCACCTTCAAGCAAGACATCATCGGCGTGAAGGTCCGCCTGGTTGGCGACGTGGTCTATGACCAGGACACCTGGCTGCCGCAGATCGCCGTCGGTGTTCAGGCCAAGCAAAACAATCAGGGCGCCATCATCCACGCCATTGGCGGCAAGGACGATGACGGGGTCGACTACTATGTCGCGGCGACCAAGCTGCTGCTGAATTACAGCCTGGTGTTGAACGGCACGGCGCGGCTGACCAAGGCCAACCAGACCGGCCTGCTGGGCTTCGGCGGCGACAGGAACGACAGCTACAAGACCCAGTTCGAGGGCTCGGCCGGCTATCTGGTCAGCAAGCGCCTGCTGGTCGGGGCCGAGTATCGCACCAAGCCCGACAATCTCGGGTTCGCCAAGGAAAACGACTGGGCCGACGTGTTCGTGGCCTATGCGTTCAGCAAGACCCTATCGTTGACGGCCGCCTATGCCGACCTCGGCTCGATTGCCACCTTCAAGAACCAGCGTGGCCTCTATGTCTCTCTGCAGGCCGGCTTTTAGGGATCACATGACCATGCGCCTCATCGCCCTGGCCGCGACGGCCTTTTCGCTCACGCTCTCCAACGCGGCGCTCGCCCAGACCGTCCCGCCCAGCGAGATAGCGGTGGATCCTTACATCCAGTCCAACGCCAACGCCGGCGCGACGCCGATGAAGGACGACAGCGTCTTCAAGGCGTTCCACGGCAAGGAGGGACTGGCGCGGATCACCAGCGACCTAGTTGATCGCAACCTGGCCGATCCGCGCATCAAGGACGTCTTCGCCACGGCCGACATCGTCCGCCTGAAGCGCACCCTGGCCGAGCAGTTCTGCTACATTCTTGATGGAGGGTGCGACTACACCGGCAAGGACATGAGCGCCTCGCACAAGGACCAGGGCATCACGCCGCGCGACTTCAACGCCCTGGTCGAGAACCTGCAATGGGCGATGGACAAGGAACGCGTGCCCTTCGCCGCCCAGAACAAGCTTTTGGTCAAGCTGGCCCCGATGAGCCGGCAGGCGATCGAGCGGCGGTAGTTTCCTTCTCCCGCAAGGGGAGAAGGAAGGATCTACCCCGCCGGGCCCTTAGCGAAATATTTGAAGAACGCGCTGTCGGGAGACAGCACCAGCGTCGTGTCGCCCTTGCCCAGGGCCGCCTCATAGGCCTGCATAGAGCGGTAGAACGAGGCGAAGCCGGGGTCGCGACCGAAGCTGGCGGCGAACATCTGGGCGCGCCGGGCGTCGGCGTCGCCACGGATTTTTTCGGCCTCCTCATAGGCGGTCGCGACGATCTCGCGGCGGCGCTGCTCGCCGATGGCGCGCAACTGGGCGGCCTCCTGCTTGCGGGCCGTCTGCATGCGCTCGAACACCGCCTGTTCGTTGGCCGGCGGCAGGTCAGCGCGCTTGATGCGCACGTCGATGATCTGCACGCCGAGATCGGAGGCGGCGACCTGGCGGGCGACCTTGGCGCGGATGGCTGCCATGATCTGCGCCCGCTTGCCTGCGATGACGTCTTCCGAGTTCGAGCGGCCGACCTCCTCGCGCAGGGCGGCGTTGATGATGCTCTCCAGGCGGTCGGTGGCGACGCTTTCCTGGCCGAGGGTGCGGTAGAACTGGCGCGGGTCGGTGATGCGGTAGCGGACGAAGGCGTTGACCACCAGCCGCTCCTGGTCGGCGGCTGTGACCTCTTCCTCGTTGGCGTTGAGGTCGATATTGCGCTTGTCGAACCGCAGCACCGTCTCGAAGGGGCTCTTCATGTGCAGGCCGGGCGTCAGCACCGTGCGCACGGGATCGCCGAAGCGGATCACCAGGGCCTGTTGTCGCTGGTCGACCTGGAACAGGACGAAATTGGCCAGGATCAGCGCGGATAAGGCGGCGACGCCAGCGAAGATGGTCGTAGCGTTGAGGCGGTTCATCGGACGGCTCCCTCGGCGGCGTTGGCATTGGGCGCGGACGTCCGGGGGCGGAAGGTCTCGGACGGCAGGATAACGGGAGCGTTGGCGCCCTTGCTGTCGATGATCACCTTGTTGGAGTTGGCCAGCACCCGCTGCATGGTCTCGATATAGAGTCGTTCGCGGGTCACGGCCGGCGCCAGCTTGTACTGCTCGTACACCTGGTTGAAGCGCGCCGCGTCGCCCGAAGCTTCGCGCACCACCTGTTCGCGATAGCCGAGCGCCGCCTGGGTAATCTGCGCCGCTTCACCGCCAGCGTTGTTGGCGGCCGACTGGGCGTTCTGGGCGGCGCGCTGGACGTCGCGATAGGCTTCCAGCACCGGGCCGGGCGTCGTGGCGGTCTGGATGTTGACGTTCTGGATCGAGACGCCGATGTCGTAGCGGTCCAGGATTTGCTGCATCAGCCGCTTGGTCTCGTCCTGCACCCGGCCGCGACCGGTGGTGAGGATCGGGGTGAGGGCGGTCTTGCCGACCACTTCGCGCATGGCGCTTTCGGCGACGTCCTTGATCAGGCCATCAGGCTCGCGGACGTTGAAGGTGTATCTCGCCGCGTCCATGACCCGCCACTGCACCGTGAAGCTGAGATCGACGATATTCTCGTCACCGGTCAGCATCAGGCGCTCGTCCGGCACCGGCGCCGCAGCCGTACCGCCGACGTCGAGGGCCTGGGTGGTGGTGAACGGCACCAGTTCCGCTTGCTCGAAAGGGAAGGGCAGGTGGTAGCGCAGGCCGGGGCCGGCGGTGCGGGTATAGGCGCCGAAGGTGGTGATCACCGCCTGCTCCTTGGGCTGCACGACATAGCAGCCTGACAGCGCCCAGAGGCTGGCGACGGCCGCGACCGAGACCACGATGGCGCGCGACCGGCCGGGGCCGTTGAAGGTCTGGCGCAGGCGCTCCGAGACGCGATCGACGATGGCGTTGACGTCGAAAGGCGCGGGCGGACCGCCGGGGCCCTTGGGACCGCCGCCGGGGCGTGGTCCTTCGATCTTGGGCTTGTCGCCGTCCTTCTTGCCGTCGTTAGGCGGCGGGGATCCCCAGGGACCGGGGCCTGCATTGTCGTTCCAGGGCATGGGCGGCGTCGACTTCCCGTCACTACTTGGGCGGGGTTGTAAAGCTAGCCCCACACGCGGATATGAGAGCCCTCGCACCACAAGGCAAGACAAACACGTGACCGCAGTGCTTCCCGCCACCCTCGATGACGCCCGCGCGGCGCTGGATCGGATCGTCGATCCGGTGTCCGGCGAGGGCTTGGTGGCCGCCGGTCTGGTGCAGGGACTGGTGTTACGCGCAGGCCGGGCGGGTTTCATGCTGGAGGTCCCGGCCTCGCAGGCAGCGACCTATGGCCCAGTGCGCGAGGCGGCAGAAAAGATCCTGGTGGCCCTGGCCGGCGTTGAGGTGGCCCAAGTGGTTCTGACGGCCCAGGCCGCCGAAGGCGCGACCCGGGTGCGCAAGGGCGCTTCGGTCAGAGAGGACAAGCAGGCGCGTCTTGTCCCGCCGCCGGAGGCCGAGAAGCCCGCCCATGTGAAGCACGTGATCGCCGTGGCGTCTGGCAAGGGCGGGGTGGGCAAGTCCACTGTCGCCACCAACCTGGCCTGCGCCTTCGCGGCCCAGGGCCTGAGGGTCGGCCTGCTTGACGCCGACGTCTATGGCCCCTCGGCCCCCCGAATGATGGGCGTGGACGGCGAGCCCAGCTTCGAGGACGGCAAGCTGCAGCCTCTGTTCGCCCATGGGATCAGGCTGATGTCGATCGGCTTCCTGGTCGATGAGGGCAAGGCGATGATCTGGCGCGGGCCGATGGCCTCGTCGGCGGTGCGCCAGATGATCCACGACGTGGCCTGGGGCAGCGAAGCCGCGCCGCTGGACGTGCTGGTTGTCGACCTGCCGCCCGGCACCGGCGACATCCAGTTGACCCTGGTGCAGAAGCTGCGGATCGACGGTGTGGTGCTGGTGACGACCCCGCAGGAGATCGCCCTGATCGACGTTCGCCGGGCGGCGGTGATGTTTGGCAAGACGGCGACCCCGATCCTGGGCTTGATCGAGAACATGGCCTTCTTCGCCGATCCGACGACCGGCGCCCCGATCCCGATCTTCGGAACGGGAGGTGGCGTGGCCGAGGCAAAGACGCTGGACGTCGCGTTGCTGGCTCAGATTCCGATCGAGATCGCCGTCCGCGAGGCCGGCGACGCCGGGACGCCGGTGGTGTTGCGTGCGCCCGGCAGCGCGGCGGCCAGGGCGTTCACCGAGGCGGCGCGGGCATTGTGGACCACTGTCGGGCAGGGCTGATCTCCACGTCCCCCTATGGTGGAGGCGGCCGAAGGCCGGTGGGGGGAGTGTTGGGGCG
>NZ_JAFCUB010000004.1:0-25426 GCF_049896325.1 Caulobacter sp. DWP3-1-3b2
TCCAGGCGGCGGTCGCCAAACCGCCCCAGCAGCAGATCCATCGCCATCTCCCGTCAGATGAACCCAATGAATCAGAGCTCGTCCACTCGCTCAATCGAGATGTGTGAACCTGCTAGCCCGCAAGGGGAGAGGGAAGACCTCAGATCGGCCGGCCCGTCAGCTTCCAGATCAGCGGGCGCGAGACGCTCATCAGCAGGATGGCCGGGGCCAGGATCACCGCGATGATGTAGCGCTGCACCGTGTCGGCGCGCTTGATGAAGTAGCGCGACAGGCCCACGCCCTTGTGGAACTCGACCTTCATCGGGTGTTCCAGGCTGGTGTGGCCCAGATGGATGACCCTGGCGTTAGGCTGAAAAAGCACCTGGCCGCCGGCCTGGCGGGCGCGCCAGCACAGGTCGATGTCCTCGACGTGCAGGAAATAGCCCTCGTCGAAGCCGCCCAGCAGGTCGAAATCGCCGCGCCGCAGGGCGAAACAGGCGCCGGAGATGGTCGGCATCGGGATCGGCGCGTGCGGCACCGGCTCGTTTTCCCGATGGATCTCGAACTTGCTCAAGCCGGGGAAACGCCCGGTCAGGTGGCTAAAACTCAGCAGGGTGGTCACCGGGGTGACTTCGCCGCGACGTCCGCCGCGCTGCTCGGTGCCGTCGGTGTTCATCACCCGAGCGCCGACCAGGGTGGGCGCCGGCTGGCCCTCGAAGGCGGCGACCAGGGCCTCCACGCAATCGGCCTGCAGGTTGGCGTCGGGATTGAGGAAGATGATGTATTCGCCGCGCGCGGTCTCGGCGCCCATGTTGGCGCCCCGCGCGAAGCCGACATTGCCGTGGCCCTGCTGCAGCACGATGCGCGGTTCGGCCAGGCCCAGCGACCGCAGCATCTCGGCCTCGGACGGGGGCGAGCCGTTGTCGATGATGACGAACTCATCGACCAGCGGCTCCTCCAGAACGTACCGGATGCTGTCGGTCAGGGCCTCCCCCGTCTGGTAGACGACCATGACCACGGAGACACGCGGCCCGATCGGCCGCGCACCCGAGACAAAGGTCGACCGGGAAGCAAGAATGCTGTTCATCAGGCCTTAGCCAACTCCGCTGGGCGGGTCACGGCGGCGCGCTGGCGAGCCAGATCGGGCGGGGTGGCCTCTTCGGTCAGCACCGAGACAGCCTCGGCCAGCGACAGCACCCGCTGCCCCTCGCCGCCCAGGCGACGCAGGGCGACCTCTCCATTCTCAGCTTCCTTACGCCCGACCACAGCAATCACCGGAACCTTGGCGAGGCTGTGCTCGCGAATCTTGTAGTTGATCTTCTCGTTACGAAGATCGACCTCTGCGCGAATGCCCATTGAAGTCAACCGATCAGCGACGCCCTGGGCGTAGTCGTCAGCATCCGACGTAATGGTGGCCACGACAACCTGGACCGGCGCCAGCCACAGCGGCAGGTTGCCGGCGTAGTTTTCCAGCAGAATGCCGATAAAACGCTCAAACGAGCCCAGGATCGCTCGGTGCAGCATGACCGGTCGCTGCTTGGAGCCGTCCTCGGCCACGTATTCGGCGCCGAGCCGCTCCGGCAGCACGAAGTCCAGCTGCAGCGTGCCGCACTGCCAGACCCGGCCGATGGCGTCCTTCAGCGAGAACTCCAGCTTGGGGCCGTAGAAGGCGCCTTCGCCCTCTTGCAGCACCAGGGTTTCACCGGCGGCCTCGGCGGCGGCCGAGAGGGCGGCTTCGGCCTTGTCCCAGACCGCGTCGTCACCTGCGCGAAGCTCCGGGCGCGTCGAAAACTTGGTGTCGGCCAGATGCATGCCGAGGTCGCTATAGACGCTGCGCAACAGTTCGATGAAGCGCGCGCTTTCCTCCGTGACCTGCTCTTCGCGGCAGAAGATGTGGGCGTCGTCCTGGGTGAAGGCCCGCACCCGCATGATGCCGTGCATGGCGCCCGACGGCTCGTAGCGGTGGCAGGCCCCGAACTCGGCCATGCGCAGCGGCAGCTCGCGATAGCTCTTCTGGCCGACATTGAAGATCTGGATGTGGCCGGGGCAGTTCATCGGCTTGACGGCCAAGACCTCGCCCTCGGCGGTTTCGCACATGAACATGGCGTGGCCGAACTTCTCGGCGTGGCCCGAACGCTCCCACAGGCTCTTGTCGAGGATCTGCGGCGTCTTGACCTCGCGATAGCCCGCCGCGTCCAGCCGGCGGCGCATATAGGCCTCCAGCGCCAGGTACAGCGTCCAGCCCTTGGGGTGCCAGAACACCATGCCCTTGCCCTCTTCCTGGATGTGGAAAAGGTCCATGGTGCGGCCCAGCTTGCGGTGGTCGCGCCGCTCGGCTTCCTCGATGCGCAGCAGATAGGCCGCCAGATCGGCGTCGGAGGCCCACGAGGTGCCGTAGATGCGCTGCAGCTGGGCGTTGTTCTGATCGCCGCGCCAATAGGCGCCGGCCAGCTTGGTCAGTTTGAAGGCCTTGCCGACATGCTTGGTCGACGGCAGGTGGGGACCGCGGCACAGGTCTTTCCAGGTGGGGCCCTGGTGATAGACCGTGATCGTGTCGCTGGCCGGCAGGTCGCGGATGATCTGGGCCTTGTAGGTCTCGCCCTTGGACTCGAAGTCGGCGATGGCCACGTCGCGATCGACCTCCTCGCGGCGAATCTTCTCGTCGCGATCGACGATCTGGCGCATGCGGGCCTCGATCGTCGCCAGGTCGTCCAGGCTGAACGGCTCGTCGCGGGCAAAATCGTAGAAGAACCCGTCCTCGATATTGGGGCCGATCGTCACCTGGGTGCCGGGGAACAGCTCCTGCACGGCCTCGGCCATCACGTGGGCGGTGTCATGGCGGATGATCTCAAGCGCCTCGGGCGCCTCGCGCGTGATGATCTCAAAGCGGTTTCCGCCGCCCAGCAGATCGGGCGTCAGCGGACGATCCAGGTCCAGCAGCACGCCGTCCAGCTTTATAACGAGGGCCTTCTTCTCCAGCGACTTGGAGATCGAGGCGGCCACGTCGCGGCCCGTCGATCCGTCAGCATATTGGCGGGCCGAGCCGTCGGGGAAAATCAGGTCGATCATTCTTCACATTTCCACTTGCGCGGCCCAGTCGGCGGAGGCGGCGGGTCGAACCCCGAGCCGCCAAACGGATTGCATCGGCAAATCCGTCCCACCGCGAGCCAGGACCCCTTGAAGGGTCCGTGATCCTTGAGCGCCTGGGCCGCGTATTCCGAGCAGGTCGGCAGATACCGGCACTGACGCCCGATGAAGGGCGAGAGCGTCGTCTTGTAGGCCTTCAGGCCCAGGTCGACGGTGCGTTCATAGAAGGTCATGCCGGCGGTTTCGCGAACGGAGTCGGGTCCTTATCGACTAGCGAAAAGACCCGATCAAGCGGCGCCGGCGCGGCGAGTTCGGGTTTGGTCGGCGGCTGTGGCTGTACGGACAGCCTCGACTGCGGCTTCGAACGCCAAAAGCGTCGAGGCGTGACGGGCGGGATAGTCCTTGACCGGCTCCAGCACGGCGAGCTCCGAAAATCGGCCTGCGGGGGGCGAACCGTTCGACTTCAGCATAGCGCGCAAGGCGTCGCGGGCCAACTCGATCTCGGAAAGATCCGCGCCGACCACCTGGGCGCCCAGGATCGCTGCCGAGGCCTGGCCCAGGGCGCAGGCGGTGACATCCTGGGCGAAGTCGGACACGCGACCGTCTGCCACCGTCACATCGACGATGATTCGGCTGCCGCACAGCTTGGCGGTCTTTTCGCTGCTGGCGTCCGGCGCGGCCAGGCGGCCGGCGCGCGGCATGTTGGCCACCAGGCCCAGGATTCGCGCCGAATAGAGGTCGTCGATCATGATGCTGAGATGGGGGTCTTCTGGCGTTCCGACCAGAGGGCCTCGACATGATCGCGCAAGGCCTCGCCCATGATCGTGAACGCCGCCCGCAGCCGCCTGCGCTCGTCCCGGCTGACGAAGCGGACCAGCGGGCCGATGAACAGCTCGCCGTTGGAGAAGATGGCGTTTTCCTCGCCCTTCTTGTCGATCTCGATATAGCGGATCGCGGTGACGAAGCCCTTCAGCCGCTTGGTACGCCAGTGGAGCTGCTCGTAGGGCACCCAGTCCTGGACGATCGGCGTCAGGATGTCGGTCCCGCTCTCGGTGACGAACGCCGTGGTCAGGGTCGTGCCGATCCGCATCTCGCCCTCGATGCGCGGATGGACGGGGTTCCAGGCGCCCCAGGTCGCGAAGTCGGAAATCACTTCCCAGACCAGGTCGGCGGGGGCTTGCACCCCGATGCGATGTTCTACGGCGCGTTGCATGGGTCGAAATCCGGCTCTCTGGTCATTCTCATTTTCCGCTCATCCCGGCGAATGCCGGGATGAGCGATTTATTATGAGTGTAATCTAGTCCCGCACCAGTCCCCCATCCACCACCAGGTTCTGGCCGGTGATCGCGCGGCTCCAGGGCGAGGCGAAGAACAGCACGGCGTCGGCGAACTCGGCGGGCGTGGTCACCCGGCGCAGCGGCGTGCTCTGGGCGATCAGGTCGAAGATCGCCTCGGGCGTGGCGGCGCTGGCGTCGGTGGTGCGCAGCAGGCCGCCCGACAGCATGTTGACGGTGATCCCGCCGGGGCCGAGGTCGGCGGCCGCCGTGCGGGTCAGCGACAGCAGGGCGGCCTTGGCGGCGGTGTAGTCGTGATAGGGCACCACCGGGTTCTGGAACAGGTTGGTGCCGATATTGATCACCCGGCCAAAGCCGGCGTTCTCCATGGCCGGGGCGGTGGCCTGGATGAGGTTTAGCGAGCCGCGCAGCGAGACGTTCAGCTGGCTCTGGAAATCCTCCCACGGGATCGTCTGCAGGGTGTGGCGGCCATCGCCATTGAAGCTGAAGTCGCCCAGGGCGTTGTTGACCACCGTGGTGACGTGGCTTCCGAAGTGCTCGGCGGCGTCATTGACCAGGCGGCGAACCGCGTCGCGGTCGCTGACGTCGGCCTGGAGAGCCAAGGCCGCGTCGCCAAGTTCCTCGGCGAGCGCCAGGGCCGCAGCCTCGCTGCGGCGATAGTTGATGACCACCGAGGCGCCCTGATCCGCGAAGGCCCGGGCGATGGCGGCGCCCAGGCCCCGGCCGCCGCCGGAGACCAGGACGATCTGTTCGTCAATGTTCACGCCGATCAGTCCTTCATCCGCCACGTCGCCCCGGCCGGACCGTCCATGACGACCACGCCCAGGGCGTCGATCTCGGCGCGGATGGCGTCGGCGGCGGTCCAGTCCTTGGCGGTGCGGGCGGCGATGCGGCGGGCCAGCAGGTCCTCGACCTTGGCCTTGAGGTCATCGTCGGCGTCGCCCTCGAACCAGGCGTCGGGGTCGGTCTGCAGGAAGCCCAGCAGGCCGGCCGAGGCCAGCAGACGACCCTTGTTGGCGGCGATCGCGGGCTCGTCGCCGGCCGTCACGGCGCGCTCGATGGCGCTGGACAACTCGAAGAAGCCCGACACCGCCAGGGGGGTGTTGAGATCGTCGGACAGGGCCGCCATCACCTCGTCCGAAGGCTCGGACTCGCCGGCCTCCACCGTCTTGGCCCGGCGCAGGGCGCCGTACAGTCGGTCGAGCGCCTTGCGGCTCTGCTCGATCAGCTCCGGCGTCCAGTCCAGCGGCTGGCGGTAATGGCCCGACAGCAGCGCCCAGCGGATCACTTCGCCCGGCGTGGTCTGCAACAGCTCATGCGGGATGATCACATTGCCCAGGCTCTTGGACATTTTCTCGCCGGCCATGTCCAAGAAGCCGTTGTGCAGCCAATAGCTCGCCAACACTGGCAGGTCGTGGGCGCAGCGGCTCTGGGCCAGCTCATTCTCGTGGTGCGGGAAGGCCAGGTCGATGCCGCCGCCATGGATGTCGATGGTCTGGCCCAGGGCCTTGTCGATCATCGCCGAGCATTCGATGTGCCAGCCGGGGCGACCGGGGCCAAACGCGCTGTGCCAGACCGGCTCGTTTTCCTTGGACGGTTTCCACAGCACGAAGTCGGCGGGGTGGCGCTTGTAGGGCGCGACCTCGACCCGGGCGCCGGCGATCATGTCATCCATGTTTCGGCCTGACAGCTGGCCGTAGTCGGGGAAGGCCTGGGTGTCGAACAGCACATGGCCCTCGGCGGCGTAGGCCGCTCCCTTGGCCACCAGCTGGCCGATCATCTCGAGGATCGCGGCCATGTGCTCGGTGGCCTTGGGCTCAAGCGTCGGCGGCAGGGTCAGCAGGCCGGCGGCGTCGGCGTGGTAGGAGGCCAGGTAGCGGTCGGTGATGACCTTGATATCCACGCCCTCGGCCGTGGCTTTGGCGTTGATCTTGTCGTCCACGTCGGTGACGTTGCGGGCATAGACCACCGCCTCGTCGCCATAGACATGGCGCAGCAGACGGAACAGCACGTCGAACACCACGACAGGCCGGAAATTGCCGATATGAGCGTGGTTATAGACCGTGGGCCCGCAGACATACATCGTCACCCGGCTCGGATCGGCGGGGACGAAGTCGCGCTTTTCGCGCGTCATGGTGTCGTGGAGCTTGAGAGTCATGGGAAAGAAGGTCGCCTGACGTAACGGGAGGGTGTTGCCGGAGTTTGTGTGCGTCCCATATAGCTATCTGAGCGTTTTGGAACCACGCCCTTGATGGGCGCCGACACGCCTTCATACGGGTGGCACGCGTAATTCCGGGGCGAAGGGCGCTCCGGCGCAACTCAGCCCGTGGAAAGAAACCTTCCGAACATGGATGCCGTGACCCCCACAAAGACCCTCCTCGAACAGTGCAGCTGCGCTGCGGACGATCTCGACCGGATAGAGGGGCGCCCCTCCCGCGAACAGGCCATGGCGGCCGTCCGCACCCTGCTGGCCTGGGCCGGCGACAATCCCGACCGCGAAGGCCTGCTTGATACGCCGCAACGCGTGGTCGACGCCTATGGCGAATGGTTCGCCGGCTATCAGGGCGATCCCGCCAAGGCGCTGAGCCGCACCTTCGAGGACGTGCAGGGCTATGACGACATGGTCATGCTGCGCGGCATCGAGGTGCAGAGCCATTGCGAACACCACATGGCCCCGTTCCTGGGCAAGGCCTGGGTGGCCTATATGCCGACTGGCAAGGTCGTGGGCCTGTCCAAGCTGGCCCGGCTGGTCGAGATCTTCGCCAAGCGCCTCCAGACTCAGGAGACCATGACCATGCAGATCACCGACGCCATCGAGGACCACCTGTCGGCCGCTGGCGTGGCCGTGCTGATCGACGCCGAGCACCAGTGCATGAGCACCCGCGGCGTCCACCACCACGACGTCTCGACCATCACCACCCAGTTTCGCGGCGTGTTCAAGACCGACAAGGTGTTGCAGCAGCGGTTCATGGACCTGGTGACGCGGAAATAGGGTTGGGGACATGCACTTGTGCGTGTCCCCATGAAGCCCTGCGTCGGTTGGGGACACGCACAAGTGCATGTCCCCGCATCGGCTCGGGCAGCGGCGCCCGAAGGGGGAATAATGTGGAAAACAGGTCTGGCGGCGGTCGCCGTCGCGATGACGGCGGGCGTGACGATGGCTGAAACTCCAAAAGCCCCCTGGGAGTCCGATATCCTCCCGCCCGCCCTAGCCTGGCATGGGGCCAGCGAGACGCTGATCGCCAAGCCGTCCGACCCGTGGATCACGCCCTCGGAGCTGACCGGCCTGACCGCCTCTCCCAACTATGCCGAGACCCGCGCCTGGCTGGAAAAGCTCGACACGGCCTCGCCGCTGATCCGCATGGAAAGCTTTGGCCAGTCGCCGGAAGGTCGTGACCTGCTGGTGGTGTTCGTCAGCAAGGACGGCGCGGCCTTCGATCCCGAGAAGCCGGTGCTGCTGGTCCAGGCTGGCATCCATCCGGGCGAGATCGACGGCAAGGACGCCGGCATGATGCTGCTGCGCGACATCGCCTTCGGAAGGGGGGCCTTCCCCGCCAAGGACGCCCTGCTCGATAAGGTCAACCTGGTCTTCGTGCCAATTTTCAGCGTCGATGGCCATGAGCGCGCGTCGCCCTACAGCCGTCCCAACCAGCGCGGCCCGGTGGTTCAGGGCTGGCGCCACACCGCCCAGAACCTCAATCTCAACCGCGACTACGGCAAGCTCGACTCGCCGGAGATGCGGGCGATGATCACGCTGATCGGCAAGGTGAAGCCCGATCTCTACATGGACATCCACGTCACCGACGGCGAGGACTACCAGTACGACATCACCTATGGCTGGGCCGGCTACAGGGGCGACTTCGCACGCTCGAAGGCGACCTCGGCCTGGCTCGACAACAGCTTCCTGCCGGCTACGGCGGCGGGTCTGAAGGCGGCGGGCCACATCCCCGGCCAACTGGTCTTCGCGCTCGATGAGCGGGATCCGAAGAAGGGCCTGGGCGCCTCGCCGGCGTCGCTTCGCTATTCCAACGGCTATGGCGACGCCGCCCACATCGCCACGGTGCTGGTCGAGAACCATTCGCTCAAGCCCTACCGCCAGCGGGTGCTGGGGACCTATGTGCTGCTGGAGGAGGCCCTGAAACTGCTGGCCCGCGACGGCGCCGCCTTGCGGGCCGCCGAGCTTGCGGACCGCGCCGCGCGCCCCGCCGTGGTCAAGGCCAATTTCGGGGCCGATTTCGGGGGCGGCGGCAAGCCGCTGCGCATCGAGAGCTTCCTGGGCGTGCAGTTCGAGACCTATGTCTCGCCCGCCTCGGGCCACCAGGAGGTGCGGTGGCTGGGCAAGCCCGATCCCGTGCCCTGGTCGTTGCCGCTCTACACCACCCAGCCGGCCCTCGACCTGACCCCGGCCAAGGCCTACTGGATTTCCTCGGCCAAGCCCGAGATCATCGAACGCCTGCGCATCCACGGCGTGGCGATGGAGGCCCTGGCGGCGCCCCGGACGGTGTCGGTGGACATGATCCGCTTCACCGCCCCCAAGCTCGCGACCCGCGCCAATGAGGGCCATGTCGAGCTCACCGCCGGCCCGGTCACCCACGAGACTCGCACCGTCACCTTTCCGACCGGCTCGGTCCGCGTCTCGACCGACCAGCCGCTCGGCGAGATGGTCACCCTGCTGCTTGAGCCGGAAAGCGATGAGAGCTTCTTCGCCTGGGGCATGTTCCCCGAAGTGCTGCAGCGCGTCGAATATATCGAGGGCTACGCCATCGCCCCGCTCGCCGAGAAGATGCTGACCGCCGATCCGGCGCTGAAGGCGCAGTTCGAGGCCAAGCTGGCCGCCGACCCAAAGTTCGCCGCCGATCCCGACGCCCGGCTGGGGTGGTTCTACGCGCGGACGCCCTATTACGACGACCACTACCGGCTCTATCCAGTCGGGCGAGAACTCTAGCCGGGGACATGCCCGTGCGGCGTGTCCCCAACCGAGATCCGCGCGCCCGCGGGGGACACGCCGCAAAGGCATGTCCCCGTCTTGGACGGCCCTCGGTCGCCCGCCCGACGATCCGGCTTGCCAGCTTCGTCGAACGCTGAGCCTTATGCGGCCACGCTAGACCAAGTCTCACGAGTACGCCCGATGGACACCGTCGCTTCCGGTCACGCCGCCGCCCTGTGGGTCGGCCTGCATGTCTTCCTGCTGCTGACCCTGTCGCTGCTGGTCGTGCGGCTGCGCCAGAAACACAAGGTGGCCCTGGGCGACGAGGGCATTCCGGAGCTGGCCCGCGCCATCCGCGCCTTTGGCAACGCCAGCGAATATGTCCCCGTTGGCCTGGCGGCGATCATCACCCTGGCCCTGGTCGGCGCCCCGCCCCTGGCCATCCACGTGGTGGGACTGATGCTGTTCGCCGGCCGGCTGATCCATGCCGTGGGCCTGTCCAACAGTGGCGGCGCCTCGGTTCCGCGCGCCCTGGGCATGATCTGCACCTGGGTGGCCTATATCTTCGCCGCCGTGGCCCTGCTGTTCTACGCCATCGGATGAGCTGTCGCGGGCCAGGCGCCAGCGCCCGGCCCGCAGCGCGCCTAGGCCAAGTGCTTGAGCAGCGCCAAGGCGGCCGGCCCCGATGAGGCGGGGTTCTGGCCGGTGATCAGCAGGCCGTCTTCCACCACGTAGGGCGCCCAGTCGTCGCCCTTGGTGTAGAGGCCGCCGTTTTGCTTGAGGCTGTCCTCGACCAGGAACGGCACGATCTTCGTCAATTGCACGGCGTCTTCCTCGGTATTGGTGAAGCCGGTGACGGTCTTGCCCTCGACCAGCGGCTTGCCGTCCGGCGTCTTGACGTCGCGCAGCACGCCTGGGGCGTGGCAGACCAGGGCCACCGGCTTACCGGCCTGAATCGCGGCCTCGATCAAGTCGATCGACACCTTGTCATTGGCCAGGTCCCACAGCGGGCCGTGGCCGCCCGGATAGAACACCGCGTCATGATCGGCGACGACGACCGTCGACAGCTTGACAGTGGCGGCCAGGGCCGCCGTGGCCTCGGCGTCGGCCTTGAACCGGCGGGTGTCGTCGGTCTGGGCGTCGGGCTCGTCGCTCTTGGGGTCGAGCGGCGGCTGGCCGCCCAGCGGCGAGGCCAGGGTCAGCTGGGCCCCGGCGTCCTTGAAGACATAATAGGGGGCGGCCAGTTCCTCGAGCCAGAAGCCCGTCTTCTTGCCGGTGTCGCCCAGCGTGTCGTGCGAGGTCAGGACGATCAGGATCTTCATGGCGTTTATCCGGGGTGCAATCCGCGAGGATCTAGGGTTGGGCGGGTCGGGGCATAATGGTGGGCGCGAGGACAGGGCCGCTCCGCGTCAACCGTCATATAATGCTCGCTCCCGGCCATCGAACCGCCGAGAGGGCAAATAAATCGCCGTCCCGAGCCCGACCGCATGCCGCGCGACGCCAGGTCGCGCTGACCAGGCCGCCAATGCCTTGCCCCCGCCCCGCCGCCTCGTCCATAAGACCCCATGGACGAAAACCTGTTGCAAGACGTGCTCGCCGACGCCCGCAAAGCCGGCGCCGACGCCGCCGAGGCTGTGTTCGCGCAGCGCCAATCCCTTTCCGTCGGCGTTCGCCTGAGCGAACTGGAAGAGGTGGAGCGCGAGGAATCCCGCGACATCGGCCTGCGGGTCTTCATCGGCCAGCAGAGCGCGACGGTGTCGGGCTCCGACATCTCGGCCGAGGGCCGCGCCAAGCTGATCGACCGGGCCGTGGCGATGGCCCGCCTGGCCCCCGAGGATCAATATGCCGCCCTGGCCCCGGCCGAGCGCCTGGCACGCGGGCCGTTCCGCGACCTGGACCTCTACGACCCGACCGAGCCTACGGCCGAGACCCTGGAGACCCAGGCTCGCGAGGCCGAGGCCGCCGCCCGCGCCGTGGCGGGCGTGACCAATTCCGACGGCGGCTCGTCATCCTGGAGCGCCTCGACCTGGCGGCTGGTGACCACCGAGGGCTTTTCCGGCCTGCACCAGGCCAGCGGCTTTGGCGTCAGCGCCTCGGCCATCGCCGGCGAGGGCGCGCTTATGGAGCGCGGCGGCGAAGGCCGCTCGACCCGACACGCCAGTGACCTGCCGACCCCGGAAAGCATCGGGACCAAGGCTGGCGAGTCGGCCGTCGCCAAGCTGAACCCGCGCAAGATCGCCTCGACCACCGCCCCGGTGATCTTCGAGAACCGCCTGGCCATCTCGCTGCTCAGCCCGCTGATCGGCGCGATCTCCGGCCCGTCGATCGCCCGCGGCACATCGTTCCTGAAGGACAGGCTGGGAAAGGCGATCTTCGCCAAGGGCGTCAATCTGCTCGACGATCCGTTCCGGATGCGCGGCCTGGGCTCCGCCCCGTTCGACGACGAGGGGGTGGCCTGCGAGGCGCGCGCCCTGATCGACGACGGCGTGCTGACCACCTGGATCCTGAACATTGGCTCGGCCAAGCAACTGGGCCTGCAGAGCACCGGCCACGCCTCGCGCGGCCTGGCCGGCCCCTCGGGCGTCTCGACCCATAACCTGACCCTGCAGCCGGGAACCCGCGACATGGCCGGGCTGATGGCCGACGCCGGCACGGGCCTGCTGGTCACCTCGATGTTCGGCCCCTCGCTGAACGGCAATACCGGCGACTGGTCGGTGGGCTGCTCCGGCTTCTGGTTCGAGAACGGGGTCTCGACCGGCCCGGTCACCGAGATCACCGTGGCCGGCAACCTGATCGACATCTATGCCCGCCTGGTCGTCGGTTCCGACCTGGAGCTGCGCGGGGCCAGCAACAGCCCGTCGCTGCTGGTCGACGGCCTGGCCATCGCCGGCAAATGACGGATCTGGATCTGATCCTCGAGGCCGCGCGCGAAGCCGGAGCCCTGGCGGTTTCGGCCCGCGAGAAGGGCCTTAAGGTCTGGTCCAAGGCGGGCGGCTCGCCGGTCACCGACGCCGACCTGGCGGTGGACGCCCTATTGAAGGAGCGCCTGATGACGGCTCGGCCCGGCTACGGCTGGCTGTCGGAGGAAACCGCCGACGATCCGGCCCGCTTGGCGACGATGCGACAGTTCGTGGTCGATCCGATCGACGGCACGGCGGCCTATCTGAAGGGCAAGCCGTGGTTCTCGGTGTCGATCGCTGTCGTGGAGGGCGGTAAGCCCGTGGCCAGCGTCGTCCTGGCTCCGGCCCTGGACGAGACCTACGCCGCCGCAGTCGGCGAAGGGGCCACCCTGAACGGCGCGCCCATCAAGCCTAGCGCCGCCACGCAGCTCGACGGCGCGGCCATGCTGGGCGACGCCAAGATGTTCGCCTATCCCGGCTGGCCCGAGCCCTGGCCGGCCATGCGGATCGAGAGCCGCAACTCGATCGCCTATCGCATCTGCCTGGTGGCCTGCGGCGACTTCGACGCCGCCATCGCCCTGTCGTCCAAGAACGAGTGGGACCTGGCGGCCGGCGACCTTATCTGCGCCGAGGCTGGGGCGGTGCTGGTCGATCATAAGGGCCGCGGCTTCACCTATAACCGCCCCAATCCGCTGCTTCCGAGCGTGGTTTGCGCCAATAAGCCGCTTGCCCCGTTGATCCTGTCTCGCGTCGGGCATATCGACCTGCAACAACGATAACCTCCGCGCAGGACATTCCACCCCATGAGCGACAAGCAGCTTCTTCACCTGGTCATCGGCGGTGAACTGAAAGACGTTTCGGGCGCCGAGTTTCGCGACCTGTCCAAGGTCGAGTTCGTCGGCGCCTATGCCAGCTATGCCGACGCGCACGCCGCCTGGAAGGCCAAGGCCCAGGCGACCGTCGACAACGCCCACGCCCGGTACTTCATCATCCACGCCCACAAGTTGCTGGACCCGAGCCTGGGCTGATAATTCCTCCCCCTGTGGGGAGGCGATCGCGAAGCGATCGGTGGGGGGAGTTTAGGGTCGATCGACCCGAATGCGGCAGAGGTCGTATCACTCTCCCCGCCGCCGGCTTCGCCGACACCTCCCCCACAGGGGGAGGACTTACCTACTCCCGCCGCAAGATCCTCTCCGTGACGATCCCGCCGATCATCCCCGACCGGAAGTCGGCCTTCATCGCCACCGGGTCATATTCCGGGCTCTCCACCCACTGGGTGAAGGTCAGACCCTTCGGCGCTGCGTCCGTCAGATAGCGCTCGAACACATAGTCCAGCACCCCCGTCTTGCCCTGCTTGATGTGCAGGTACTTCAAGGAGAGCTGCTCGCGCGCCTCTTCGATCGGCAGGCCGAGGCGATAGTGGGCATAGAGCACGCTCATGATCCCCGCCCGGTCCGCGCCCGACTTGCAGTGCATCAGGGCCGGATATTCGATACTCTGGAACAGGTCGCGGGCGCCCAGCACCCGCTCCTTGATCGGCACTTCGCGCGAGGTGATGACGAAATCGACCATCTTCAGCCCAAGCTGCTCGCAGGCATATTTTTCGAGCGCGTAGAAGCTGCCGTCGAACCCGCCGCGCAGGTTGATGACGGTCTTGATCCCCTTGGCCTTCCATTCCGCCAGTTGGTGCGGCCAGGGCTGGTTGGTGCGCACCAGCTCGGGGCTGATCCAGTGGTCGTTCTTGAAGCCGAGACGCAGATAGGCGTGGTCGTTCCACAGATAGTGGAGATAGGTGCGAAACCGCCCCCAGCGGGTGGTCGTGTCGTAGCCGGGCAAACGGGCGATCCTTCGGTGAAGGCCCCTCATTAGGAGCAACAGCCCTGTAATGCAAAAGCCACAGGGACGCACGCCCGCCGCACTGGCCCGCCATGGTCACGCTTGACACCATGGCCACGAAATCCGACCCCTGCCCCATGACCGACCCCGTCGCGCCGCAAGCCAGCAACCGCGCCCTCGCCGCGCGGATCTGGCGCGAGTATCTCAAGCCCCGCCGCAATCGGCTGACGGTGGCCCTGGTCAGCGCCGCGATCATCGCCGGCCTGAGCGCCGCCCTGGTCGAGGTGCTCAAGCCCGCCGTCGATCAGCTGATCACCCACCCACAGCCCGGCGCCCTGGTGCGCATTCCGCTGCTGATCGCCGCGATCGCCATCGCCCGCGGCCTGTTCCAGGTGCTGCAAACCACCTCGATCAACCGTATCGGCAACGGCGTGGTCGGCGACATGCAGGTGCGATTGTTCGGTAGGCTGGTCCGCTCGGACTTGGCCCGGCTGCGCGGCGCCCATTCGGGCTCCTATGTCTCGTCGATGCTGTATGACGCCACCCTGATCCGCGAGGCGGCGACCAGCGGCGTGGTCAATTACACCCGCGAATTCCTGACCGTGATCGGCACCCTGGTGGTGATGTTCCGGCTGGACTGGATGTTGGCGGCCGGCGTGCTGATCATCGCCCCCGTCGCCAGCCTGTTCATCCGGCGGTTCTCCAGAAAGACCACCAAGGCCGCCAAGGGCGCCATGGGCGAGACCTCCAACCTGTCGACGGCGATCATGGAAAGCCTGGACGGCGTCAAGATCGTCAAGATGGAGAACCGCGAGGCCTATGAGGAAGGCCGCGTGGCCGCCGTGGTCGAGCGCCGCCAGCGTCATCTGATCAAGGGCTCCAACGCCAAGGCCATGGCGGCCCCGGCTACCGAGACGTTCGGCGCCCTGATCACCGCGGCGGTGTTCGCCTATGCCGGTTGGCGAGCGGCCACGGGCGGCATGACCGCCGGGGTGTTCACCGCCTTCATCGCGGCCCTGGCCATGGCCCTGCAGTCGCTGCGCCAGGTCGCCAACCTGCAGACGGTGTTCAGCGAGGGTCTCACCGCCGCCCGCCGGCTTTTCGAGTCGCTGGACGTCGAGCCCGCCATCATTGATCCGTCCGACGCCAAGGCCCTGCCGGCCGGCGACGCGACCATCGTCTTCGACCAGGTCAGCTTCGCCTATGGCGCCAACGCCCCGGCCCTGCACGACGTGTCGATCAGCGCCAAGCGCGGAGAAACCGTCGCCCTGGTCGGCCCGTCGGGCGGCGGCAAGAGCTCGCTGCTCAACCTGATCCCGCGGTTCTACGACGTCACCGCCGGGACGGTGACCATCGACGGTCATGACGTGCGCGACGTGACCTTGGAGTCCCTGCGCGACCGCATCGCCCTGGTCACCCAGGAGCCGTTCCTGTTCGACGACACCATCCGCGCCAATATCGCCTATGCCCGGCCCAGCGCCGCCGAAGACGAGATCGAGGCCGCAGCCCGCCAGGCGGCGGCGCACGACTTCATCCTGGAACTGCCGCTGGGCTACGACACGATCGTCGGCGAGGCCGGGGCGCGGTTGTCGGGCGGCCAGCGCCAGCGCATCGCCATCGCCCGCGCCTTCCTGAAGGACGCCCCGATCCTGCTGCTGGACGAGGCGACCAGCGCGCTCGACACCGAGAGCGAGGCCCAGGTCCAGGCGGCGCTGGAGCGGCTGATGGCTGGCCGCACCACCATGCTGATCGCCCACCGCCTGTCGACGGTGAAGGGCGCCGACCGCATCTATGTCATCGACCGGGGCCGGGTGGTCGAGACCGGCGCCCACGCAGAGCTGGTGCGCCACAAGGGCCTCTATGCGCGCCTGGCCAAGGCCCAGGACCTGGACCATCTGCCGCCCGGCCCGGCAGAGGAAGCCTCCGCTTGAGGCCGCTGCGCTCACGCTGGGTCATGACGGCCATGACCAATCTGATGGTCGGCTATCTGCGGCTGACCTACGCCACCCTGCGTTGGACCCATGAGAACCGGCCGCTGGCCGAAAAGGTCTGGGCCGACAGCCTGGCCTCGAACACCGGCGCGATCCTGGCCCTGTGGCACTCGCGGGTGCCAGTGGGGCCGACCGCCTGGCCGCAGGGACCCGACAAGCCGGAAATCCGGGTGCTGGTCTCGCAGTCGCGCGACGGCGAGTTCATCGCCCGGGTGATCGCCAAGCTGGGCTTGCCCGCGATTCGCGGCTCATCGCTGAAGAAGACCGACACCGCCAAGAACAAGGGCGGCGAGCAAGCTTTCCGCGACATGGTAAAGTGGGTGCGCGACGGCGGGGCCATGGCCATCACCCCCGACGGCCCGCGCGGTCCGGTCGAGGACCTGCAGAAGGGCGCCGTCGCCCTGGCCCGGGTGACCGGCGCGCCGGTGCTGTTCGTCGGCATCGCCATGAAGCCCTGCATCCGGCTCAACACCTGGGACCGCACCATCATCCCCCTGCCGTTCGCCAAGGCCGCCATGGTCTGGGACGGCCCCGCCACGGCCGGCCGAGACGACGATCCCGACGCCCAGGCCGCGGCCTGGGGGGGCCGGCTGTCTGCGGTGTCGCGCCGGGCGGAGGTGTTGGTGGGCGAGACCGGCGCGGTCTAAGCGCCGCACGCCCAGCGACCGGTGAAGACGCGGCTGGCGCCGTCGGCCCGCTGGAAGGTCAGGGTCGCCGGACGGGGCGGAGATTCGCCGCCGCCGGTGGGCGGTCCGGTCAGGGCGATCCGGATCGTCTTACCCGCGCCATTGAACACCGCGCCCTTCAGCATTCCGTCGAAGCCGCCGGGGGCGGCGATTCGCTCGACCGAGTCGCCAACCTTGACCAGACCCAGGGCGGCGTCCTTCGAGGCGACATTGCCCTTGGCCACCACCAGGGGCGAGCCCGTCTCCGTGTAAAAGCCGCAGGCGAGTTCGCCATCCAGAGGCTCGGCCTCCAGGTCGGCGTCCGACAGGGCCGACAGCTGGATCGCCGATCCGTCGCCGCCGACAGTGGCGCTCTCCGGCGCGGCGGCGGGCGTGACGGGCGTCGGGGCCGCTGGGGTCTCGACGGCGCTGGGCGCCGCCTTAGGCGCGGGGGTCGCGCTGTCCGCCGGACCCGGATCAGAGCAAGCGCTCAGCGCGCAGGCCAAGAGGATGGCCGCCCAAACCCGGGGCCGTACGCGAAGTCCTGCCATGGTCGAAGTCTCCGATAGACATCACTACGTGCCGCGCCCGCCGCGGTTCCGTGTCGACGCCAGGACGGGCAAAGCGCCGAACTGCAAGGCTGGCCGTTGATCCGCCCCGCCCTTGGTGGGAGAAGACCCCATGTCGAACCCGCACGATCACGATCACACTCACGATCATCACGACCATGATCACCACGATCATGACCAGGCTCATTCGAATGACTCACACCACGGCCACAGCCATGGCCCTGGCCCTGGCGGGCACAGCCATGCGCCCAAGGACTTTGGCATGGCCTTCGCGGTCGGCGCGACCCTGAACATCGGCTTCGTGATCGCCGAGACCGTCGCCGGCCTGATGACCCATTCCCTGGCCCTGCTGGCCGACGCCGGCCACAATCTGTCGGACGTGCTGGGCCTGTTCATGGCCTGGGGCGCGGTGATCCTGGCCAAGCGCGCTCCGTCGGGGCGCCGCACCTATGGCCTGCGCAAGGGCACGATCCTGGCGTCTCTGACCAACGCCGTCTTCCTGCTGGTGGCGGTGGGGGCCATTGCCTGGGAGGCCGCCCGCCGCTTCGCCGATCCGCAGCCGATCCAGGCTGGCCCGGTGATGATCGTCGCCGCCATCGGCATCGTCATCAACACCGCCACGGCCCTGATGTTCATGCGCGGCTCCAAGGACGACCTCAACATCCGCGGGGCCTTCCTGCACATGGCCGCCGACGCCGGGGTCTCGGCCGGAGTGGTTGTCGCCGCCCTGGTCATGTGGAAGACCGGCTGGCTGTGGTTGGACCCGGTGGTCAGCCTGGGCATCGTGGTGGTGATCGTGCTGGGCACCTGGAGCCTGCTGCGCGACAGCCTGGACCTGGCCCTGGACGCCGCCCCGCGCGGGATTGACGTGAGGGCGGTCAAGACCTGGCTGGCCGGCCGGCCCGGCGTCAGCGAGGTGCACGACCTGCACATCTGGGCGATGAGCACCACCGAGACCGCCATGACCGCCCATCTGGTCCGGCCGGAAAACCCCGACAACGACCAGTTCCTGCACGATGTCTGCGGCGAGATGGCGAGCCGCTTCAAGATCGGCCATGTCACGATCCAGGTGGAACAGGGCGGTGTCGCCACCTGCCATCTGGCCAGCGCAGACGCGGTGTGAGCCTTCCCCTCTCCCTGACCCTCTACCGCGCGGCCACCACCGCGCTGGAACCGCTCGCGCCTCTGCTGCTGGAGCGCCGCGCCAAGGCCGGCAAGGAAGACCGCGCCCGGCTGAACGAGCGCCTGGGACGGCCGACCAAGCCGCGCCCGGCTGGTCCGCTGGTCTGGCTGCACGGCGCCAGCGTCGGCGAGAGCCTGTCGATCCTGCCGCTGGTCGAGCGTCTCCGCGCCGAGCGGCCGGACGTCGCGGTGCTGGTGACCTCGGGCACCGTGACCTCGGCCGAACTCCTGGCCCGCCGCCTGCCGGCCGGCGCGGTCCACCAATATCTGCCGGTCGACACCCCTGGCGGCGCGCGGCGCTTCCTCGACCATTGGCGGCCCGACCTGGCGGTGTTCGTCGAGAGCGAGCTGTGGCCCAACCTGCTGCTTGCCGCCAAGGCGCGCGGCGTGACGCTGGCCCTGGTCTCGGCCAAGCTTTCGGACAAGAGTTACAAGCGCTGGCAGGCGCGGCCGTTCGCGGCCGGGCGGCTGCTGGGCGGCTTTGACTTGATCCTCGCCCAAGACGGCCGGGCCGCCGAGCGCCTGACCAGCCTGGGTGGCATGGTCGGCGGCGAGGCCGATCTGAAATTTGGCGCCGCGCCGCTACCGGCGGACAAGACCGTGCTGGCCGACCTGCGCGCCCGGCTGGGCGACCGGCCCCTGCTGCTGGCCGCCAGCACCCATCCGGGCGAGGACGAGATCGTGCTGGCGGCCTGGCGCGCCCTGTCGCCCCGTCCCCGGCTGGTGATCGCCCCGCGCCATGTCGAGCGGGGGCCGGCCATCCTCGAGATCGCCCGCCCCACCGGGGCCTCGGCCGCCCTGCTCAGCGCCGAGCCCGAGGCGACCGCCGACATCATCGTCGCCGACACCTTGGGCGAGTTGGGCCTGTGGTACCGCCTGGCCGACCTGGCCTTGGTGGCCGGCAGCCTGGTCCCCGGGATCGGCGGCCACAACCCGCTGGAGCCGGCGCGGCTGGACTGCCCGATCGTCTCCGGCCCCCATGTCGAGAACTGGCTGACCGCCTATGCCGACCTGCGGGCGGTGGACGGCGCGGCCTTCGCCGACGCCCCGGTGCTGGGCGAACGCCTGGGTCGGATGCTGGCCGAACCCGAGATCGTCAAGCTGCGGGCGACCCGCGCCCAGGCCTTCGTGACCGGCCGCGACGCCGAGGCCCGCGCTGGCCTCGACCGTATCCTGGCGCTGCTGCCCACGCGGGCCGCGCCATGAAGCTTTCCACCCCCCGCTGGTGGTACCTCCGCGAGGGCGCGCCCAGTCCGGTCACTCGTCTGCTGCTGACGCCGCTGTCATGGATCTGGGCCGCCCAGACCGCCAAGCGGATCGCCCGCGCCACGCCGCGCAGCGCCGACTGCGCGGTGATCTGCGTCGGCAATTTCACGGTCGGCGGGGTAGGCAAGACGCCCGTGGTTCGCGAGCTGCTGCTGACCCTGACCAAGCGCGGCCGCCGCGCCCACGGGCTGTCGCGCGGCTATGGCGGCAAGCTGAACGGACCGGTCCAGGTCGATCGCGCCCGCCACACCGCCGTCGAGGTCGGCGACGAGCCGCTGATGCTGGCCCAGGACTTTCCCATCTGGGTGTCGCGCGACCGGGTGGCTGGAGCGCGCAAGGCCGCGGCCTCGGGGGCCGAGGTGGTGGTGATGGACGACGGCCACCAGAACCCCGATCTGCGCAAGACCCTGTCGCTGGTGGTGGTCGACGGCGAGACCCGCGAGGACGAATGGCCGTTCGGCGACGGCAAGGTGTTTCCCGCCGGGCCGATGCGCGAGCCGCTGAAGGTCAGTTTGGCGCGCACCGACGCGGTGATCGTGCTGCTGCCCGACGACCTGCCGGCCGCTGATCCGGACCTGCTGGCGCTGTTTGGCGACACTCCGGTGCTGATCGCCCGACTGGAGCCGGCCGCCCCGCCGCCCACGGGCCGGCAGGTCGGTTTCGCGGGGATCGGCAAGCCGTGGAAGGTCGAGCGAGCGCTGAAGGCCGCCGGCTGCCACCTGGTGGATTTCGCGCCCTATCCCGATCACGGCAACTACGACGAGGCGACGCTGCAGTTCCTGGCCGAACGCGCGGCGACCTACAGCGCCGGCCTGGTGACGACCGAGAAGGACTGGGTGCGGTTGCCTCAGGCCTGGCGGGACCGGGTGACGCCCTGGCCTGTGCGGGCGCGGTTCGAGGACGAGGCGGCGTTGGGGCGGTTGCTGGAGAAGGCGGGGCTCTAGGTCCTCCCTCTGTGGGGGAGGTGTCGGCGAAGCCGACGGTGGGGGGAGTGATCGGATGATGGCCACAACCCGGATCGAAGACCCTAAAAATCCCCCCACCGATCCTGTTTTTAGGCCCCCGCCTTCTGCGCGAACGCCCACGCGCCGCGCGCCAGCACCGGCACCCGGGCCTCCATCAGTTCCGCATGGGCGCTGGCCGCCGTGCCGTCGCGCACCCGACCGACGATGCCCTGGCAGATCCCCGCCAGGCGGAACAGGTTGTAGCTGAAATACCAATCGAGGTTCGGCAGACCGTCGCGGCCCGTGGCCTTGCAGTATTGGGCGACGGCCTCGTCGATGGTCGGCACGCCATAGGCGGTCAGGTCCTGGATCTCGGCCAGGCCGCCCCGCTGGTCGGACGGCATCACCCAGTTCATCAGGAAATAGCTGAAATCGGCCAACGGGTTGCCCAGGGTCGACAGCTCCCAGTCCAACACCGCGATCACTCGGGGCTGCGTGGGGTGCAGGATCATGTTGTCGAGGCGATAATCGCCATGGACGATCGAGGTCATGTCGTCGGCCGGGGCGCTGGTCGGCAGGAAGGCGATCAGCCGGTCCACGTCCTCGATCGAACGGGTTTCGCTGGCTTTGTACTGCTTGGTCCAGCGGTCGATCTGGCGGGTGAAGTAGTTTCCCGGCTTGCCGTAGTCGGCCAGGCCGACGGCTGCGTAGTCGATAGTGTGCAAGGCGGCCAGGGTCTCGATCTGCGCCTCATAGATCGCCCGGCGCTCGGCGGGCTGGTAGTCGGGCAGCGTGCCGTCCCACAGGATCCGGCCTTCCACATTGTCCATCACGTAGAAGATGGTGCCGATCACCGCCTCGTCCATGCAGAGGGCGTAGGCCTTGGCGACCGGGAACTTGGCCTTGCCCAGGCCCGAGATCACCTTGAACTCGCGGTCGACGGCGTGGGCGCTGGGCAAGAGCTTGCCGGGCGGCTTGCGGCGCAGGACGTACTTCTTCGCAGGCGTGATCAACTGATAGGTCGGGTTGGATTGGCCGCCCTTGAACTGGCGGACCTCCAGAGGACCCTGGTAGCCCGCCACATTGGCCTCCAGCCAGGTCGCCAGCCGGACCTCGTCGATGGCGTGGCGCGGATCGACGGGCTTGGTCCCCGAGTTCAGGTCCTGGGCGGTCTGTTCGGCCACGGCCATGCGCTAACTCCCCAACGCTTGTTTGAACCGGAGTTTAGAGGGTGGCGCCGTGGGTGCAAGCTTGGATAAGCGGCGTCTAGAGCATTTTTCGAGCGAAGTGGTTCCGGTTCGCGTGAAGAAAAATGCGTCAAAACAAAAGATTAGAGCTCACGGCATGACGCAGTCAGGTCGGGAAATGCTCTAGAGACAGGGACAGGCGCATGCGCCTGTCCCCGTCTGCAGGCTCGGCGGTCAGGAATGCTGGCTCAGCGCCCGCCAGCCGATGTCGGTGCGATAGAAACCGCCCTCCAGCGACACCGTGCCCAGCGCCGCATAGGCCACATCCCGCGCCTCATGCAGCGTCGCGCCAAGGGCGCAGACATTCAGCACCCGGCCGCCGGACGCCACCAGCCGGCCGTCCGCGTCGCGCGTCGTGCCGGCGTGGAAGATCACGGCCTCGCCGCCAAATTCGCTGTCGGCGCCCTGGATCAGACCGCCGGACACCGGCGCTTCGGGATAGCCCTCGGCGGCCAGCACCACGCAGATTGCCGCCTCCTCGCGCCAGACCGGCGGGGCGGCGCCCGCCAGCTCGCCCTTGGCGGCGGCCAGCAACAGCGGCACGAGGTCGCTTTCCAGCCGCAGCATCAGGGTCTGGCATTCGGGGTCGCCGAAGCGGGCGTTGTATTCGACCAGCTTGGGGCCCGTCTCGGTGAGCATCAGCCCGGCATAGAGAACGCCGACATAGGGACAGCCCTCTGCGGCCATGCCCTCGACGGTCGGGACGACCAACTCACGCCAGGCTTGCTCGACCAGGGCGTTGGTCAGCACGGGCGGTGGGGAATAGGTCCCCATGCCGCCGGTATTGGGGCCCGTATCGCCGTCATAGGCCCGCTTATGGTCCTGGGCCGCGCCGAACAACAGGGCGGTCCTGCCGTCGCAGATGGCGAACAGCGAGGCCTCCTCGCCGTGCATGAATTCCTCGATCACCACCCGCGTCCCGGCCGAGCCGAAGCGGCCGCCCAGCATGTCGAGCACGGCGGCGTCGGCCTCGGTACGATCGGCGGCGATCACCACGCCCTTGCCGGCCGCCAGGCCGTCGGCCTTGATGACGAACGGCGCGGTCAGGGTGTCGAGAAACGTCCCGGCCGAGACCGCGTCGGTGAACACCCCATAGGCCGCCGTGGGCAAGCCGTAGCGGGCGCAGAAATCCTTGGTGAAGGCCTTGGACGTCTCCAGCCGCGCCGCCTGGGCGCTACCGCCGAAACAGGGGACACCAATCTCGGCCAGCTGGTCGGCCAAACCGACCTCCAGCGCCGATTCCGGGCCCACGACCACCAGGTCGGCGGCGATCTCCTGGGCCAGGGCGACCAGGCCCTCGACATCGGTGACCTTGAGGTTTCGCAGCTCGGCGACGGCCTCGATCCCCGGATTGCCCGGCGCGGCCACCAGCCGTCCGCACAGCGGCGACTGAGCGATCTTCCAGGCCAGGGCGTGCTCGCGCCCGCCCGACCCGACGAGCAGAATGGTCAGCTTTTCCATGAGGCCGGGGTGTGGAACCAGAGGGCCACGAGGTCAAGGCCGCGCTGACTGCAGAGCCTGGAGTCGCGCCCCCCCCCCGGGGTCTGGCGGCTGGTGATGGAGAGCGGCGGCGAGGTGGTGACCAGTCGAACCTATCGGGACGACCTGTTGCGGCGGTTGCGGCGGTTGGGGCGTAAGGGCGTATTGAGAATTTGGCGCTTCATCGCAGCAGAATGGCTATGGCGGCGGAAGTCCACAACCGCGGCGCCTGGCTGCCACGCCCAGCCGCCGCGCCGTCTCCCTAGGCGAACACCACCGTCTTCACCCCGGCGATCAGCACGCGGTGCTCGACGTGCCAGGTCACGGCGCGGGCCAGGACGGCGCACTCTACGTCACGGCCCAGCGTGACCAGGTCGTCGGGCGCGTGGCTGTGGTCTACACGGTGGACGCCCTGTTCGATTATCGGGCCTTCGTCCAGGTCGGTGGTCACATAGTGGGCCGTGGCCCCGATGATCTTCACGCCGCGCTCGAAGGCTTGGTGGTAGGGCTTGGCGCCCTTGAAGCTGGGGAGGAACGAGTGGTGAATGTTGATGCACCGCCCCGACAGCCTCGCACAAAGGGCGGGCGACAGGATCTGCATGTAGCGGGCCAGCACCACCAGATCGACGGCCAGGTCGTCGACGAGCTGGAGGAAGGCGTCTTCCTGTTCGGCCTTGTTGGTCTTGGTGGTCGGGAGGTGGAAATAGGGCAGTCCGCTCCACTCGGTGAACGAGCGCATGTCCTCGTGGTTGGAGACCACGCCGACGATCTCGACCGGCAGCAGGCCCGCTCGCCAGCGGTGCAGCAGGTCGAACAGGCAGTGGCCGAACTTGGAGACTGCGATCAGCACCTTGGGCTTGGCGCCCGTGTCGTGCAGGGCCCAGATCATGCCGAAGCGTTTGGCGATCAGCTCAAAGCCCTGGCGCAGCGCGCCGATCCCCGGCATGTCGCCGTCGGGACGGAACACCGTGCGCATGTAGAACTGGTCGGCCAAGCTGTCGTTGAAGTGGCTGCTCTCGACGATAGAGGCGTCGTTATCGGCCAAGAAGCCGGACACGGCCGCCACGACGCCCTTACGATCAGGGCATTGCAGGATCAGTATATAGCGGTCGGCGGCGGTCTGGTCGTTCATGACACGGTCCTAGAGCATCGCGCGGAAAAGTGGCCACCGGTTTTCCGCAAAAGCGATGCGAAAACAAAAGTCTAGAGCAAGCCGTGCGATTCCTATATCGCGCGGCTCGCTCTAGTCGACCTGGGTCGCGCGCGGCAACAACCATTGTCCTCATGGATCATACACCAGGAAAACGCGTCGCGATCCAGACAATGGCCAGGCGGCGCTCGAGGCCATTGGCCAGGAGCCCTTCGACCTGGTGCCTGGCGGTCGAGTTTAACGCGGCGTCTCGGTCGAGGTGTGGATCGAGAACAGCGGGCCGGTCGAGGTGCTGCCGCCCGCCTGCGCGGCCGAATATCTAGGCTTCGCCGAGGCGGTCGCGCTGACGGCCGACCCCGATACGCCGCCGGACGCCCACCAGCCGCAGATCAAGACACTGGAACACGCGTGATGTGGACGGGCGGCTGTAGCGGCCGCCCTTTTCACGGCTTCGACAAGTTGGTCATGGGATCGTCACCGGCTGTCGCGTAGTCTTCACCGGATCGCGACGCCGCCGACCTCGGGAAATCCATGAAGCCCCCCATCAAACGCCTGGCCGACCTCAAGCCCGCCTCCGCCCCGGCCAAGGCCTATGCCCGGCCCACGCCGATGGTGACCCGGCGCAAGAGCGGCAAGGTCCTGACCGACGCCGAGCGCGCGGCCTTCCTGGCCTCGCGGCAGGATCTGGTTTCGAAATAGCGACACGATCGGGGGGCCGAGACTTGAACCGCCCAGCCCCTTCCCGAACCGCCCGCGTCGGCGAGGCCGCGCCTTAAAACCTTGATGGCGAGCTTGCTCTGGCGTCTGGCCGTGTCAAGGACCGCCTCTGGCGGCCGCGTCGCGGCGGCGCGGAGCGCCGGGCGTGTCATCGGGAGGCGGCAGCGGGACCGGACACCAAGGGGAAAAGGC
>NZ_JAFCUB010000004.1:25436-232526 GCF_049896325.1 Caulobacter sp. DWP3-1-3b2
GCCGGGCCGACGCCCGGGTTCTGCTTTCCCCCGCCCAGACGCCAGAGCCCCGATCCACCAAGGCTTTAAGGCGTGGTGGCTTGCGGCAACCGAACGTTGGTGATGGGTAGGAAGTCCACTGGATACCGAAACGCGGGAAGCCCTGCAGATCGCTGGTGTTGTCTGAGTTTCCATCCTCATATTTAATCGGCCGTTCAGGCGCCGGCGGTGGCAATCCTGAGCTTCTTTGGCTCTGCAATTTGAGACGGGGACGGCATGGATCTTCATGAAGGTGTCTCCGAGAGACTTGTTCAACGGCTCACAGACGTACTTGCGGCAGGCAGCCTGATGAGCCGAAAGTATCTTTCGTTCGAGACCATGAAGGCCGTTGATGCACTGAACCAAATCCTTGATCGGAACGTGCTGGCCAAGCTCAAGTCCTACACCAGCGACAACCCCCTGATGGATGTGACGAGCATCGTCTTAGAGCAAACGCTTGTTCACACCGAATACAACGAGGTGGCAGTAGAGCGCCTAATTGACGTCCTCGGTACTGCTGCGCCCTTAGATATAGCGGTACAGGTCGTTGCACTAATTGAGAGCTTGCCCTGGCACTACGTCTACGCCCTCCCGCTGCCGGATAGCCTAGACGCTGCCTTCCCTGCTCATGGGTTTTGGAAATTGGGGGAAGACGCGAAGATCGCAAAGGGAGTTGGGCTGACGGAGAAGTTCGAGGTTGCGACTTCGCCTTCCAGCTTCATGAATGCCTTATCTGGGCAACGCTCTTTCTTCACAAATCCCGGACCGACAAGCGCTCACCTCCTCATCGACGCATACGGCACTATCGATCAGTATTCGTCCACATATCCACAGCTTCAGGCCTTTGAGGATATGAAGTCGATCATCGGTTTAATGATGGCACTTGGGCTTCTGCGGTATCGCAGCACATGGAAGAGAAACCACCCGCTCGTCGAAGTGCATATCAATCGTGAGGCGGCCGACGCCACATACTCGTTCGTACAATCGACCTCGCTGGCGGGGTCCACGAGCGAAGCTCTAAGCATGCTGCGTTTCAACGAGCCGCATGGGGAGCGGATCGAGGACAATTGGGCGGGGCTCGTTGGGAGCCACCTTGTTTCGATCCAGCGCGTGCTCGCCGATGAAGCGAACCGAAAGCGACTGCTGTTAGCGGCAAAGTGGTACTTCGACAGCTTCACTGGAGACAGTGAGTTGCTGCGCTTTGTGCAGGCAATGGTTTCCTTGGAAATCCTTCTCGGGGAGGAGAACAAGGAGGCCTACAACAACATCGGCGTCGGCGAACTAATGAGGAACCGCGTCGCCTATCTGATTGGGCAGGACATGAATGAGCGCGCCGAAATCCTCGGCACGTTCAACAAACTCTACGACGTTCGCTCGCGTATTGTGCATCGTGGCCACAGTCATCTGTCGCAAGAGGAGAGGCGCCACCTTGCTACGCTCCGAGGATACTGCGCTCGGGTCATTCAGGCTGAAGTAAAAATGCTCGTCTCTGGCGACGCCCTCACTGACCCGAATTGGCCCGAAGCCATTCTGCCAACACCGAAAGGCGTGGCATTGAGCCCCCTTCTTGAAGCTCTCGCCGGGTTCGATCCGAATGCCTTAGACACTGAAATTCCGCTTATCTCCGAGGCGGAGACAGGCCGGGGATAGACTTGCTCGCCGCAGCACGATCCGCCGCCGCCCTACGCCGCGTCCAGATCCAGCGAATAGCCTGCCGAGCGCACGGTCCGGATCGGGTCCCCGTCCACGTCGCCGTTCAGCGCCTTGCGCAGGCGGCCGATGTGGACGTCCACGGTGCGGGCCTCGACATAGACGTCCGAGCCCCAGACGGCGTCCAGCAGCTGTTCGCGGCTGAACACCCGGCCGGGGTGCTGCATCAGGTAGTCGAGCAAGCGGAATTCGGTGGGGCCCAGGTGGACTTCCTTGCCCTGGCGTTTCACGCGGTGGGCGACGCGGTCGATGATGATGTCGCCGACCGTGATGCGGTCGTCGGCCAGGCCGGGGCGGATACGGCGCAGCACGGCGCGCACGCGGGCGGTCAGCTCGATCATCGAGAACGGCTTGACCACATAGTCGTCGGCCCCGGTGTCGAGGCCGCGAATGCGGTCGCTCTCCTCGCCGCGCGCCGTCAGCATGATGATCGGCACGTTGCGGGTTTCGCTGCGGCCGCGCAGGCGGCGGCAGACCTCGATGCCCGAGACCTTGGGCAGCATCCAGTCGAGGATCACCAGGTCGGGGGCGCGCTCGGAGGCCATGGTCAGGGCCTCCTCGCCGTCGCAGGCCACGCCGACGAGATAGCCTTCCTTGTCGAGATTGTAGTGCAGCAGGGTGGCCAGGGCGTCTTCGTCTTCGACCACCAGAACGTACGGAGTCACTGGGCCTACCTCGACTTACTTCGACAGCTCGAGCTTGGGCCGCTGGGAGATGATCTCCTCGCCGGTCAGCTCGAAATGGATGATCTCGGCGATGTTGGTGGCGTGGTCGCCGATGCGCTCGAGGTTCTTGGCGACGAACAGCAGGTGAGCGCACGGATTGATCGTCCGGGGATCGCCCATCATGTAGGTCAGCAGTTCGCGGAAGATGGCGTTGTAGTGCTCGTCGACCTCCTCGTCGCGGCCCCAGACGCCGATGGCGCGCGGCAGGTCCGACGAGGTGTAGGCGTCCAGCACGTCCTTCAGCCGGCCCTGGACCAGGTGGCCCATGCGCTCGATCGAGCGGGTCAGGGCGGTCATCGGGTCGGCTTCGGTGAGGATCAGGGCGCGCTTGCCGATGTTCTTGGCCATGTCGCCGCAGCGTTCCAGGCTCATCGAGATCTTCAGGGCGGCGACGGCGTGGCGCAGATCGACCGCCATCGGCTGGCGCAGGGCGATCAGCTTGAAGGCCTTGCGCTCGATCTCGGCCTGCAGGATGTCGAGCCGCTCGTCGCGGGCCACCACCTGCTGGGCCAGGGGGCCGTCGCGGCGGGCGATGCAGTCGATGGCGTCGGCCACCTGGGCCTCGGCCAAGCCGCCCATGCGGGTGACCTCGGCCGTGAGGTGGTTCAGCTCTTCGCCGTAGGACTTGACGGTATGTTCGGTCATGGGATGCGTCCTCCGGTCAGCCGAAGCGGCCGGTGATGTAATCTTGCGTGCGGGTGTCACGAGGATTGGTGAACATCTCCTCGGTCGGACCGCTCTCGACCAGCTTGCCCAGGTGGAAGAAGGCCGTCTTCTGCGACACGCGAGCGGCCTGGGCCATCGAGTGGGTGACAATGACGATGCAGAACTGGTTGCGCAGGTCGTCGATCAGTTCCTCGATGCGGGCGGTGGCGATCGGGTCCAGGGCCGAGCAGGGCTCGTCCATCAAGATCACTTCCGGCGACACGGCGATGGCCCGGGCGATGACCAGGCGCTGCTGCTGACCGCCCGACAGGCCGGTGCCGGCCTGGTGGAGGCGGTCGGAGACCTCGGCCCACAGGCCCGCCTTCTTCAGGCTGGCCTCGACGATGGCTTCCAACTCGGCCTTGCTCGTGGCCAGGCCGTGAATCCTGGGACCGTAGGCGACGTTCTCGAAGATCGTCTTGGGGAAGGGGTTGGGCTTCTGGAAGACCATGCCGACCCGCGAGCGCAGCACCACCGGATCGACGCTCTTGGCGTTGACGTCATTGCCGTCGATCTCGATCGAGCCGGTGACCCTGGCCGACGGGATGGTGTCGTTCATCCGGTTGATGCAGCGCAGGAAGGTCGACTTACCGCAGCCCGACGGGCCGATGAAGGCGGTGACCGACTTGGCCGGCACGTCGAGGCTGACGTCGAACAGCGCCTGCTTGTCGCCGTAAAAGACATTGACGTCGCGGGCCCGGATCTTGAAGTCGCTGCTCATCGCATTGCCGGGGCCGGTGGGGATCACCGAGGCCAAGCCGCCTTGAGCCTGGGAAGCGGCAAGGGTGTCGTCGCGGTTTTCGGTCGGCATGGCGTGGCCCTTGGAAAGGGGAAAGGCGAGAGGGTTCAGGGTCATGGAAGCTACCACCGGCGTTCGAAGCGGCGACGCAGAATCACGGCGGCGGCGTTCATGACGATCATGAACACCAGCAGCACGATGATCGCCGCAGCGGTGCGTTCGTGGAAGGCGCGCTCCGAAGCGTTCTCCCAGATATAGACCTGCACTGGCAGGACTGTGGCCGAGCTGGTGAAGTTCTCCGGCGCGCCGGGCACGAAGGCGACCATGCCGATCATCAGCAGCGGCGCGGTCTCGCCCAGGGCATGGGCCAGCGACAGAATGGCGCCGGTCATCACGCCGGGCATGGCCAGCGGCAGCACATGGTGGAAGACGGTCTGGGCCTTGGAGGCGCCGACGCCAAGGGCGGCTTCGCGGATCGAGGGCGGCACAGCCTTCAGCGAGGAGCGGGTGGCGATGATCACGGTCGGCAGGGCCATCAGGGCCATCACCAGGCCGCCGACCAGCGGCGACCCCCGCGGCACGTGCAGCCAGTTGATGAACAGGGCCAGGCCCAGCAGGCCGTAGACGATCGACGGCACGGCGGCCAGGTTGTTGATGTTGACCTCGATGACGTCGGTCCAACGGTTTTTGGGCGCGAATTCCTCGAGATAGACCGCCGCCATCACGCCCACCGGGATGGCGATCATCGCGGTGATCACCAGCATCATGGCCGAGCCAATCACCGCCCCCCAGACCCCGGCCTGTTCAGGCTCGGTGGAGTCGGAATTGGTGAAGAACTTGGTGTTGAAGCCGGTCTTGACCGTGCCGTCGTTCTTCAGGCGGTCCAGCCAGTCCAGCTGTTGGTTGTCGAGCTTGCGGTCGCCTTCGGCGGTCGAACGCTTGATCTCGCCCTTGTAGTAGAGGTCGGCGTCGGCCTTGACCGAGCCGGTCACATTGACCGTCTTGCCGATCAGCGAATGATCCTTCCTGACCATCTGCAGCAGCTGGTTGCCGAAGTCGCGCGAGGTCAGGGCCATGATCTTGCCCGACGTCATGCCCAGGTCGTCGTCCTGCACGCCCAGCTTCTTCATCATCGCCTCGGCGACGATGTAGTCATAGTTGACGCCTTCCAGCGCATTCACGTCGATGCGCTCGGCGTTCAGATAGATCGGCACCGTCAGGGTGTGGGTCTCGAAGGTAGAATAGCCCTGGGCCACGATCCGGCCGACCAGCACCACCAGGAAGATCATGGCGATGACGATCGCCGCGATGCCCTGGACGCGGAAGATGGTTTCCGAGCGGTGGCGTTTCTTCAGCAGCGCGTCGCGCGCCGAGAGTGAGACCGCCCGGGGGGCTGGCGCGCCGGGGGAGATAACTGCGTCAGTCATATTGTTCCCGGTACTTCTGGACGATGCGCAGGGCGATGATGTTCAGGCAGAGGGTGACCACGAACAGGGTCAGACCCAGACCGAAGGCCGACAGGGTTTTCGGACTGTCGAACTCCTGGTCGCCGGTCAGCAAGGTGACGATCTGAACGGTCACGGTGGTGACGGTGTCCAGCGGATTGGCGGTCAGCTTGGCCTGCAGGCCGGCGGCCATGGTGACGATCATGGTCTCGCCGACAGCGCGCGACACGGCCAGCAGCATGGCGGCCATGATCCCCGGCAGGGCGGCGGGCAGGACCACCCGCTTGACGGTCTCGGACTTGGTCGCGCCCATGGCGTAGCTGCCGTCGCGAAGCGACTGGGGCACCGAATTGATGATGTCGTCCGAGAGGGAGGAGACAAAGGGGATCAGCATGATGCCCATCACCACCCCGGCCACCAGGGCCATCTGGTTCTGAACCTGCATCAGGTACTGCGCCAGGCCATCCATCGGACCGCCGGCGATGCTGGCGCCGATGCCGTTGAAGAAGGCGCGGAACAACGGACCCACGGTGAGGGCGGCGAAGAAGCCGTAGACCACGGTCGGCACGCCGGCCAGGATCTCCAGCAGCGGCTTGATCGTCGAGCGCAGGCCGCGATTGGCGTATTCCGACAGGTAGATCGCCGAGTAGAGGCCGATCGGCGCGGCCACCAGCATGGCGATCATCATCACGAGGAAGGTGCCGGCGAACAGCGGGACGGCTCCGAAGGCGCCGGACGAGGCCACCTGGTCGGCGCGCATGGCGATCTGCGGGGCCCATTCGGTGCCGAACAGGAAGCTTAGCGGCGACACGCTCTCGAAGAACCGCCAGCTTTCGTAGATCAGCGACATGACGATGCCGAGCGTGGTCAGCACGGCGGCGACCGAGCAGGCGATCAGCACGCCGGAGATCCAGCCCTCGACCCGGTTTCGGGCGCGGAATTCGCTGTTGATCCGGGGGTGGGCCAGCAGGAAGCCGGCCAGGGCCAGCAGGCCGGCCAGGCCCAGGACCGAGTAGCTGACGATGCCGGTGATCCGCTTGGCCTCGACGATCTTGGCGTCCAGCGCAACCTTCAGCGGACCCTCATAGGTCACTTCACTGGGCGTTATGCCGGCGGCGATGGCCGTGACATCGCTGAAGAACACGTCTTGACGATCGGGTGTCAGGGCCTGGACGACCGCGGGCCGCTGGGCCTGCAGCATGCTGTCCTCGACCCGGCCTCCGAAGGCGGCGCCCAGCAGCAGCAGCAGGGCGGCCGGCGCGCCGGCCCAGAGGGCGGCGTACATTCCGTAATAGTTGGGCAGCGAATGGAGACGGGCGGGCGAGCCGCCGGCGGACTTCAGCGCCCGGCTGCGGCCGGCCATGAAGGCCGCGCTGGAGAACAGGGCGAGGAAAAAGAGCGAGAGCCAGGTCAGCATGCGTGAAGAGGTCTTGCGCGAGGGTTGCGGTGCGGCGCCCAACGCGCCGTACCGCCCGGGGCGATCTATGCCGCGCGGGCACTGACCTTATGCGACGGTTGCGTGACGGTTTTGCGACAGCTCGGGGCCTTTAGGTCCAGTCCTCGAATCAAGACTTAGTCAGGCAGTCTTCGCGCGACCGCCTCGTCCCCGTTCAGTTCAATCCGCAACAGGCTTGGCGCCTTTCCTTTTGGCCCTTCGAAGGTCAGCCACGCCTTCGGCCCGTCTACGAAGAACCGGCCCGGTGAGGAAACCGCCCAGAGGTCCACCATATAGGTGGCTTCCGTCCCGGTCTCGGCCGGCGCGTTGCGAATGAACGACAAACTGAACGGTCGGATCGCCGCGATGCAGCGCGCCCTTTCCCTCCGACACCACGCTGAGTGAAGGCGCAGGCTCCGCCGGTCAACCGCGACGACGAGACAGGGGCGTCGCACCCCGCCTCCGCCTCCGCCTCCGCCCCACATGCCGAGCGCGCTTCAAAGTCCCTGTGCGCGACCAGCCCCCTTGGCCACCGGGAAATAGACCCCGAACGTCGCCCCCGCGCCATGGACGCTTTCGACGATCATCCCCCCGCGGTGGCGGTTCATGATGTGCTTGACGATGGCCAGGCCCAGGCCGGTGCCCGAGCGGTCGCCGCTCTTTTGGCCCTCGACGCGGTAGAAGCGTTCAGTCAGACGCGGCAGGTGCTCGCGCAGCATGCCCGGCCCCTTGTCGGTGACCCTCAGCGAGGCGTAGCGCTCGCCTTCCGCGTGGTCGGGGGTCAGCAGCGACATCCGCGTCGCTGCGGTATCGCGCGGCGCGGCGGCCATGTCGGCGGTCAGGCCGGAATGGATCTCGATCCGCACCGTCCCGCCGCGCGGGGTATATTTGATGGCGTTGTCGACCAGGTTTTGGATCACCTGGACGATCTGGTCGCGGTCGCCCTCGACCACCGCCGCGCCGCGCGGCGGCAGAACGGGGTCAAAGCCCACGGCCTTGACCTTGGCCTGCGGACCCAGGGCGTCGAGCACGTCGATGGTGGCCATGGCCAGGTCGACCTGGCCATGCGGGGCGATGTGCTCGTTCAGCTCGATCCGCGACAGGCTCATCAGGTCGTCGATCAGCCGGGCCATCCGCTCGGCCTGGGCCTGCATGATGCCCAGGAACTTGTCGCGCGCCCCCACATCGTCCTTGGCGTGGCCGCGCAGCGTCTCGATGAAGCCCGACAGTGAGGCCAGGGGCGTGCGCAACTCGTGGCTGGCATTGGCCAGGAAGTCGGCGCGGGTGCGCTCGCTGCGGCGGGTGTCGGTCTCGTCGCTGAGCACCAGCAGGGCCAGGCGCGAGCCCCGTTCGTCCAGGCCCAGCGGCGCGCTGTGGGCCACCCATTCGCGGCCTTGGGCTCCGCCGCCCACATAGTCGACCGAGCGCCGCAACCCGCCGAACAGGCTCTCGTCCACCGCCTCCAGCACCTGGGGATTTCGCACCGCCGAGACCAGCAGCCCGCCGCGCGGCTGCAGCTTGAAAAGCTCGCGGGCGGCGGCGTTGGCGAACACGAAGCGCCTGCCGGTCAGATCGTCGGCCTCCTCGGCGGCGATGACCATCAGCGGATCGGGCAAGGTTTCGAGAATCAGGGCGAAGGGCGGCGGGCGATCGACGACCGCCGGCGCTGGGGCGGGCGCGATCGGGTCGGCGGCGTATCGGAGGACCCGACGCGCCAGCAGAAGGCCGGCCCCACCGCTGGCCAGCCCGGCGACGATCGCGCCCGTGGCATTGGCGCCGCCGGTCAAGCCCAAGCCCAGCAAGGCCACGGGACCGATCAGCACCGCCGCCCACAAACCCAGTGGCATAGGGGTGGACCCGCCCAAAAGGGTCGGCGGTCGCGGCGAGGCCATCGGCATGCGGCAGTCTCGATTTCTGTGGAAAGACGGATTCGTCGAACCAGATATGGCGCCCTGGGGTGGCTTGCGATAGACCGTCAAACGCTCAAGAAGCACGACGTTGGCGGAAGCACCGCAATTTCGCCGCAACGTGCCGCAATCTGGGGTCTGGTTTCTCTCCGAGGTGTCGTTCGTAATGCAGCGCAAGGTCCTGGTCGCGACAGTCGCAACCGCTCCTCTCCTGGCCATGGCGTTCGGCGCTTATGCTGAGACCGTCGTCAACACGGCCCGCGTCGAGCGGATCGCCACCGCGACCGCGGCCGGCACGGCCCCCGGTACGCCCGACGACGTCAAGATCGACGCCGCGGGCTCGATCAAGCCGACCGCCGGGACCGGCCCGCTCATCCTGCTGAACAGCAACAACAAGGTCAACAACGCCGGAACGCTGGCGACGGTCGGTCTGGACAACACCACCGGGATCGAGATCCGCGCCGGCAATACCGGCACGGTGACCAACTCGCTGGCGATCAGCCTGACCGAGGACTACACCCCCACAGACGACGACAAGACGGCGGCCGGCGTCGCCGCGCCCGACGGCGACCTCGACGGCCCGTTCGCCAAGGGCACGGGCCGCTACGGCGTCCGCTTGATGGGTCCGGGCGTCTTTACCGGCAATATCGTCCAGGACGGCACCGGCTCGATCATCGTCGAGGGTAACAATTCGGCCGGCGTCTTGCTGGAGACCGGCCTGGTCGGCAACCTGAACCTCGGCGGTTCCGTCGCGCTCACGGGCGACAATAGCTATGGCGTTCACGTCGCGGCGCCGGTGACGGGCAACGTCACGCTGAGCGGCTCGACCACCGTGTTGGGCGGAAACAGCACGGCGGTGGCGCTCGACGGCGCCGTCAGCGGCGCCTTCGTCGTGCAGGGCTCGATCAGCGCGACCGGCTATCGCTACACAAACCGCCCGACTGAAGCCGTCATCAGCAAGCTCGACACCGACGACCTGCTTCAAGGCGGCTCCGCTGTTCGCGTCGCCGGCAACGTGACCGGCGGCGTGTTGTTGAACGGCCCAACCGGTTCGACCGTCGTCGACGGCACGACAACCACAACGAGCGTGATCTCGTCATCGACCGCGAGCACGGCCGCGCTCAACGTCTTCGGGAGCGCGCCGGCCCTGCTGATCGGCTCGGACACCCAGGCCATAACCCTCGGCGCGGTCGGCGCGGCCGACAACGCCTATGGCCTGGTCTCGAAGGGCTCGATCGCCGCCAGCGGCGTCTATGACAAGACGGCCGCCAGCGGCGTCGATAACAAGATCGCCGCCACCGGCGTCCAGATCGGCGGCGGAACCGGCCAGGCCACGACCCTGACGGGCGGCGCGCGTTTTGACGGCAGCGTCACCGTCGCCGCGCGCGAAGCCAACGCCACGGGCGTCAGCCTGACCGCCGGCGCCGCGGTCCCCTCGCTCTGGAACCGGGGTTCGATCACCGCCGCCAGTTCGTCCTATACGGGCTCGGGAGTGACCGGTGACGCGCGGGGCCTGGTCATCGGCGCCGGGGCCAATCTGGCCAACCTGACCAACAACGGTGGCATTGCGGCGGTCCGTACCGGCGACGCGGGCGACGCCATCGCCGTACTCGACACCTCGGGCACGTTGAAGACCATCACCAATACCGGCTCGATCTCCGCCCAGGTGGCCGCCTCGGGCGCGAAGAAGGACGGCACGACGGTGACAACGGTCACCACGCCGACCGGCAAGGCGATCGCCCTTGACCTCAGCGCGTCCAACGGCGTCACCCTGACCCAGACAGCGCCGACGTCCTCCGCCACGACCACCACCTATGCCAGCACCGACACCGTCACCACGGCGAGCACCACCTCGACGACCACGACGCCCTCGATCGCCGGCGCGATCCGCTTCGGTTCGGGCGCGGACGTCCTCAACATCCAGAACGGCACGGTGTTCGGCGACATCTCGTTCGGCGCCGGCGCCGACGCTCTGAACATCAACGGCGGCGGCGTCGTGCTGGGCGCGCTCTCCGACACCGACGGCAGACTGGCGATCAATATCGGCAAGGGCAGCCTGGGCTTGACCAATACGGGCCTGATCAACGCCTCCAGCCTGACCCTGGGCGCGGACAGCAAGGTGGTCTTCACAGTCGATCCCACCGCCAATGGCGGCCCTGGGGCGAACACTCACATCAATGTTTCCGGGGCGGTCAACATCGCCTCGGGAGCCCAGTTGGGCCTGCGTCTGACCAGCCTGTTGTCAGCGCCAACCAGCTATACGGTGATCACCGGCGGCAGCCTGACCGCCGGCACGATCAGCCAGGATCTGTTGGGCGACACGCCCTATCTGTACGTCGCCAGCAGCCGCGCCGACACCAACAACGTCTATCTCGACGTTCGCCGACGCTCGGCGACCGAGATCGGCATGAACAAGGCCCAGGCCTCGGCCTATGACGCGGTGTTCGCCGCCGTGGGCAAGGATACCGGCATCTCCGGCTCCTTCCTGGGCAAGGACACCAAGGACGGCTTCCTGAGCTTGTACAACCAGATGCTGCCCGACCAGGGCGAGGGCTTCTTCGCCGCGCTGCAGAACGCCAACCAATCGATCGCAGCCGCCACCGGCTACCGTCCCGATCCCGGCGACCGCTACGGTCCCGACAGCATCTGGATGCAGGAAATCAACACCCTGATCCGCCGCGACACCGGCGACACCCAGGGCTCCGACACCCAGGCCTTCGGCTTCGTTGGCGGCTATGAGGCCATGGGCGACGCCGGCGGCGCGCTGGGTCTGACCCTGGCCTATATCAGCGTCGAGGAACACGACATCACCGCCCAGGTCGGCGAGCAGACCACGGGCAACTTCGTGCAGCTCGGCTCCTACTGGCGCCGGTCGGTCGGCGGCTGGCGGATGAATGTCGGCGGCGGCGGGGGCTATGGCTGGTACGATGGCGACCGGGTGTTCAACTCGGGCGACGCCAACGGCGACGGCGTCGCCGACGTGGTGCGGAAGAATACGGCCAAGTGGAACGGCGCGACGTTCAGCGCCTTTGCCGGCACGGGCTACGAAACCAAGTTCGGGCGCTATTTCGTGCGTCCCGAGGCCCGCCTGGACTACCTGTACCTGCGAGAAGGCAAGCGAACGGAAAAGCTGGTCAGCGCCCAGAACGCGGGCGTGGCCACCACCGACAACGGCGATGGTTTCAACTTGACCGTCGAGCAGCGTAACTCCAGCAGCCTGTCCGCCGACGCCGGCCTGGCCTTTGGCGCCGATTTCGGCCGCGACGTCTGGTGGCGTCCGGAAGTGCGGGTCGGCTATCGCCAGACGCTGGCTGGCAGCGTCGGCGACACGGTCGCCCGCTTCAATGGCGGGAACCCTTTCCACATGGCCGCCATGGACGAAAAGCAGGGCGCCGTGACCGTGGGCTTGGCTCTGCGGGCCGGAACGCCGATGTCCTACCTGGCGCTCGAAGCCAACGCCGAATCCACCAAGAAGCAGAAGCGCTACAATGTGAAGCTTACGGGCCGGGCGATGTTCTAGAGCATTTCCCGACCCGACTGCGTCAGGCCGTGAGCTGTAATCTTCTGTTTTGACGCATTTTTCTTCAAGCGAACCGGAACCACTTCGCTCGAAAAATGATCTAGCCCGTCCGGCGCCGGTTTCAAGCGCCTCCAGGGGCGGTTCGAAACGGCCTGAGCGAACACTGATCGAAAAGGCCCGCGCCCCGGCGCGGGCCTTTTTCGTTTGGATTTCAGCGGCTTGTGCGATGATCCGTACAAGGCCTGAAGGAAAACTCACAGCCCTCCGGCCTAATCTCTATTCAATGAATAGGAATATTCGTCTTTTGTGCTGATCAACAGCGGCGCCGGCCAAGGCGCCGAGAGGGGAAGACCATGACCAAAGCCCACACCGCCTGGCGCGCCGCCCTGATCGCCGGCGCTTCGCTGGTCGCCATGACCGGCGCGGCCCACGCCCAGACCGCCACCCAGACACCCGAGCAGCAGCAGGCCCGCATCGAGGCCCTGGAAGCCCAGCTTCAGGCCCTGTCCGGCCAGATCGCCGACCTCAAGGCCGCGACCGCCGCCAGCCTCAAAGATGTCCGCACGATCCAATCGGCGACCGTCGTCAGCGTCGCCAACGGCAAGCCGACCATCGCCTCGGGCGACGGGGCCTTCAGCGCCAATATCCACGCCGTCATGCAGCTGGACGCGGCCTGGTACAACCAGGACAGCGGCCTGGGGGCCAGCGTCGTGGGCCGCGACCTGAACAGCGGCACCAACTTCCGCCGCGCCCGGCTGGGCGTCGATGGCAAGGCCTTCAAGAACTTCGACTACAGCGTCCTGCTGGACTTCGGCGGCGCCGGCACGGACGGCGCGGGCACGCTGCAAGAGCTGTGGCTGCAGTACAATTATGCGCCCTTCAAGGTGAAGGTCGGGGCCTTCGCCCCCAATGTCGGCCTGGAAGATGTCGCCTCGACCAACGGCTCGCTGTTCCCGGAACGTCCGACGGGCTCGGAACTGTCTCGCGGCCTGGCCGGCGCCGACAAGCGCATCGCCCTGCAGGCCCAGGCCCTGGGCGAGCGCTGGTTGATCTCGGGCGCCGTCACCGGCGCCAAGGCCGGCGATGGCGCCACCTTCGACGAGCAACTGGGCTATGTGGGCCGCGTCGTCTATGTGCCGCTCAAGGGCTATGACTGGCTGATCCACACCGGCGTCAACGCCAGCCTGGTGGCCCAGCCAGCCCAGACCACCGCAGGCGGCGCCTATCCCATCAATGTCACCGACCGCCCGGAACTGCGGGTGGACGGCACGCAGCTGATCAGCTCGGGCGCCATCGATTCCTCCGGCGCGCGCCACTACGGCTTCGAACTGGCCGCCCAGAAGCAGAACTTCCTGATCCAGGGCGAATATTTCGACATCGCCTTGGACCGTCGCAACCGCGCGGCCAATGTCAGCGATCCCAAGTTCCATGCCTGGTACGTCGAAGGCTCCTGGGTGCTGACCGGCGAGGCGCGCAAATATAACGCTGGAAACTTTGCCTTCGACGCCCCGGCCGTGACCAATCCGTTCGACCCCAAGGCCGGCAAGTGGGGCGCCTGGGAACTGGCGGCCCGCTATTCGACCGCCGACCTCAACTATCATGAATACGCCACCGTGGCGGCCGACCGGGTTCGGGGCGGCAACCAGGATATCGTCAGCCTGGGCGTGAACTGGTTCCCCAACACGGTGACCAAGTTCTCGCTGGACTATCTGGATGTCGACGTCGATCGCCGCGACGCGGCCGGCGCGCAGATCGGCCAAGGCTACAAGGCCATCAACGTTCGCAGCCAGTACGCGTTCTAAGACTAGCGGACCCGCGTTCCCTCGATGGGGACGCGGGTCGGCGCCATCACGGCGCCGCCAGCCTGGGCCGGGCTGGTCGATCAGCGTTCAAGATCCACCTTCTCAAGCGAGCCACATCGCCATGACCCACGATCCGAAGACCCCCACGCGTCGCGGCCTGCTCGGCACGGCCACGGCTGGCGCCGCGGCCATCGCGGTTCCCGCCGCCTTCGCCGGCGCGGCCCAGGCGGCCGGCGTCAAGCCGCTGACCCTGCTGAACGTCAGCTACGACCCGACCCGCGAGCTCTACAAGGACATCAACGCCGCCTACGCCAAATACTGGAAGGACAAGGTCGGCCAGGACCTGACCATCAACCAGTCGCACGGCGGTTCGGGCAAACAGGCCCGCTCGGTGATCGACGGCCTGCAGGCCGATGTCGTCACCCTGGCCCTGGCCTATGACATCGACGAAATCGCCGCCAAGGCCAAGCTGCTACCGGCCAACTGGCAGTCGCGCCTGCCCAACAACTCGACCCCCTACACCTCGACGATCGTGTTCCTGGTCCGCAAGGGCAATCCCTGGAGGATCCGGGACTGGGGCGACCTGATCAAGCCGGGCATCGACGTGATCACCCCCAATCCCAAGACCTCGGGCGGGGCGCGCTGGAACTATCTGGCCGCCTGGGCCTGGGCCCTGAAGCAGCCGGGCGGTAGCCCCGCCAAGGCCGAAGCCTTCCTCAAGACCTTGTTCGAGCACGTGCCGGTGCTCGACACCGGCGCGCGCGGCGCGACCACCAGCTTCACCCAGCGCGGCCTGGGCGACGTGCTGCTGTCGTGGGAGAACGAAGCCTACCTGGCGCAGGAAGAACTGCCGGGCAAGTTCGACATCGTCTATCCGTCGATCTCGATCCTGGCCGAGCCCCCGGTGGCGATCATCGACAAGAACGTCGACCGTCACAAGACCCGCCTGGCGGCCGAGGGCTATCTGAACTTCCTGTACAGCCCGATCGCCCAGGACCTGATCGGCAAGAACCACTACCGTCCGCGCAACGCGGCCGCCGCGGCCAAGTACGCCGGCAAGTTCAAGAACATCCCCCTGGTCACCATCGACGACACTTTCGGCGGCTGGAAGAAGGCCCAGACCACCCACTTCGCCGACGGCGGCTTCTTCGACAAGATCTTCAAGCCCAAATAGGGCGACCTTCGCACCTGCGGTCATGGCGGCGGGGACCTCAAGGGGTTTCCGCCGCCCTATATTTTGGTCCACTGTCGAGCGCCCGGCGCCCCGGAACCCGGCGCCACAGGGGACGTTCCGGGACACGGGGCGTCAAGACAGGTCGGGCACAGTGCGAATGACGGACTTTCTGCAGTCGGAACGCGCGGCGGACCTGCTGGCCGCCGAGCACGGCCCGGACGATCCCTTCGCCGCCGCGATCCGCGCCACGCCGATGGCAATGATCGTCACGGACGCCCGCCAGGCCGACAATCCGATCATCTTCGCCAACGACGCCTTCCTGGCCCTGACCGGCTATCGCCGCGACGAGGTGATCGGCCGCAACTGCCGCCTTCTGCAGGGCCCCGACTCCGATCCGGCCGCTGTCGCGCGCCTGCGCGACGCCGTCGCCGCCAGCGAGGCCATCGCCCTCGACATCCTCAACTATCGCAAGGATGGGTCGATGTTCTGGAACGCTCTCTATTTGTCGCCCGTGCGCGACAAGGCTAGCGAAGTCGCCTTCTTCTGCGCCTCGCTGGTGGATGTCAGCGACAAGAAGCAGGTCGAGTTCGAGCTGGGCGACACCCGTGAGCGGCTCGAGGCGGCGGTGGCCGATCGCACGCGCGAGCTGAGCCTGGCCCTCGAGCAAAAGACCGCCCTGCTCCACGAGGTCGATCACCGGGTCAAGAACAACCTCCAGCTCATCTCCTCGCTGCTGCTGCTGCAGAATCGCCGCGTCACCGACCCGGCGGTGAAAACCTCGTTGCGCGGCATGCTGGAGCGAGTCAGCGCCATCGCCACCGTCCACCGCCGCCTGTTCCAGAGCGACGACGTCGAGCGCTTCGATGTCTCAGCCTTCGTGCGTGATCTGGTCAGCGACATGATGGGCTCAGCGCGGCGCGATGACATCACGGTCCGGCTGGACCTGGAGCGGGTCGATGTCGCCGCCGCCAAGGCCGCCCCCCTGGCCCTAGTGATCAGCGAGCTGTTCTCCAACACCTTGCGCCACGCCTTCCCGGAAGCCCGCGGCGGCGAGATCTTTGTCGGAATCACGCGGGCCGACAGCGAGTTCCGGATCGAAATCGCCGACAACGGCGTTGGGATGGAGAATTCCGCCGCGTCGGGCGGGTTCGGCCTGACCATCATCCAGTTGCTTTGCCAACAATTGAAGGCTCGATCCGAAACCACCTCCGCCGATCCCGGAACCCGTGTGGTGGTGCATTTGCCGGTCAACGGCCTGCATCACTGAAAAAGGTTGAAGCTGGTGATGACTGAGCGCCCGCTCGATGTCCTGATTGTGGAAGACGAGGTCCTGCTGGCCGCCGAGCTGGAATTCCTGCTCGACGAAGTCGGCTACAAGGCAGTCGGCCACGCCATGAGCTCCGGCGAGGCCGTCGCCATGGCCAACGCCCTGCACCCCGACCTCGCCTTGGTGGACGTTCATCTGCAGGACGGGCCGACCGGCGTCGACGTGGCGCGCACCATTCATGACAAGTGCGGCGGCGTGGCGCTGTTCATGACCGCCAACGTCAAGCGCCTGCCCGACGATTTCGCCGGGGCCTGCGGGGTGATCGGCAAGCCCTATTCCTCGCACGGCGTGAAATCGGCCCTCGCCTATCTGGCGGTCTGTCTGCGCAACGGCCAAGCGCCGGGGCCGCCGCCGATCGGGCTAGATCTGGCGCCGGCCTATGCCGAGCACTGGGGCCTGAACGATCTGCCCCGCGCCAGCTAGGTGAGCGCTCCCCTCATCGCCTCCGTCGTCGGCACGGCCGCCGCCCTGCTGTCGATCACCAGCTTCGCGCCGCAGATCTTCAAGATCTGGAAGGAGAGGGACGCCTCCTCGGTGTCGCTCCGCACCTACGCCATCACGGTCACCGGATTTGCCTGCTGGATCATCTACGCCGTGATGATCAAGGCCTGGCCGGTGATCGCGTCCAACACCGCCTGCCTGATGATGTCCGGCGCCGTGCTGGCGCTGAAGTGGAAGTTCAGTCGGAAAGGGCGGTAAAAATCGCCCTCACTCCTCCGCTCATCCCGACCTTCGTCGGGATGAGCGGAGTTTGGGGGTGGACGCTAGCATGATCGCCGCGTTGAACGCGTGACAGCACCCACCGCGTCCGCTATCGAGGCGCGCCTTTCGCTTACAGGACCGCCGCCCTTGACCGACGTCGCCGAGGAAGCGGGCTGGGCCACCGCCAAGACCCTGGCCGAAGCCCTGCCCTATATCCAGATCTACGACCGCGAGACGGTGGTGATCAAATACGGCGGTCACGCGATGGGCCAGGAGCAGGTGGCCAAGCTGTTCGCGGCCGACGCCGTGCTGCTGAAGCTGCTGGGCGTCCACCCCGTGGTGGTGCACGGCGGCGGCCCGCAGATCAGCCGCATGCTCGAGCGAGCCGGGGTGAAGTCCACCTTCGTGGACGGCCTGCGTGTCACAGACGAGGCCACCATGGAAGTGGCCGAAATGGTGCTGTCGGGCGCCATCAACAAGGAAATCGCCAACTGGATCACGCTGGCCGGCGCCGAAGCCGACGTGCGCGGCGTGGGTCTTTCGGGAAAGGACGCCCGGATGATCACCGCCGAGAAGGTGACCCGCACCCGCAAGGACCCCGGCAGCAACATCGAGCAGGTCGTCGATCTGGGCTTCGTGGGCGAGCCGACCAAGGTCGATCCGCACATCATCCAGGCCCTGCTGACCTCCGAGACCGACTACATCCCCGTGATCGCCCCGATCGGCGTGTCGGAATCGGGCCAGACCTTCAACATCAACGCCGACACCGTGGCCGGCGCCCTGGCTGGGGCGTTGAAGGCCAAGCGGATGCTGATGCTGACCGACATCGCCGGCGTACTCGACGCCGACGGCCAACTGATCCGCCAGATGACCGTCGCCGAGGCCCGCGCCCTGATCGAGAGCGGCGTGGCCAGCGGCGGTATGATCCCCAAGCTGGAGAACGCCATCTCTGCCGTCGAAGCCGGCGTCGAGGCCGTGGTGATTCTCGATGGCCGCCGCCCCCACGCCATGCTGGTCGAACTGTTCAGCGAGCACGGCGCGGGTACGCTGATCTCGAAATGAGCGTACCCGACCTCACCGTCATCGACACCTGGCTGTTCGACCTCGACAACACCCTCTACCCGGCCGAGTCCGAATACATGGCCCTGATCGAGGGCAAGATGACCGACTTCATGGCCCGCGAGACCGGCCTGCCCCGTGAAGAGGCCCGAGCGATCCAGAAGCGCTATTACCACGAACACGGCACCACCCTGGCCGGGCTGATGGCCCATCACGGCGTCGAGCCCAAGGCCTTCCTCGACGAGGTGCACGATGTGGCCATGGACCGCCTGACGCCCGACCCTGTGCTGCGCGACGCCATCGACGCCCTGCCTGGTCGCCGCCTGGTCTTCACCAACGGCTCGCTGGGCCACGCCGCTCGGGTGCTCAAGCATCTGGGCCTCGACCATCTGTTCGAGGACACCTTCGCCATCGAGACGGCCGACTATCTGCCCAAGCCGGCCATGGCGACCTTCGAGAAGATCATCGCCCACCACGTCTTCGATCCCAAGACCACGGCCTTCTTCGAGGACAGCGAGAAGAACCTCGCTCCCGCCGCCCTGCTGGGCATGACCACCGTCCTGGTCGGCGGCCACGCGGCCGCCTCGACCGCCGACTTCGTCCAACACCGCACGAACGACCTCGCCGGGTTCCTGACCTCGGCGCGCCTGAAGGAAGCCTTGAGATGAGCGACACCCCCCCCTCTTCCATAAGCATGGCCGACCTGCGGACCGAAGTCGAAGCCGCCTGGGAGGCCCGCGACAGCGTCTCCACCGCCACCACCGGTCCGGTGCGCACGGCGGTCGAGGAGACGTTGGCGCTGATTGACGCCGGCAAGGCCCGGGTGTCAGAGAAGATCGACGGCGAATGGACCACCCATCAGTGGCTGAAGAAGGCCGTGCTGCTGTCGTTCCGCCTCAACCCCAACAAGGTGATGCACGCCGGCGCCCTTACTGGCTTGATTGGGGGCGGCGCGGTCGGACCCTGGTGGGACAAGGCGCCCAACAAGTTCGACGGCTGGGACGCCCCTCAGTTCGAAGCCGCTGGCTTCCGCGCCGTGCCCGGCTCGATCGTCCGCCGCGGGGCCTTCATCGGCCGGAATGTCATCCTGATGCCGTCGTTCGTCAACATCGGCGCCTATGTCGACGACAGCACCATGGTCGACACCTGGGTGACGGTCGGCTCCTGCGCCCAGATCGGCAAGCGCGTCCACCTGTCGGGCGGCGTCGGCATCGGCGGCGTGCTGGAGCCCCTGCAAGCCAATCCGACCATTATCGAGGACGACTGCTTCATCGGCGCCCGATCCGAAGTGGTCGAGGGCGTGGTGATCGGCGAAGGCTCCGTCCTGTCGATGGGCGTGTTCATCTCGATGTCGACCAAGATCGTCGACCGCAAGACGGGCCAGGTCCATATCGGCAAGGTGCCGCCCTACAGCGTCGTCGTGCCCGGCAGCCTGCCCGATCCCAAGGGCGGACCCAGCCTGTCCTGCGCGGTGATCGTCAAGACGGTCGACGCCCAGACCCGGTCGAAGACGAGCATCAACGACTTGCTGCGGGACTAGGCGCTCCTGGCCGCAGGGAATCCGATGACCGCGACCTTGACGGCGCTGCGCGACGGATCCCTGGCCGGCGCGCGCACGCTGACGCTGCGCTGTGGGCTAACGGAATTTCCTCCGGAAATCTTTGGCCTGGCCGACACGCTCGAGGTGCTGGACCTTGGCGGCAACGCCTTGACGGCCCTGCCCGACGACATCGGGCGGCTGAAGGCGTTGCGGGTGTTGTTCTGCTCGGGCAATCATTTCGACCGCCTGCCGCCCGGGCTGGGCGACTGCCCGGCGCTCAGCCAGCTGGGCTTTCGCGCGACGGGCCTGCGCGACATCCCCGCCGAGTCGCTCCCCGCCAGCCTCCGTTGGCTGACCCTAACCGACAACCGGATCGAGGTCCTGCCCGCAACGCTGGGCGAACGACCCGCCCTGCAGAAACTGATGCTGTCCGGCAATCGGTTGCGGGGGCTTCCCGCTAGCCTGGAGGGCGCGGACAAGCTGGAGCTCCTTCGCCTGTCGGCCAACCGCCTCGACACCCTGCCGGCCTGGCTGACGGCCATGCCGCGCCTGGCGTGGCTGGCTTGGGCGGGCAATCCATTGGATCGACACGCGGGGGGCGCCGCGCCCCTGGCCGACTGGGCGACGCTGCGGGCCGGCCGCCTGCTGGGCGAGGGCGCGTCCGGACAGGTTCACGAAGCGGTCTGGACCCCACCGGGCCACCAAGCCCGATCCGTCGCCCTCAAGCTCTTCAAGGGCGCCATGACCAGCGACGGCCTGCCCGAGCGCGAGATGGCCGCTTGCCTGACGGCCGGGGAGCATCCCCACCTGACGGGCGCCCTCGCTGGGTTGGTTGGACATCCCGACGGAGTCCAAGGCCTGCTGATGGACTTGCTGCCCGCGCAATGGCGCGTGCTGGCCGGACCGCCCAGCGCGGAAAGCTGCAGCCGGGACGTCTATGACCCGACCCTGGGCCTCGACCTCGATGTCGCCCTGCGCATCGCCCGCGGCATCGCCGCCGGGGCGACGCACCTGCACGACAAAGGCCTGACGCACGGCGACCTTTACGCGCACAACATCCTTTGGGACGGCGTGACCGGCCAGGCCGTGCTCAGCGATTTCGGCGCGGCGTCGTTCCTTCCGGTGAACGCCGACGGCGGGTTCAAGCGCCTGGAAGTCCGGGCCTGGGGCCTGCTGCTCGGCGAGCTGCTGGAGCGCTGCGATCTTGAAGCCTCGCCCCAGGACGCGCTGTGGACCCTCCAACGCGCCTGCGTGCAGCCCGACGTCGCCGCGCGGCCGTCCATGGCCACCCTCTTGGACGCGCTCAACACCCTCTAGAGCATTTCCCGACCTGACTGCGTCAGGCCGTGAGCTCTAATCTTCTGTTTTGAGGCATTTTTCTTCACGCGAACCGGAACCACTTCGCTCGAAAAATGCTCTAGGCCGCCCGCTGCACCTTGGCGTTCCGCGCCCAGTCCGGGCGCGTCATGCCGACAAAGGCCGGGCCGGGATCGGCGCCGTTGCGGACCAGCAGGTCGCGCATCGAGCCGGTCGCGGCGATGGCCTCCAGCCCCAGGTCGGTGAAAGCGGCGCGGCGGTTGGCGTCGTCGCCCCAGATATGGGCCGACAGCAGCGGATTGGTCAGGGCCTGGGAGAAGGCGTCCACCGCCACCATGCGCAGGATCAGCGACGGCAGCGGCGAGTTGTCGACCACATCCTCGGCGAACATGCCGACATAGAACTCCACGCTCTCGACGCCGGCGGGATAGGTCTGCTCCAGCCGCTCGACGATGTTGGTCTTCGTGGTGATGTCGGCGAAGGTCTTGACCGGGGCCATGCCCATGGTCCGGCGATAGGCGTTGTAGGGCGCGATCTGGTTGACACGGGCCTGGTCGATGGCGTGGGCCTCGACGTCCTGCAGAAAGTCGGCGGTGTTGCCCATGCCCAGGCGCGCGGCGGGCTGGGCGCTCATCCAGGCGAAGGCCTGGGCCAGGCCGACCGAGGTGAACAGCGGGTTGGCGAAGCGCAGATTGCCGGTCGAGGTCTCGACCCCGTTCCAGTTCAGCCGGTCGGGCACCAGCGAGTGCCAGCGATAGAGCAGGCTGAACTCGGCGGTGATCCAGTTGGGCTTGTTCCAGGGCTTGTCCCAGCAGCCGCTGGGGTCGGCCAGCAGCCGGATCCGCGAGGGCGAGATGTGGTTGATGTACTCTTCGACCACCAGCTTGATGAACAGCACGATCATCACGTTGCGGGCGGTTTCGAACACCCGGTCGTCGTCCCAATCGGTGTGGTTGGCGGCGATCAGCCCGGCCAGGCGATTGTGCTCGCGCAGCAGCAGGGTGTTGATCATCGACACCCCGACCGTCGCATTGGCCCGGTCGCCGCCCACCGCGAACAGGGTCGGGCGCAACTGCGCCGGCACCTTGTCGATGCCTAGGGGCGGGTCGAGCACCGCGAACTCGTCCAGCACCACGCCGTTCTGGTCATACAGCGCGGGCGGATATTCCTCGTCCTGGATGCGCTGTGACTTCAGCCGGCCCCGCTCGGCGGAATTGGGCGAGCGCAGGCGCAGGGCGTGGGTCTGGGCCTCGGTCCGGCCATACAGCGGGCACAGATCGATCTCGTGGTTGGAGGTGTTGCGCCGCCGATCGGTCAGGGCGTCGTCATTCGACACCTTGGTGCGGATGAAGCCGTCGGTCAGATATTGGGCGAAGGCCGGAAACAGCATGGTCGACTTGGGGCACAGCACCTGCTCGCCCGTCGGCCGGGCAAACAGGGCGGTGGCGCGTTCGAGCGGCGGGTGCGGGCCGAAATCCGTCGCGGGCAAATGCCGGGCGCTGTAGGTGCGATCCGTAAGCCCGATCCAGCTGATATAGTCGGTGCGGGTGCTCCACGGATGGGGCCGGCTGCGGGTCTGTTTGACGATGCCGTCGATCAGCACCCCGTTGACCAGCCTGGCGAAGGCCGGCCAGCGGTTGGCGAGCCAGGCCACGATCGGCTCAATGACAGCGATGATCCAGCCCCACATATCTTTCCGCCCCACCCAAGTTGTGGCCGAATCATACCACAGCCTGGGCGCGATCGCGCGCTGGGAGAACGCCGTTATGCGTCGGGATAGGGCGTCCCGTCCCGATGCCGGTAGAGATCCTCGCCGGCTCGCGCCACCAGGTCGATGTCAGGGTAGTTGCAACCGTCGACCTCCGGCCAGCGCGCACCCATTTCCAGCAGGACGGCCACCGTGTTCGAGCGGTTCTGCAGATGGTGGCCGTTGGCCACGCCGGCCTTGAAGCCCGCGCAGTCGCCGGCCCGCAGGACGGTCTCGGCGCCATCCTCGACCAGCACGACCTCGCCCTCGACAACCCAGACGAATTCATCCTCGGCCGAGTGCCAGTGGCGTTGGCTGGTCCACTGGCCGGGGGGCAGGCGCATCAGATTGACGCCGAACTGGGTCAAGCCGGCGGCGTCGCCCAGCGTCCAGCGTTGGCGTCCCTGGCAAGGAGCGTCATGCGGCGGCGGATAGGTCGTGCCGAAGCGGGTGGGCGCCGTGTCGATGTCGATCTTGGGCATGGGTGTCCGTGGAAGAAGCTTGCTTGGTTTGCGTCGCGCCAGAGGGAAGCCTAAAGGCAGGATGATGACCAGCCCCACGCCCGATCCTGTCAGCATCGACCTCGACCCGGTCGCCCTGGCGCAGGCCCTGATCCGTCGTCCCTCGGTGACCCCGGCCGACGAGGGCGCGATGGACGTTCTGCAACGGCAATTGGAGGCCCTGGGTTTCGCCTGCCGTCGCATGCGGTTCGGCGAGATCGAGAACCTCTACGCCCGGCGCGGGACGGCGCGGCCCAACCTGTGCTTCGCCGGCCATACCGACGTGGTGCCGGTCGGCGACGACGCGGCCTGGACGCTCGGTCCCTTCGAGGCGCAGATCAAGGACGGCGTGCTCTATGGCCGCGGCGCGGTCGACATGAAGAGCGCCATCGCCGCCTTCGTCGCCGCCGTGGCCAACATGCCCCGGCAGGCCGGTTCGCTCAGCTTCCTGATCACCGGCGACGAGGAGGGCGTCGCCGAGGAGGGCACCGTCCGCGTCGTCCAGGCCCTGGCGGCCGAGGGCGAGGTCATCGACCACTGCATCGTCGGCGAGCCCACCAGCGCCAGCCTGCTGGGCGACATGGTCAAGATCGGGCGACGCGGCAGTATCAACGCCTGGATCGCTGTCGACGGCAAGCAGGGCCATGTGGCCTATCCACAGCGCGCCGCAAACCCGATCCCGGTGCTGGTCGATATCCTCAGCCGCCTGCAGAGCCGGGTGCTGGACGAGGGCTATACCGGCTTTCAGCCGTCGAACCTGGAGGTGACCACGGTCGATGTCGGCAACACCGCCACCAACGTCATCCCCGCCAGCGCCAAGGCCCGGATCAATATCCGCTTCAATCCCGCCCACCAGGGCAAGGACCTGCAGGCCTGGATCGAGGCCGAATGCCGCGAGGCAGCCGAAGGTTTCTCCGGCCGCGTCGAGGCCCTGTGCAAAATCAGCGGCGAGGCCTTCCTGACCGAGCCGGGCCCCTTCACCGACGTGATCGTCGCCGCCGTCGGCGAGGCCACGGGCCGGACGCCCGAACTGTCCACGACCGGCGGCACCAGCGACGCGCGGTTCATCCGGTCAATTTGCCCGGTCGTCGAGTTCGGCCTGGTCGGCGCCACCATGCACGCCGTCGACGAGCGCGTGCCGGTGCAAGAGATCCGCGACCTGGCCGGCGCCTACACCGCCCTGATCCGCCGCTATTTCGAGACCTTCGCCTGATGCTCAAGGCCGCCGCCTCCAGCTGGCCGTTCTGGGCCCTGGCGTCGGCGGTGTTCGCGGCCCTGACGGCGATCCTGGCCAAGGTCGGGATCGACGGCGTCGGCTCCAACCTGGCCACCTTCATACGCACCGTGGTGATCCTCGGTTTCGCGGGCCTGATCCTGACCGTGGCCGGCGAGTGGCGCGCGCCGGGCTCGATCAGTCCGCGCTCCTGGCTGTTCCTGGTGCTGTCGGGCCTGGCCACCGGCGCCTCGTGGCTGTGCTATTTCCGCGCCCTGAAGATCGGGGAAGCGGCCAAGGTGGCGCCGGTCGACAAGCTGTCGGTAGTGTTCGTGGCGATCCTCGCGGCCGTGTTCCTGGGCGAGAAGCTGTCACCGGTCAACTGGTTGGGCGTGGCGCTGATCGCCTGCGGCGCCGTGCTGGTCGCGGTGCGGATCTAGCCATGGACGACTTCTCGATCGCCGATGTCTTGGCCGAGGTGGCCGTGCTGGTGAAGCCGCACTTCGGCAAGGGCCAGCCCGCCGACTATATTCCGCAACTGGCCTGCGTGCCTCCCAGCAAGTTCGGCATGGCCGTGCGCACCGTGGCCGGCCAGGAGGCGGTGATCGGCGACGCCGACGAGGGCTTCTCGGTCCAGAGCATCACCAAGGTGTTCTCACTAGGGCTCGCCTTGAACCGCTTCGGCGACGAGGTCTGGACACGGGTCGGCAAGGAGCCGTCGGGCACGCCGTTCAACTATCTCTCACAGCTCGAATCCGAAGAGGGCGTGCCGCGCAATCCCTTCATCAACGCCGGCGCCATGGCGATCACCGACCTGCTGATGGATGTGTTCAAGGACCCGGCGGCCCTGGTGCGCGGCTTCGCGGGCTTTCTGGCTGGCGAGACGGTCGAGATCGACAAGACCGTCGCCGCCTCGGAGCTGGCCACCGCCCACCAGAACCGCGCCATCGCCCATCTGATGCGCGGCAAGGGCACGATCAGCCACGACCCGGAAGCCGTGGTCGCCGCCTATACCCGCCAGTGCGCCCTGACCATGAGCTGCCGCCAGCTGGCCCGCGCCATGCTGCCCCTGGCGGCTGGCGGCTTCTCGCCCCTGGCCCAGGAGACGATCTTCCCCGAGCGCCTGACCCGGCGGCTGAACGCCCTGCTGCTGACCTGCGGCATCTATGACAGCGTCGGCAGCTTCGCCTATCGCGTCGGTTTGCCGGCCAAGAGCGGGGTCGGCGGCGGCATCGTCGCCGTGGTCCCCGGCAAGGCCACCATCGCGGTGTGGTCGCCGGAACTCGACCGCTTTGGCACCTCGGTGGTCGGCACGGTGGCCTTGGAGCGGTTCACCCAGCTGACCAATTGTTCGGTGCTGTAGGGGGTAACGGCCCGTGGACCCAATCACGACTCCGGCGCGTTGACCCGGCTCATCTTCCAATCAGGAGCACGGCGACCATGGGCATCTTCAGCAACATCATGGACAAGATCTTCCATCACAAGCCCAAGGTGGCCCCCGCGCCGACCACCCCGACGCCCGCGCCGCAAGCCGCTCCGACCGCCGCCGCGCCCGCCCCGGCCCCGCAGGTCATCGACGTCACCGCCTCGCTCGACGACATGGCCGCCAATGCCGGGCAGCAGCTGGACTGGCGCCATTCGATCGTTGACCTGATGAAGCTGGTCGGCATGGAGAGTAGCCTGTCGGAGCGCAAGGAACTGGCCGACGAGCTGGGCTATAGCGGCGACAAGAACGACAGCGCGGCCATGAACATCTGGCTGCATAAGCAGGTGATCAAGAAGCTCTCGGAAAACGGCGGCAAGGTGCCGGCCGAGTTGATGGACTAAACGAGCACGCAAGACTCCCTCCAGCCCTCCGCGCCATATCCCCCTCTGGGGAGCCGTCGCGAGCGCCCGAGGGGGTCTTCACTCCCCTTCGTACCCCACCCCCGTCAGATACAGTCCGTCGGCCGGCGCGACCGGCCCACAGGCCGTGCGATCCTTGGCTTCCAGCGCCTCGCGCACGTCCTGAGCACTCCACCGCCCGATCCCGACCTCGGCCAGGGTCCCGGTCATCGACCGCACCTGGCGATGCAGGAACGACCGCGCCTCGAACACCAGATGCACCTCGTCGCCGACGCGGGACACCCGCGCCACGTCCAGCGTCTTCAGCGGCGACTTGGCCTGGCAGGCCATGTCACGAAACGTGGTGAAGTCGTGCAGGCCCACCAAATGCCGGGCCGCCGCCTGCATGGCCTCGGCGTCGATCAGTTTCTTGACGTGCCAGACCTTGCCCGCCTCCAAGGCCGGCGGGGCGGGGCGGTTGAGAATGCGGTAGAGGTAGCGACGCTCGACCGCCGAGAAGCGGGCGTGCCAGTCGCCCGTCACCACCACCGCGTCGAGCACGCTGACCGCCTCGCGCGCCAGGTGGGCGTTGAGGGCGTTCACCACCGTCTGAGCGGGCCAGTCGCGCTCTAGATCCAGATGCACCACCTGGGCCGTGGCGTGGACGCCGGTGTCGGTACGGCCGGCCGCAGCGATGCGGATCTCCTGGCCGCAGAACGCCTTCACCGCCGTCTCGATCGCCCCCTGCACCGACGGCAGCGCGGCCTGGGCCTGGAATCCGTTATAGGGCCGGCCGTCATATTCGATCGTCAGGCGGTAACGAGGCATCAGGCCAGCGCCGTGCCGGCCGCCAGCGGGAAGCCTCGAACGAAGACCTCGGCGTCCTGGGCGCCCTTGCCCTCGCGCTGGGCCTTGAGCAGGCGCACCGCGCCGTCGCCACAGGCGATGAGCAGGGCGTCGTCGAGCACCGCGCCCGCCGCGCCGTCACCGTCCTCAACCCGCGACAGCAAGGCCTTGACCCGCACCGGCCCCTTGTCCGACGGCGCCTCGAACCAGGCCCCGGGAAAAGGCGAAAGCCCGCGGATGTGGCGGTCCACCTCGGCGGCCGAGCGGGTCCAGTCGATGCGAGCCTCGGCGGGCTTGATCTTCTTGGCGTAGGTCACGCCCTCGTCGCTCTGCGGCGTCTCGCGGGCCCCGCCGCGCTCGATGGCGGCCAGGGCGACGGGCAGGATGCGCGAACCGACGGCGGCCAGCTTGTCGTGCAGCGAGCCGGCGGTCTCCAAGGCGTCGATCCGCACCTGCTCGCCCATCAGCACAGGGCCTTCATCGAGGCCGACGCTCATCCGCATCACCTGGACCCCGGTCACCGCGTCGCCGGCCATGATCGCCCGCTGGATCGGCGCGGCGCCCCGCCAACGGGGCAGCAGGCTGGCGTGCAGGTTGAAACAGCCCAGGCGCGGGGCGTCGAGCACCTCGGCCACCAAGATCTGGCCAAAGGCGACCACCACGGCGGCGTCGAGGTCCAGGGCCTGAAAGGCTGCGATCTCCACGGGCGACTTCATCGACACCGGCGTGCGGACTGGCAGGCCCAGGCTGTCGGCGAAGGCGTGGACCGGCGAGGGCTTGAGGTCCTGCCCGCGACCGCGCGGCGCGGGGGGTTGGCTGTAAACACAGGCGATCTCGTGCCCGGCGGACATTAGTTCGGCCAGGCAGGCGACGGAGAATTCGGGCGTCCCGAGGAAGGCGATGCGCATGGCCGCCGGTTTAGACGGCTCGGCGTCCTGGGGAAAGCTTGAGAGTCGGAACCTTCACCATGGACCGCCGTTCTAGGAAGCGACCTTTTCCAAGGAAGAACCGTCATGCGCTCCATCGCCCTCATCGCCGCCGCCGGCCTGACCGCCCTCTCGCTGGCCGCCTGCTCGGACGAGCACGCCGCCCAGATCAAGGAAGGCGCCAAGGCCGCCGGCTCCGAGATCAAGCAGGCCGCCACCGACATCAAGAACGATCCCGACGTCAAGGAAGCCGGCACGGCCCTGAAGGAAAGCACCAAGGAAGCCGCCGCCGACGTCAAGGTCGCGGCGGGTGAAGCCGTCGATGCGACCAAACAAGCCGGCGCCAAGGCGGGCGACGCCACCAAGGAAGCGGCGGGCGACCTCAATCGCGAAGCCAAGGAAGCCGGCCAGGACGCCAAGCAAGAAGTCCATAAGGCGACGCGGTAAATCACGGACGGGGACACGTCCTCGGGCGTGTCCCCGATAGAGCTAAGCCGCGCGGCGGGCCTTCTTGACCTTGCTGATCGCCCGGTCGCGCTTCAGGCGCGACAGATGGTCGATAAACAGCACGCCGGCCAGATGGTCCATCTCGTGCTGGAAGCAGACGGCGGAGAGGCCCTCGGCCTCTTCCTCCACCGTCTCGCCCTGGTAGTTCAAATAGGTCAGCTTGACCTTGGCCGGACGCTCGACCTCGTCGTAGACCTCGGGCACCGACAGGCAGCCCTCTTCGTAGACATAGAGCTCTTCCGACGCCCAGGTGATCTTGGGATTGACGAAATATAGCGGAGCCGGCGGCTCGCCTTCGCGGGCCAGGTCCATGACGATCACGTTGAGCGGCTCGCCCACCTGCACGGCCGCCAGGCCGATGCCGGGGGCGTCGTACATCGTCTCCAGCATGTCATCCATCAGGGCGCGCAGACCGTCATCGACGGCGGGGACGTCCTTGGAGACCTGCTTGAGAACCGCCAGATCGGCGGCGTTATCGACGGTGAGGATGCGACGTATAGCCATGATGGTGCTCAGGTAAGGGCCGCGCCGCCCGGGGTCAAGACGACGGAAGGGCGCGGGGGAGCGTCAAGCCTGTTTCAATCCGCTCATCCCGGCATTCGCGGGATGAGCGGAGAAAAAGCGCTAGAGGTTCGCTTGCAGCTTCGGCGTTTCGTCCACCGCCAGCTTGATCAGCGGCCGTACCGAGCCCTCGACCGGCGTCAGCTCGCCGATCTCCTTGCCCTCGTGGTCCACCGACAGGTCCTCGAAGCGGCGGGCCTGGGTCAGCACCTGGCTTTCCAGCGAGCCGACGAACTGGTTGTAGCGACCGACCGCCGCCTCCAGCGCCTTGCCCACCGAGCCGGCATGGGCCCCCATCACGGCGATCCGCTTGTAGAGCTCGCGACCGACAGCCACGATATTGGCGGCGTTCTTGGCCTGGTCCTCGGCCCGCCAGCCATAGGCGACGGCCTTGCACAGGGCGAACAGGGTGGTGGGGGTGACCAGCAGCACCCGGCGGTCCATGGCCTCGGTCATCAGGTCGGGCAGGCGGTCCAGGGCGGCCGCGAGAAAGCCGTCGCCGGGCACGAACATCGCCACGAAGTCGGGCGAGCCTTCGGACGCGAACTGGTCCCAATAGGCCTTGGCCGACAAGCCCTGCATGTGGTTCCGGACGCTGGCGGCGTGGCGGATCATGGCGGCTTCGCGCAGGGAATCCTCGGTGGCCTCCTGGGCCTCCAGAAAAGCGTTGAGCGAGCACTTGGCGTCGATGACGAACACCCCGCCGCCGGGCATCTTGACCTTGACGTCGGGCCGGCGACGGCCCTCGTCGCTCTCGACGCTGAACTGCTCCTCGAAGTCGAAGCGGTTCGTGAGGCCAGCGGCCTCAAGAACGTTACGTAAAGTCTGCTCGCCCCAGCGGCCTTGCACGCCGGCCCCGCGCCGCAGGGCGGCCGACAGCTTGCGGGCCTCGAACTGGGTGGCCACCGAGGCTTCCATCAGGGCGGTGATCTGGGCCTTGAGGCCGCCGGTCTCTTCGGCGCGGGCCTTTTCGACGGCGGTAACCTGGGCCTCGAACTTGGCCAGGGTCTCGGCCACCGGCTTCAGCTGAGCTTCAAGACGGGCCTGAGACAGTAGTTCGCGGCTTTTGAAGTTCTCCTCGGTGCGCTTGATCAGCGCCTCGGCGACGGTGTTGGCGGTCATGGTCGCCTGCTGGGCGGCCTGGGCGCGGATCAGCTCGCCCTGGGTGATCGCCTGGTCCTCCAGCAGCCGCGCCCGCTCGTCGGCCTGGACCAGCCGGGCGTTGAGCTCCCAGGCGCGGCCGTCGGCGGTGGTCGCCCGCTTCTGGCTGGCCAGGGCCCACAGCACGGCGCCGGCCGCCAGCAGGGCGAAGACCAGGGTGAGGATCAGGAAGGGATCGGAGAAGTTCATGCTCCGTTCCTATAGGGAGTCGGGGGATCTAGGAAGCGGTGGACTTGCCCCCTACGGACCGCTTCGCGGTCGTCTTCCCCCACAGGGGGAAGAGCCTTTGGTTGAAGCCGCGCTGGAGGCTCCGCCCCCTATGGGGCGGACAGACGGCGCAGCCGTCGGGTGGGGGCAAGTGTGCGAGCTCTAAGCCGGCCGCCGGGCCCGCAACGCCTGGGCGATCGTCCCATCGTCGAGCCAGTCCAGGTCGCCGCCCACCGGCACCCCTCGCGCCAGCATGGTCACCGACACCCCCGACGGCGCCAGCCGATCGGCCAGGTAATGCGCGGTCGTCTGGCCATCGACCGTGGCCGGCAGGGCCAGGATAACCTCGGAAATCTCGCTGCCGGTCGCCCGGCTCAGCAGCTCGCCCACCCGCAGGGCCTCGGGGCCGATTCCGTCCAGCGCCGACAGCAGCCCGCCCAGCACGTGGTAGCGGCCCTTGAACGACTGCCCCCGCTCCATGGCCCACAGCGACCCCACCTCCTCGACCACGCAGATCAGCCGCGGATCGCGGGTCTGGTCGGCGCAGATGGCGCAGGGGTCGGAGGTGTCCAGCGACCCGCACACCGAGCAGGTCCGCACCTTGGCCTGGGCGTCCACCAGGGCCGCGGTCAGCGGCGCCAGCAGGGTGTCGCGCTTCTTCAGCAAGGCCAGGGCCGCCCGCCGGCCCGAGCGTGGGCCCAGGCCCGGCAGCTTGGACAGCAGGGCAATCAGCCGCTCGATCTCGGGTCCGGCGGAGGCGGCCAAGGCCTAGAACTTCATCCCAGGCATGCCGCCCATCAGCCCCGCCATCGGGCCAGCGGCTTCCTGCATCATCTGGGCTTGCTGGGCGTCCAGCTTCTTCTTGGCGTCGGCGTGGGCGGCGACGATCAGGTCGGCGATCACCTCGCCCTCGCCCGGCTCGATCAGGCTCTCGTCGAGCACCACCTTGAAGAGCTCGCCCGAGCCCTTCAGCGTGACGGTGACCATGCCGCCGCCCGAGGTGCCGTCGACCGTCAATTCCGCGAGCTTGGCTTGGGCGTCAGCCAGTTTCTGCTGCATGGCCTGGGCCTGCTTCATCAGGCCGCCGAGGTCTTTCATGGGTCTAGGCTCCGCTCTTATGCCCCCCTCCCCCTTGATGGGGGAGGGGCTGGGGGTGGGGTGACAGCGTCGGCGGGCCTTGGCGCGGCAGGGCCACATCCTGAAACGCTTTCACCCCCATCCCCGACCCTTCCCCCATCAAGGGGGAAGGGAGATTTCTATTCTTCCAGCTCATCCGGTTCGATCGGCGGCGCCTCGGGCGTCAGGATCTTGCGGATCTCGACGATCTCGGCGCCGGGGAAGGCGCTGAACACCGAGGCCACGAACGGGTCGGACTTGATCGAGGCCATCTCCTCGCGGTCTTCGCGCTTTTGGCGTTCGATCAGGCTCTCGGCCCCGCCGCCGCCCTCGGCCGCCACCAGCCAGGGCTGGCCGGTCCATTCCTTGAGCGCCCGCACCAGCCGTCCGGCCAGGTTTCCGGGCGCGCCGGGGGCGGGTTCGAAGGTGATCGCGCCGGGTCGGAAGCTGATCGGACGGACATATTGCTCGACATCCAGCCGCAGGCCGATGTCGCGTTTCTCGGCGATCAGCTTCACCACGTCGTCGAAGGACGACAACACCGGAAGAGCCGAGGCGGCCGGCGCGGCCATCATCCGGGGCTGAGCGCTGACCGCGCCGCCATTCCCGCCGCCGCCGACCGAGCCGCCGCCGCCGCCGCTAGGACCGCCACCAGCGGGCAGGCCGTCGCGCAGAGCCTTCAACGCCTCTTCCGGGCCCGGCAGGTCGGCGGCATAGCACAGTCGGATCAGCGCCATCTCTGCGGCGGCCCGGGCATCGGGCGCGCGACGCACCTCGTCATGGGCCTTGAGCAGCATCTGCCACAGCCGCGACAGGGTCCCGGCCGAGGTCTGGGCCCCGATCGCGGTCAGGCGGGCGGCCTGTTCCTTGGGCAGGGTCAGGGCGTCCGGCCCCAGGGCCTTGGCCACCGAGGCGCCGTGGCAATGGTCCAGCAGGTCGAGCATGACCACCGCCGGATCGGCCCCGAAGCCCCACAGGGCGCGGAAGCCGGCCAGGGAGTCGCCGGGCTTGCCGCTCATCACGTTCTCGAACAGGGCGATGGTCTGGCCGCGGTCGGCCAGGCCCAGCATGTCGCGGACCACGGCGGCGGTGACGGTGGAGCCGCGCTCGCCTTGAACGATGGCCTGGTCCAGCAGCGAGAGGCCGTCGCGCACCGAACCCTCGGCGGCGCGGGCGATCAAGGCCAGGCCGTCTTCCTCTACCTTGGCGCCCTCATTGGCGGCGATCTTGGCGAAGTGCTTGACCAGCACGTCGGGCTCGACCCGGCGCAGGTCGAAGCGCTGGGTGCGCGACAGGATGGTCACCGGCACCTTGCGGATCTCGGTCGTTGCAAAGATGAATTTGGCGTGCGGCGGCGGCTCTTCCAGCGTCTTCAGCAGGGCGTTGAACGCCGCCGTCGACAGCATGTGCACTTCGTCGATGATATAGACCTTGTAGCGCGCCTCGACCGGGGCGTAGCGCACCCCGTCCAGCAGCTCGCGCATCTCGTCGACCTTGGTGCGGGACGCGGCGTCGAGCTCCAGCACGTCCATGTGCCGGCCCTCGATGATCGACTTGCAGTGCCGGCCCTCGACGGTCAGGTCGACCGAGGGCTGGTGCACGGTGTCGGTCTCGTAGTTGAGGGCCCGGGCCAGCAGGCGGGCGGTGGTGGTCTTGCCCACCCCCCGCACGCCGGTGAGCATGAAGGCGTGGGCGATGCGCCCGGTGGAGAAGGCGTTGGCCAGGGTGCGGACCATCGCCTCCTGACCGATCAAATCCTCGAAGGTGCGCGGCCGGTACTTGCGGGCCAGCACGGTGTAGGCGGCGGCGGGATCGGACGCCTGGGAAGTCATGGGTGTGACGGCGGGCGCCGCCACAGCCGGAAGCGTCGCTACAGCCGGAAGCGTCGCCACGGGCGCGGCGATGGGCGCGCCCCCGAAGATGTCGGCGGTGTTCGCGTCGCGCTCGTGCTCTGCCCCAGGGGGAGCTTCATCCCACGGCGGCGCGGAATCGGTGAGGTCGTCGTGGTCGGCCATGTCTCGACTGTAGAGCGCGGAGAGGCGCAGCAAAAGGCTCGGCCCGCGCTTGCAGGCCAGATGCTGTCAGATTTCAGGGGGAAGGTGGAGACCGACAGCCGACCCGAAGGTTAACTCGTTGTGGCTGCTGCCTCTCGGCCCTGACCAGATTGGCGAGCGCTTCGCCCGTCGCCGATCTCCGAGGCCTATATCGCGACTCGTCGTGAAGGATGCAAGACATCAAGCGCCGGGCCGTGACGACTCTTCGTCGCGGATGCTACAGAAAGGCCATGGCTCTTTCGATCATCACCAACATCTTCGCCGGCAACCCGCTGGACCGCGCCGGCGAGCGGCGCGGCGACGAGTCGTGGCTGGCCGAGAAGGCCGACGATCCGCATTCGCTGGCCGTGGCTCTCTGGAATGGCAAGCCGCTGGTCGAGGACGCGCCTGCGTCCCAAGACAAGGATGGCGAGGACAAGCCGGCCAGCGTCCAGATCGCCTATCTGCGGGCCGACATGGCCAAGGACTTGGCCGGCACGCCCGAGCGGCTGCTGTTCATGGGGCTGTGGAAGGACATCGCGGTGTTCGCGGTGGATCTCGAAGGCTCGGCCGATCCCGTCGAGGGCCCGCTGCAGGGCCTGGGCCGGTTCGAGGAGCTGCGGGGCGTCGCCCCGATGCTGCCGCCGCCCGACGCCGGCATATTGGCCACCGCCAAGTCGATGTTCGAATGGCGTCGCAAGCACCGGTGGTGCAGCGCCTGCGGCCAGGAGACCGCCGTCACCGATGGCGGCTGGAAGCGGCTCTGCCCGGCCTGCCACACCGAGCACTTCCCGCGCACCGACCCGGTGGCGATCATGCTGGCCCTGCACGACGGCAAATGCCTCCTGGGTCGCCAGGCCGCCTGGCCGGCCGGCATGTATTCCGCCCTGGCCGGCTTCATCGAGCCCGGCGAGACGATCGAGGAAGGCTGCGCCCGCGAGCTAAAGGAAGAGGCGGGCCTGACCGCAACCGCCGTTCGCTACCACTCCAGCCAGCCCTGGCCCTGGCCGTCGTCGCTGATGATGGGCCTGATGGCCGACGTCGACAGCGACCAGGCCGCCCCCGACCAGACCGAGCTGGAAGCGGTCAAGTGGTTCACCAAGGACGAGGCCAAGGCCCTGATCAGGGGCGAGATGGAGGGCTTCTTCGCCCCGCCGCCGCTGGCGATCGCCCACCAACTGATCAAGGCGTGGGCGGAGGACTAAGTCCTGCCCCTGTGGGGCAGGTGTCGGCGAAGGCGCCGGAGGGGGAGGATCCGGACAGTGTCCGCGCCCTGGATCGCAAGAGCCTAAAACTCCCCCCACCGATCGCCTTCGCGATCGCCTCTCCACAGGGGGTGGACCTTGTCCCATTCAGCCGCCGAACACCCTGACCAACTCCCGCACCACCATCACCGCCAGGGTGATCGTCGACAGCGAGAAGGCCAGGAACCGCAGCGCCACGACATTGGCGCTGACCTGGACCAAACTATGAACCACCCGCAGCGCCACATAGAGCCAGGCCAGACGCAGCGCCCAGCCGTCGACGTGCCCCGCCACCTGGATCGCCAGGGCGGCGGCGTAGAAGATGGTCGGCTGCTCCATCAGGTGGTTGTAGTTGTTGGCCGCCTGCCGAACCCCGGCGGGCAGGAGGTCGAGACTGCCTGGAAATGCCGCGTCCTGCGGCTTGAGCCCCGCCTTGCTCATCGCCGGTAGGCGGCGGACATACATCCACAGCCAGATCAGCAGCGACCAGGCCACCAGCGCCATCACTGGCGCGATCATCGTATGCATAGCGTCCCTCCCAGGATCGTTTTCGGGAGGTTAGGCGCCGATTGCCCAATAGCGAAGCTTGCCGCGACGGCAGGGACGGTGCGTCCTTCGAGGCTCGGCTGCGCCTCGCACCTCAGGATGAGGAATTCAGCAACAGCGTTCCTCATCCTGAGGCGCCCGCGGAGCGCGCCTCGAAGGACGCACGGCGCTTAAACCCGATCCCGGAACGGATCGGCTGGGTATACGCCCAGGATTTCGAACTTGTCCGAGAAGAACTTCAGCTCATCGAAGGCCAGGGCCAGCGAGCGATCCTCGGGCCGGCCATCGACTTCGGCATAGAAGAAGGTCGCCGTGAAGGCGCCGCCCTCCATGTAGCTTTCCAGCTTGGTCATGTTGACGCCGTTGGTCGCAAAGCCGCCCAGCACCTTGTAGAGCGCGGCCGGCAGGTTGCGCACCTTGAACACGAAGCTGGTCACGCAGCGGTGGGTGAAGGCCGGCGCCTCCGGGGCCTTCTCCGCCGTCATCACCAGGAATCGCGTGGTGTTGTTGCGTTCGTCCTCGATGTCGCGGGCCAGGATGTCGAGGCCATAGATCTCGGCGGCCAGGGCGGGCGCGACGGCGGCTCGGGTCGGGTCGGGCTTGAGGGCCAGGGCCTTGGCGGCGCCGGCCGTGTCGCCGGCGCTCTCGTGGGCCAGGCCCAGCTTCTTGAGGCTGTGGCGGCACTGGCTGAGCGCGATCGGCATCGAGCAGGCGGTCGTCACCGTCTCCAGCGTCACGCCCTTATTGGCCATCAGCTGGAAGCGGATCGGCTTGAAACGCTCGCCGATGATCTTCAGGCCCGAAGCGGGCAGCAGATGGTGGACGTCGGCCACGCGGCCGGCGATCGAGTTCTCGATCGGGATCATACCCAGCTGGCAGGCGCCGGTCTTGATGGCCTCGAACGCCTCCTCGAAGGTGGCGCAGGGCACGGCCTCGTAGTCGGGGAAATAGGTGCGGCAGGCTTCGTGGCTGTTGGCGCCGGGCTCGCCCTGGAAGGCGATCTTCTTGAGGAGGCTCATGGGTGGTTCCCGGCGTGCAGGGTCAGGGCGAACTGGCGCGCCGCATCGAGGTCGGAAGGGTTGTCGACGGAGATCGGAGCCTCGGGCGCCACGGCGGCGTGCAGCACGAGGCCCAGCTCCATGGCCCGCAGTTGCTCCAGCTTCTCGCGCTTCTCCAGCGGCGAGGCCGGGGCGGCGTTGAAGGCCTGCAAGGCGGCGCGGCGATAGCCATAGATGCCGATGTGTCGCCAGATCGGCGCGTCGCCATAGAGGGTGGAGCGGGTGAAATAGAGGGCCCGGCCGGAAAAGCCGTCATGTTCCATGGCCAGAACGGCCTTGACCACGTCGGGATTGCTCCGGTCCTGCGGCGAGGCCTCCGGTGCGACGACCGTGGCGATGTCGCAATCGGGATAGGCGCCCAGCAGGTCGGCGCAGGCGGCCAGCATCGAGGGCTGCACGAACGGCATGTCGCCTTGCAGGTTGATCACCACGTCGTGGGCGCCGTCGGGATCCAGCACGTCCAGCGCCGCCAGGATGCGGTCGGAGCCCGAAGCCAGGTTCGGGTCGGTCAGAACGGCTTGGCCGCCCGCCGCCTGGACAGCCTCGAGGATCGCAATATCGCCCGCCGCCACGACCACCGGACCGATTCCCGCCGCCTGGGCTTGACGCAGAACCCGTACGATCATCGATACGCCGCCGATGTCGGCCAGGGGCTTGTTGGGCAGGCGGGTGGCCGCCATGCGGGCCGGAATGACGACGATGGGGTTCATGGAAACGCCGATGCTGGGCAAAACCGTTGCTGGCCGGTTGCGCCTGGGGCGGTAGCGTGTAAGAGACGCGAGCGCAACATGGAGCGTACGGGGGAACCTCCGGGCGCGAACTCGGGCCTGTCGTCAGACGGCCCCCAAGAGGCTGGTAAGGCTTTAGATGAGCGACCTGACGTTCAACAAGATCGCTGGCGGCGTACTGCTGACCGGCCTGGTCATTTTCGGTCTCAAGGAAGCGTCGGACATCGTTTTCGCCAAGCACGAAATCGAGAAGCCGGGCTATGAGATCGCGGTGGCTGAAGAAGCCGAAGCCGGCGGTCCCGCCGCCGAGGTCGCGCCTGACTGGGGTAGCGTCCTGCTGGTTTCGGCCAATATCGCGGCCGGCCAAGCGGTGACCGCCAAGTGCACCTCCTGTCACAGCTTCGCCCAAGGCGGCGCGACCATCGTCGGTCCCGACCTGTACGGCGTGGTGGGCCGCAAGCCGGGCGCGCACCCCGGCATGGCCTATTCGGCGAGCATGGTCGAGTTCGGAGCCAAGAACCCGGTCTGGGACTACGACCACCTCGACCAGTTCCTGAAGGGTCCGGGCAAGTACATCTCGGGCACCAAGATGTCGTTTGTCGGCCTGAAGAAGCAGGAAGACCGGATCGCGGTGATTTCCTATCTGCACAGCCTGGGCTCGACCCTGCCCGTGCCCGCCCCCAAGCCGGCCGGTCCGGCCCTGCCTGCCGCCGGGGCTCCGGCTGCCGCGGCGCCCGCCGCCGGCACGGCCGTGTCGGGCGGCGCTCCGGCGGCTCCGGGCGCTCCGACGACCCCGTCGCCGTCCGCCGACAAGGCCGCGACCGCGCCCGTCAAATAGGCCGACGCTTTCGCGACAAGCATCCAAGGCCGTGGGTTCGCCCACGGCCTTTTTGTTTGCGGGTCTTGCCAGGGCGCCTGTCTTGCAGGCGCCGTCGCAACGTCGTCAGCAAACCTGCCTTGCCGGCTTTTCCTATTTTGTGAGTAGGGTAACGGATCCTGCAGCTTCACCGGATCCGCTCGCCCATGACGCTCGCCAAGTTCGCTCGCCCCTCCTTTGTACGGGTGTTCGCCCTCGCCGCCCTCGTCCTCGCCGCGCCGATCAGCGCCCAGGCCGCCAAGTCCCCGACCGTGAGACTGCAGTCGCTGGCCGAGTTGCCCACCCCCCTGCCCTATCCCTATGACGAGAAGGCCGACGCTGAGGCCGATGTCGCCAAGGCGATCAAGACCGCCAAGGCCAAGCACAAGCTGGTGCTGATCGACCTGGGCGGCAACTGGTGCGGCGACTGCCGGGTGTTCGCCGGCATGATCGAACAGCCCGACCTCAAGGCCTTCGTCGACAAGCATTACCAGGTCGTGGCCGTGAACGTCGGCCGCTACGACCACAACATGCAGATCCCGGCCCGCTACGGCATCGACAAGCTGAACGGCGTGCCGACCTTCCTGGTGGTCGACACCAAGGGCAAGCTGGTCAATCCCGACGCCCTGTTCGCCCTCACAGACGCCCGCCACATGACCCCCCAATCGCTGGCCGACTGGCTGGCGCAGTGGCCGAAGTAGGCCTGTAGGGACGCCCCCTCCGTCACACAGCTTCGCCGCGCGCCACCTCCCCCCGCTTCGCAAGGGAGGACGCTCGGATTTCTCCTCCCCTGCGAAGCGGGGGAGGTGGCACGAAGGGCCGGAGGGGGCGTCCCGCGCCTAAGGTCTCCTCCACCCCGTCACCGGCCCGCTTCCCGCAGCTTCGATCCGGGTGATGGCTTCGGCCAGAGGCTCGACGGCCACGGCCATGTGGTGGGCGTTGGGGTGGAGGACGGTGTCTGCGTCCAACAGGATGGCCACATGGCCTTTCCAGAACACCAGATCGCCGCGCCGACGATCCTCGGCCGCGATCGGCTTGAAGAAGGCCCGTTGCAGGTCGGTGTCGCGCGGGACCGCCCGGCCACAGGCCGCCAGGGCCTGCTGGACGAGGCCCGAACAGTCCAGACCCAGCGATTCGCGACCGCCCCACTGGTAGGGCGCGCCGAGATAGCCTTCCGCCACCGCCACATGGTCGGTCAGGGCCACGCCGACCGGCGCCAGATGGGCGGCGATGAACCAGCCCGTGCCCTCACCCTTGGCGAACCGGCCTTCGGTAGCCTCGATGGCGGTCAGGGCGTTGAGCGAATAGAGGCCCGCCGGCCGTGACTTGATGTTCGGCTCGGCGAAGGCATAGGTGCGCGGGACCGCCACCTGGTGGGTGGCCGGCGCGCCCAGGGCCGCCAGGTCGGCCTCGGCGACGAAACCGACATAGCCGTCGCGCGCCGCCTGGCCCCAGGCGAAGCCGTCCTTGATCTCCAGCACCCGGAAGTGCTCGCCGAACAGCAGTTGGTCCCACTGCTCGGCCATCGGATGGGCAGCTTTGCGCAGGGCGGCGGTCGGCATGGCGACCTGGCGCGGCTTGGGCGCCGCGTAGCGTTCGGCGGCGACCAGACCCTGCAGGTCGAGGTCGGCCAAGTCCGGGCGAGCCAGGGTGAGGCGCGGGTCGCTCATGCCGAAGCCTTCGGAAAACGCGACTTCAGCATGCCATACAGCCCGCGGATCACCTGAGCCTCGCCGCCGGCCGCGTAGCCGGGCCGGGCCTTGGGGTTCCAGGCGAAGATGTCGAAATGCACCCAAGCCCCGGTCGTCGGCGCGAAAGCCTGAAGAAACAGGGCGGCGGTGATCGAGCCGGCCTGGGCCCAGGCGTCGGGGTCGTTCTTCAGGTCGGCGATGTCGCTCTCGACCGCCTCGCGATAGCCGTCCCACAGCGGCATGCGCCAGACGGGATCGACGGCGTTGCGCGCACCCTCCTCGATCTCCAGGGCCAGGTCATCGTCTGGGGTGTAGAAGGGGATCACCTGCGGACCGAGCGCCGCGCGGGCGGCGCCGGTCAGGGTGGCGAGATCGATCGTCAACACCGGCTCCAGCTCGGCCGCCCGCGTCAGGGCGTCGGCCAGGATCAGGCGACCCTCGGCGTCGGTATTGCCCACCTCCACGCTCAACCCCGCGCGGGTGGCCAGCACGTCGCCCGGCCGCATGGCGTCGCCAGCGATGGCGTTCTCGACCACCGGGACCAGCACGCTCAGCGCCACCGGCAGGCCGGCGGCCATCACCATTCGGGCAAGCGCCAGGGCGTGCGCGGCGCCGCCCATGTCCTTCTTCATGTTGCGCATGCCGCTCGACGGCTTGATGTCCAGGCCGCCGGTGTCGAACACCACGCCCTTTCCCACGATCGCGACGCGAGGGTGGGCCGCGTCGCCCCAGCTGATCTCGATCATCCGGGGCGCGCGCGCCGGCACGGCGGCGCGGCCCACGGCGTGGATGGCGGGATAGTTCTGTTCCAGCAGGTCATCGCCGGTCACCACCGCGATGGTCGCCCCATGGTGCTCGGCGATCTCGCGGGCGATGGTCTCGATCTGCAGTGGGCCCAGGTCGTTGGCCGGGGTGTTGACCATGTCGCGGGCCAGGGCGCAGGCATGGGCCACGGCGCGGATTTCGGCAAGATCGACGCCGTCATCCGCGACCAGTCGTCGCGGGGTTTCACCGGCGCGCGGCTTGTAGCGATCGAACCTGTAGCTGCCGAGCGCGAAGGCCAGGGCGATCTGGCCGGCGTCCAGGCCGTCGGGGACGGACGACAGCCGATAGTCCCCGCCCGGCAGCTTGCCCGGCAAGGCGCGAAACAGCATGGCGTCGGCCTTGCCCTTTTCCCCCAGGCCCAGCAGCACGCGGTCCACAACCCCTTGCGGCGTCGGCAAAATCAGCACTTGGCCGGCGCTGGCCTTGAAGTCCTCCAGCGCCACGTAGCCTTTGACGAAACTGGGCCGGGCCTCGACGAAGGCCGCCAGCTCGGACTCGTACAGGCAGTGAATCGGCGTCGCCGCCCCGTCCCCGGCGGAGCGTTGCGAGGGGGCGATGATCGGTTCCGACATGGGCGCGCCTTGAAGGTGAAGACTTATGCTTAACGATTCCTTGAGGGCCGCGCGCGAGGATGCGCGAACCGTCGGGAGATCTGTCTTCATGTGTCGCAAGCGCGCGCTCCTCGCAACCGTTCTCGCCCCCCTCCTGGCATCGAGCCTGCTGATGGGCGCGATGGCCCATGCCGCCGACAAGCCGGCGCTCGGCGCCGCGACGGCCGCCGCCGCGTCGCCGCCGCGCAAGGCCAGCCCTGAACAGCGGCTCGAGATGCGCCGCGCCGATCCCCTGAGCCGCGCGGCCTTCTGGTCGAACGAACTGGAGCGGGACGGCCGCGACCTGGAGGCCGGCGTGGGCCTGTCCCAGGCGTTGCGCGCGCTGGGCCGCTACGACGAGGCCGCCGATGCGGCCAGCCGCGTGCTGATCGGCGCACCGGACAATTACGACGCCCTGATGGAACTGGCCCGGGCCAATATCGAGCGCGGCCAGGGCTTCTACGCCATCGACCCGGCTCGCAGAGCCGCCGTCCTGCAGCCGCGCGACTGGCGCCCCCAATCCCTGCTCGGCGTGGCCTATGAGCAGGCCAAGCGCGACGACGAGGCCATGGCGGCTCACCGCCAGGCCGTGGCCCTGGCCCCGGCCGAGGCTGCGGCCCTGGCCAACCTGGCCATGCATCTGGCCCAGGGCGGCGACCTGACCGGCGCCGAAGCCATGCTGCGCCGGGCCTCGGCCCTGCCCACCGCCACCATCCAGGTGCGCCAGAACCTGGCCCTGGTCGTCGGCTTGCAAGGCCGGCTGGACGAGGCCGAGCGCCTGGCCCGCCAGGACCTGCCGCCGGAGCTGGTGGACAACAACCTCGCCTGGCTCCGCGCCGCCGTCGGCCAGACCAGCCCCACCCGCTCGTGGGACGCGATGAAGGCCGGCGGGTAGGGGTTTCTCCTTCTCCCGCAAGGGAAGAAGGAAGATTCCGTCACCTTACTGTCAGGACCGACCCGTCGATGCCGACGACCATGACCCGCTGACCCGTCGCCGGCGGCAGGCCGTCCTGGACTACGGCGGCCCATTCCTTGCCGTCGGCGAACACCCGGCCGCGGCCGTGCTCGAACGCCGCGACCACCTCGCAGTCGCGGCCGATCAGCCGCAGGGTCGGGTCGTTGAGGTCGGGATGCTGGGGGCCTTCCAGCACCGGCTGCAGAAAGCGCCTCGCCAGATAGGTTGTGGCGATGGTCAGGGCCGCGAACAGGGCGATCTCGATCGGCGGACCGGGCGAGACGGCCAGGGTCAGCAGCCCGACCAGGCCAGCGCTGGCGGCCGGCCAAAGCAGCCAGCCGGTGCCGGTGGCCACCTCGACCGCCAGGAAGATCGCGCCCACCGCCAGCCAGACCCAGAACGGATGCGTCGCATAGAACAGCATCAGGCCGTGCATGGGCTCAGACTCCGCGCTTGGGCGTCGGCGGCACGACGGTGCGCGCCGCGTCGCTGCCGCCCAGGGTCTTCAGCAGCTCGGCCACGCCCGCCACCGTGCCGGTCAGCCCGGCGAAGTCGGCCGGCACGATCACGGTCTTGGCGTTGGGCGACTTGGCCAGCTCGCCGAAGGCCTCGACATATTTCTGGGCGATGAAGTAGTTGATGGCGTTGACGTCGCCCTTGGCGATGGCTTCGGACACGAAGGCCGTCGCCTTGGCCTCGGCCTCGGCTTCCCGCTCGCGGGCCTCGGCGTCGCGGAAGGCGGCCTCGCGACGGCCCTCGGCCTGCAGGATGGCCGACTGCTTCTGGCCCTCGGCGCGGGCGATCTGCGACTGCTTTTCGCCCTCGGCCTCGGTAATCACCGCCCGTTTCTCGCGCTCGGCCTTCATCTGGCGGGCCATGGCGTTGGTGATGTCCGGCGGCGGTGTCAGGTCCTTGATCTCGATCCGGGTGACCTTGACGCCCCAAGGGCCGGTGGCGTGGTCGATGGTGGTCAGCAGCCGGGTGTTGATCTGGTCGCGCTGGCTCAGCACCTCGTCCAGCTCCATCGAGCCGACCACGGTGCGCAGGTTGGTCTGGGCCAGCTGGGTGATGGCGTACATCAGGTTGTCGACGCGGTAGGCTGCCTGGGACGCGTCCATCACCTGGATGAACACGATGCCGTCGACCTTCACCGAGACATTGTCCTTGGTGATGACCTCCTGCTGGGGAACGTCGAGCACCTGCTCCATCATGTTGACCCGCCGGCCGATGGTCTCGGCGAAGGGGGTCAGGATGCTGATGCCGGGCTTGAGGGTTCGGGTGTAGCGTCCGAACCGCTCGACGGTGAACTCGCGCCCCTGCGGCACGATCTTGATCACATTGATCACCAGGAAGATGGCCAGGACCACCAGCACCAGCGGCACGATGAATGACATCACGACAAGCCCTCCCACAACCGTTGGAGGGAGACTAGCGCGCCGCTCCGTCGTCCGCCACGGAATCCGGCGCCGGAGCGCTGGCGGATGCGTTCCGCATCGACTGGGCCAACCGGGTCGAGAGCGCCTGGCCCTTGCGGGCCACGGTATGCTCGGCCTGGCGGCTGGCGTCGTCGCATTCGACGAACTGGCCCTGACGCGCGGCGAAGCCGGTGTTGAACTTGTCGCGCAATTGGGCGTCGAAGGCCTGGTCGGCCTTTTCCACCTGCGTCAGCCGCATCATCCGAGACCGCCAATATTGATCGCCGACTCCTTCGCAGACCTGCCGCAGGGCGTGGCTCTCGCCGATGGTGAAGGCCAGGTCCAGCAAACGTTGACGCTCGACCGCGCCGCGGTCTTGGGCCAGGACCGCACCCTCCGGGGCCAGCATGGCGAGCGCCAGGAGCGCGGAAATCAACGGACGGTTCATGGCCGCACTATCCTCATCGCCGGCGGCTTTGTCACCGCCACACGCGCGTTGAGTGAACCGCGTGGCCAAATCACGACTCACACAGGCCTTGCGAACGCCACGGATCGGAGCGACCCTGTGGATAAGTGGGGGAACGCACCGCAGGGAGGTCAACATGACTGAAGTGCATTACGGCGTGGTTCGCGTCGGAGAGACCTGGGCGATCATCGGCGATCAACTTCGGGTCGGCGCCTATTCGACGCGGCTTCAGGCCGAGACCGCAGCCCGCAGCCTGGCCGAACAGGCCACCGGCTTGGGCCTCCCCGTCCAGATGCATCTGCAGGACGACACCGGCGAACTGCTGCATCCAACGCTGCTGAGCTGATTTCCCTTCCGTTGTCATCCCGGACAAGGCCCGAAGGGCCGCAGATCCGGAATTAGAAACGAGGAATGTTCAGGCCGCTTCGCCCTCCGCATCCTCGTCGCTGCCGCCGCCGAACAGCAGCCCTCGCAGCGTCTTGATTACCTGGGCCGCCGACGCCAGGAAGCCCACCACCGAGGCCGCTACCTGGAACATCGCCCAGACAGCGCCGGCCAAAGGGCTGTCGGTGAATAGCGCGATCAGCGGATAGATGATCTGGCTGACGACGATGCGGAATTGCGCGTAGGCCATCGAATACTCGATCACCACCCCGCCGATCGCCGCCACCACCAGAACCGCCAGCACCGGCGCCCACAGCAGGGGCAGCACCAGCAACAGGCCCAGAGCGACCACCAGGGTCTTGGTCGGCAGGGCCGCGCGCGACACCGCCGTGGCCCCGACCCCATAAAGCATCGCACCGCCCAGCAGCAGGAAACCGACAGGCAACACCAGGTCGGCGACGTCCACGAGATCCAGTCCGGCCACCAGACTGGTCGCCGCCGCGATGATCAGGACCAACAGGAAGGCGCCCAGCCACAGGGCGCTGTACTGGCTGAGCCGATGCCGGATAATGGCGCGATCGCGCATGGTGTCATCTCCCCCGAGAACCCGCTGTCAGGCGACCGGAAGCGTGACCGAGAAACCCGCGTTCGTCGACCGGAAACCAGTGGGCAGGAAACCCATTGCGCCGCCGCGCGCTTCTTATGCGCGAAAGTTTGACTGTCCTCCTGGGCAATCAAAGGGGAGCGACATGGCTGACACCGCCGAACTCACCACCTTGGGTCAAACCAGCCTGCTGGCCGGCTGTGAAGGCAACCGGTTGCTGGCCGCCCTGCGTCCTAGCGACCTGGCGCAACTGGCCCCGTACCTGAAGTCGATGAGCTTGACTGCCGGCGCGGTTCTGTTCGAGGCGGGCGAGGACATTCATACGACGATCTTTCCCTGCTATTCGACCATGGCCTCGCTGTTGGTGGTCACCCGCGACGGCGACGAGATCGAGGTCGCCTCCATCGGTCGCGAAGGGGCGATCGGCGGCATCGTCAGCGCCGGCTTCAAGCCCGCCTACGGACGCGCCATCATCCGCATTCCGGGCGCTGCGATAGCGATCCCGACCGTGCGGCTGGAGGAGGCCAAGATCCGCTCGCCCGCCTTGCACGACCTGTTTTCGCGCTATGCCGACGTGCTGTTGGCTCAGATGATGCAGTCCTCGGCCTGCAACGCCCTGCATAGCATCGACCAGCGCATGTGCCGCTGGCTGTTGTCGACCCACGACCGGGCCAACCAGTCGACGATCCGCCTGACCCAGGAAACCCTGGCCGACATGCTGGGCGTGCAGCGCACCACCGTCACCGCCGTGGCCAAGGCCCTGCAGGATGAAGGCTTGATCCGCACCGGCCGCGGCAAGATCGAGATCCTCGACCGCGCCAAGCTGGAACGTCGGGCCTGTGAGTGCCACGGCCAGGTCGAGGCGCATTTCCAGCGGCTGCTGCCGGAAGTGAAGGTTTAATCCTTCTCCCCTTGCCAAAGAAGGTGGGCCGCGAAGCGGGTCGGATGAGGGGTCGCGCCGTCCTATCCACCGCCGTGCGCAGCTGATCTGGTCTTCGACCCCTCATCCGTCGGCTGCGCCGGCACCTTCTCCCGCAAGGAGAGAAGGATCAGGATCTCAATCCCGCCACCCGCCCGATCGTCGCCTCCGCCTCGGCCATCACCCGCCGCACGATCTCGCCTGCCGGCAAGACCTCGCGGATGCCGCCTGCGCTCTGCCCCATGGCGAAGCAGGACTTGTCGGCGTCGAGTCCCTCGATCTGACCGGCTATGCCGCCCAAGGCCCCGGCCTGGATGCTGATCATGGCCTGGCGCGGAAAGGCCTGGATATCGCCGGGCCGCGCTTCCCAGTCCTCGACCCAGGCATTCTTGCGCACCCTCATCGGCTTGCCGGAATAGGACCGGGTGCGGACGGTGTCCTCGTCCGCCGCTTCCAGCACCGCCTGACGGTAGAGATCGCCGGCGTGCGCCTCGGCGGAGGCGATGAACCGGGTGCCCATCCAGACGCCCTGCGCCCCTAGAGCCAGCGCGGCGGCCAGGCCACGGCCATCGAAAATGCCGCCCGCCGCCACCACCGGAATCTCGACGGCGTCCACCGCCTGGGCGACCAGCGGCAGGGTCCCCACGAGGCCGGTGTGGCCCCCGCCCTCGCCGCCTTGGCAGATCACCGCGTCGCAGCCGGCCTGCTCGGCCTTGACCGCATGTTTCACCGCCCCGCAAACCACCATCACCTTCAGACCCGCCGCCTTCAGCCGGGCGATGATCGGCAGGGGCACCCCAAGTCCGGCGATGAAGGATGAGGCCCCGCCGGCGATGATGACCTCGACGGCGTCGGTCAGGGCGTCGGGGGTGGCGGCCAGCAGGTCGACGCCGAACGGCTTGTCGGTCAGGGCGCGGACCTCGCGCATCTGCTCGCGGATGAAGTCGGGCGTGGTCCCGGCCATGCCGAGCACGCCGTATCCGCCGGCGTTGGAGACGGCCGCCGCCAGCGGGGCGTAGGAAACCCCGCCCATGCCAGCCAGCAGGATCGGATGCTCGACGCCGAGCAGGTCGCACAGCGGGGTGTGCAAGGTCATCAGAATCCTCCCGTTTTTCGGAGGATGGGCGCTGGGGTCGTGACGGCAAGCGTGCCGCGAGGTCAGTCGCGGTTTCGTCTAGTCCCGCCGCAGGACGTCCGGCTGCGCCTCGGCTTCCGACGTCCAAAAGCAGGCGGCCATCGAGGTCAGGATCATGGCGATCAGGGCCAGCATGCCTCTGGGCGGCGCCAGGGCCACGACGTCTTGCGGGGTCATTTCTCGTTTCCTCCCGCCGACGCCCAAGTCTGATGCTCGATCTGCCGACGAGAGAAGCTTCCCACAGCCCTAAATTTTCGCAAGTGCCTTATTTATAAGGATATTTTATGGACCGCGCCGTCCAGTTTTCATCAGAAGATGGAATAGGCCCCGTCGATCACGAAGGTGTCGCCCGAGTGGTAGCTCGAAGCGTCCGAGGCCAGATAGACGGCGATGCCGCCGAAGTCCGCCGGCTGGCCCCAGCGCCGGGCGGGCACCCGGGGAATGACCTTTTCGGCGAAGGCGGGATTGTCCTGCGCGCCTTGGGTCATGTCGGTGGCGATCCAGCCGGGCAGGATGGCGTTGGCCCGCACCCCGTAGCGGGCGTGCTCGACGGCCACCGACTTCATCATCGAGATCACCCCGCCCTTGGTGGCGGCATAGGCCTGGTTGCGGGCCGCGCCCTCGATGGCGGCCAGCGAGGCCACCCCGACGATGGAGCCGCCAGGATCGCCCGATTTCGCCCGCTCTGCCATGTGGCGGCAGGCCTCGCGGAACGTGAAGAACACCCCGTCCAGATTAACCGCCAGGGTCTTGCGGTAGGTCTCGGTCTTCATCTCGATAAAGCTGGGCGCGCCATAGCCGACCCCGGCATTGGCGATCACGCTGTCGAGCCGGCCCATGGCGGCCACGGCTTCCTCCATGCCCTCGCGGACCTGGTCTTCCTGGCTGACATCCACCGTCTGGGCCTTCACCCGAACGCCGTGCTCGAGCAACTTAGCCTCGGCGGCCTGGTTGCGCTCGGCATTGCTGCCCCAGATCACGATGTCGGATCCCGCCTGGGCCAGGGCGCTGGCCATGCCCAGCCCGATGCCGCGATTGCCGCCGGTGACCAGGGCGACCTTGCCGGTCAGGTCGAAGGGTTGATAGGCCATGCGCGTTTCTCCCGAACGTTTGTTTGAGGAGAGCGGTTGTCGGCGGCGGCGTCAAGGACAGCGCGATTGACCCCGTGCCGCCTCTCGCCTTAATCTGCGCTCAGGCTGATGCTGCCTGCCGCTCGCATCCTTCGGGAAGGGTGAAAGCATCGATCTTGCTGTCAGCGGATCCCTTTTGATCGGCGACCAAGTCGGCAATGCGAGCACCGATGAGGGATCGCCGAGTCGAAAAGGATCTCATGCCAACCATCGATCAGGCCAAGGCCCGCGGGTTCTATTGCGACTTCCTGGGCTTTTCGGTCGATTTCGAGCACCGGTTCGAAGCCGACATGCCGCTGTACATGGGCGTGTCGCGCACCGGAATGACCCTGCACCTGTCAGAGCACTATGGCGACGCCAGCCCCCGCGCGACCGTCTATGCGCCCATGCTGGGCGTCCATGCCCTGCACAAGAAACTCAACGACAAGAAGTATGGCCATGGCCGTCCAGGGATCGTGCGCGAGCCCTGGGGCGACGTGCTGACGGTTCACGACCCGTTCGGCAACCGCATCCGGTTTTCGCAGGACATGGGGGGCGCGTAGGTCCTCCCCCTGTGGGGGAGACGACCCCGCAGTGATCGGTGGGGGGAGTTTAATGGTCGAAGATCCGAGCGGTGATCGTCCTATCACGCCCCCCACCGCCGGCTACGCCGACACCTCCCCCACAGGGCGAGGAGCTCTGCCTGGCGGACCTTTACGCGACCCACCACATTCACCTTCAATGACCTCCCCGCCCCCCTCACCCCGAAAGCGCCTGTCCCGTCCCGCCCGCTGGGCGCTGGACGGGTTGGGCGGAAGCCTGCTGGCGATCGGCGCGGTGGGGATCGTCACGCCCGGCCTGCCGACCACGGTGTTCTGGATCGGCGCGGTGCTGTGCTTCCTGAAGACCCGACCCCACGCGGTGCGGCCGCTGCTGCGCACACCCGTGATCGGGCCGGCCATTCGCTGGTACCTGCGCTGGCGGCCGTTTGGTGGGTCGAAAAAGAAGCGCCGAGCGCCTATCTAGCCCCAACCATGACCGACGCCGCCGACAATGACACCGAGACCGAGCCTCGCCGCGCCCTGAGCAACCGCCGGGTGCTCGGCTTCATCATGCGCTTCTGGCTGCGCCGGAAAGGCCTGTTGCTGGCGGGCGTGGGCCTGACCTTGCTGGCCATCGGCTTCGATCTGGCGCTGCCCTGGGCGTCTGGTCAATTGATCGACACCGTGACCAAGGGCCCCTCGGCCGTCGACGCGGCCTGGGTGGCGTGGGCGATGTTCGTGGGCGTCTATCTGGGCTTCTCGCTGATCCGCAACCTGGCCATGCGGTTCTGGATCCCGCTGGCCGCCCGCAACATGGAAGAGATGACCAACGAGGGTTACGCCCGCGTCCAGGCCTTCTCGTCCGACTGGCACGCCGACAGCTTCGCCGGCGCCACGGTGCGCAAGCTGACCCGGGCGATGTGGGGCTATGACAGCGTGACCGACGCGGTGACCATCTGGCTGGCGCCCAGCGTCATCGTGCTGCTGGGCCTCTCCCTGATGCTGCTGGTCCGCCAGCCCCTGGCCGGCGCCGTCGCCCTGGTGGTGGTGATCGCCTATATCGTCGTCAATGTGGTGGTCACCACGCGCTATGTGCGGCCCGCCAACCTGAAGTCCAACGCCCTGGATTCGCTGATCGGGGCCAGCCTGGCCGACGCCGTGACCTCCAACCCCACGGTCAAGAGCTTCGGCGCCGAGACCCGCGAGGCCGCGCGCGTCGCCGTGGTGACCGCCGCCTGGCGCGACGCGGTGATGGTCACCTGGCACAAGTTCACCAATGTCTGGCTGGGCCAGAACCTGCTGCTGGTGCTGCTGCAAGCCGGGCTGACGGCGGCGATGATCCATGCCTGGTCGCGCGGGACGGCGACGCCCGGCGACGTGGCCTTCGCCATCACCGCCTTCATGCTGATGAGCGGCTATCTGCGCAACATGGGCGAGAACATCCGCATGCTGCAGAAGGGCCTGGACGACACCGAGGACCTGGCCGCCTGGGAAGGCCTGCCGCCGCAGATCGCCGACGTGCTGGACGCCCCGGACTTCAAGCCCGACACGGGAAAGGAGGGCCCGGGCGCCATCGCCTTCGAGAACGTGACCTTCCGCTACAAGGCGGCGGGTTCGCCGCTGTACGACCACTTCTCGCTGACCATCGCGCCGGGCGAGCGGGTGGCGCTGGTCGGGCCGACGGGCTCGGGCAAGTCGACCTTCGTCAAGCTGGTCCAGCGTCTGCACGACCTGCAGGGCGGCCGCATCGTCATCGACGGTCAGGACGTGGCCGAGGTGACCCAAGGCAGCCTGCGCCGCGCCATCGCCGTGGTGCCGCAGGACCCGGCCCTTTTCCACCGCTCCCTGCGCGACAACATCGCCTATGGCCGGCCCGGCGCCACCGACGAAGAGGTGATCGCTGCAGCGACCAAGGCGCGCGCCCACGACTTCATCCTCAAGCTGCCCCAGGGCTACGACACCCTGGTGGGCGAGCGCGGCATCAAGCTGTCGGGCGGCGAGCGCCAGCGCGTGGCCATCGCCCGCGCCTTCTTGACCGACGCCCCGATCCTGGTGATGGACGAGGCGACGTCCTCGCTCGACGTCGAGACCGAGGGCCAGGTGCAAGAAGCCGCCGAGGCCCTGATGGCCGGCCGCACCACCATCGTCATCGCCCACCGCCTCTCCACCGTTCGCGGCGCCGACCGCATCCTGGTCTTCCAGAGCGGCAGGGTGGTCGAGGAGGGCCGGCACGGGGAGCTGAAGGCGGCGGGCGGGGTGTATGCGCGGCTCAATGCGGTCTCGGAGGGGGTGGGTTAAGCGCGAGCCGGGGACATGCGGTCAGCGAGGGGGCGGATTAGGCTTCGTCGCCCAGACAGGATCGGGTGAACCTAGGCCCTCCTGTCCAGGCTCGTAGAAGCCGCAGTTTGTCTGCTCCAGCGACAGGTGGAAGCGACGTCCTAGAATTTCCAAGTCATTGATGTGGGACGGCGTGCCTTTCAGGTCGCCTGAAGCGAAGAGGCCGCTGGCGCTTATGCCCGGACAGCTTGGTAGCTCGAAGTAGCCGTACTCCTCCCAATCGCCTTGAACCGGGCGCAGCCGGTAGACCACTATCCGGTTGTCGCTACCGCCTTCTCCAGTGATCAGCACCTCAGGCCCAGCGCTGCCGTCAACGTCACGCAAGAGGGCCACGCAGCGGTCGCCAGGCTCACAGAACGGAATGCGCATGGCGCCGGGCTTCAAATACTGGCGCTGGAAGCTGTCGGGCAGCACGGCGCCTTTGGGGTAGAGCGTTACAGCCTTCAGCTGCTTGGCGTTCTCCGCCCTGTCGTCGATCTCGGCGACCTTGGCCGCCTCACTACCCTGGCGCTCCCAGCGATCCTTACGCTTCAAGGCGATGGCGGCATTGTCGCGCACGATGGAATTCTTGCTTGCGCCCAGGCGCTTCAAAGCTTGCAGGCCAAAGCGGCCGTCGTTCCAGCGAAGCGATTCATAGTCGAACGCCGCTGGCGTCACCTTATCACGCTCAAGCCGCCCGACCTGATCGTCCACCGACAACCGCCGCGGATCTGCCAGCGGCGTGCACAGCGCCAGCAGCACCGCGATCACCACAAACGCCATGGCGATGTTGGTAGGCTCCAGCGTCCTCATCCAGTCGCCCGGCCGGACGGCGGCCAGCGTGTAGCCCACGGCATAGCCGGCCGCGACCAGCACGCAGGCGCCGGCGATGATCCGGTCCGGGCTGAGACCGTACTGGCCGATGCGCAGGCTCAGGCCATAGGCCGCCAGCACCGTGATCGGGACCAGCAGCACCCCGGCCAGTCGCGCCGCCCATTTCAGCACCACGGCGGTCTTCTCGGTCCCGTCCTGATAGGCGGCGTTGGTCAGCAGGATCAGGAAGGCGTCGGCGGTCAGCAGGATGGCGGTGGCGCTGCGGGTCTTCCATAGCGGCTCCAGGCCGGTGAAGGGCAGGGTCAGCAGGAAGGCCGCAGCGATCAGGGTCATCAGCGGCAGCAGCCAGGCCAGCAGGGTCAGGGCCACGGTGCGCACGCCGCGCACCAGATTGGCCCGCACGTCGGTCAGCTGCACGGCGGCGGCGAACATCACGGCGGTGGCGGGGAAGGCGAACCACTCGTGCCGGATCAGCTTGTCGATGGCGTCGACGCCGATCAGCTTGAACAGGGCCGAGGCCAGGAACAGCAGCAGCCAGAAGGCGCCGGTGAAGCCCAGCGACAGCACCGCCTGCACCCCGTGCTTCCAGGTCACGTCGAAATAGGCCTCGTAGCGCGCGATGCGCCTGCGCTCCAGATCAGCGGGCTCGACGAGGTGATGGCCGATGAAGATCAAGGCGGCGATCGCGAAGACCGTCAGCGGCCCCAGGCCGTTGACGCCCGTGGCGGCGGGATCGCCGCTCCACACGCCATAGGCCCCAAGCCCGGCGGCGAGGATCGCGGCCACGGCCTTCCAGACGACCAGGGTCCGCCAGCGCAGGGCCGCGACCCCGGCCTGCACCACGAACGGCGCGAACAGGAAGACCATCAGCAGGGCGGCGAACAACTCGCGCTGGGTCGCCGGCCAGACCTTGGACTTGTCGGCTTGCCAGAGCCCGTACAGCAGCAGGCCCTGGGCCAGGCCCGTGGCCAGGCGGATGATCGTGGCTCGGCGGACGGCCCCGGGCTCGGGCGAGGGATCGGCGGGAGCGGCGTCGTGAAAGGCGTCGGTCATCTTGCTGCAACCTCGAATGTCGTGGGGCTAGAGATCACGCCGGGCGAGCGGCGCCTAGGGCCAAGCTTGTCGGCGCGTGCTTGCGACGACGCGGGGACGCCTCTAGGTTCCGCCCCGTTCAGGAGCGCCTCATGGCCTATCGCAGCTTGCGCGAATTCATCGCCGTCCTCGAGGCGCAGGGCGAGCTGGTGCGGGTGACCGAGCCAGTCTCCACTGTGCTGGAGATGACCGAGATCCAGACGCGGCTGCTGGCCACCGGCGGCCCGGCGGTGCTGTTCGAACACGTCATCCTGCCCGACGGCACGCGCTCGCCGATGCCGGCGCTCGCCAACCTGTTCGGCACCGTCAAGCGGGTGGCCATGGGCGTCACCCTGGGCGGCGAGCCGCGCACCACGGCGGGCGAACTGCGCGAGGTCGGCGAGCTGCTGGCCTTCCTGCGCCAGCCCGCGCCGCCCAAAGGGTTGAAGGACGCGCTCGACATGCTGCCCCTGGCCCGCACCGTCATGGCCATGCGGCCAGGCACGGTGAAGAAGGCTCCGGTGCAGGAGGTGGTCCTGACCGGCGACCAGATCGACCTGTCCAAACTGCCCGTGCAGACCTGCTGGCCGGGCGAGCCGGCGCCGCTGATCACCTGGCCGCTGGTCGTCACCAAGGGCCCGGGCAAGGACCGCGAGGACGACTTCAACCTGGGCATCTACCGCATGCAGGTGATCGGCAAGGACCGCTGCATCATGCGCTGGCTGGCCCATCGCGGTGGAGCCCAGCACTATGCCCGCCACAAGAAGGCGGGGAAGCGCGAGCCCCTGCCCGCCTGCGCCGTGCTGGGCGCCGATCCCGGCACCATCCTGGCCGCCGTGACGCCGGTGCCCGACACCCTGTCGGAGTACCAGTTCGCCGGCTTGCTGCGCGGCGCCAAGGTCGATCTGGTGGCCGCCAAGACCGTGCCGCTGATGGTGCCCGCCCATGCGGAGATCGTGCTCGAGGGCCACGTCCTGCTCGATGAGTATGCGGACGAGGGTCCCTACGGCGACCACACCGGCTATTACAACAGCGTCGAGAAGTTCCCGGTCTTCCAGGTGACGGCCATCACCATGCGCAAGGACCCGATCTACCTGACCACCTTCACCGGCCGTCCGCCGGACGAACCGTCCGTGCTCGGAGAGGCGTTGAACGAGGTGTTCATCCCGCTGTTGCGCCAGCAGTTCCCGGAGATCGTCGACTTCTGGCTGCCGCCCGAGGGCTGTAGCTACCGCATCGCCGTGGTGTCGATGAAGAAGGCCTATCCCGGCCACGCCAAGCGGGTGATGCTGGGCGTCTGGAGCTATCTGCGCCAGTTCATGTACACCAAGTGGGTGATCGTCGTGGACCACGACATCAACGCCCGCGACTGGAAGGACGTGATGTGGGCCATCAGCACCAAGATGGATCCCGCCCGGGACATCACGGTGATCGAGAACACCCCCATCGACTATCTCGACTTCGCCAGCCCCGAGAGCGGCCTGGGCTCGAAGATCGGCCTCGACGCCACCGACAAGCTGCCCCCCGAAACCCACCGCGAGTGGGGCGAGGAGATCCGCATGGACCAGGCGGTGATCGACGCGGTGAGCGAGAAGTGGGCCCGGCTGGGCTTGCCGGGGGGCGGCAAGCCGATCTGGAAATAGGGGCAAATGGGTATCGAGAAACTCTGGGACGGGCTGCCTAAGGACGCACTGAAGCTGGCGTTGGCGCTGCATCCGTACACGCGGGTTCAAGTCTTGTGGCAACCCGCGAACACCGCGCAGTTCTTTTTCATCCGCATCAGCGTCGGCAAACCAACGACTTACCTCTTGCTTGAGGGTCGAGACGGCCAGACCGCGAGTTTGGCGAACTACGATCATGATTTCGACGTCGTCTGGGTCGGCGTTGATCGCGATGAATGGGACCTCTCGGATGCGTCTCACAGAGCTAAAGCTTTTCCGCTGGTAAGGGCCGAGGCCGTGCGCCGCGCCGCTGGGGACAGCGAGTAGGCGATGTTGTGATGTCCCTCCAACGGAGGCGGCGTCATGCGATGCTCGGTGCTAAAGATCGGCGGTTCAGCGGGCGTAATCCTGCCTGAGCCTTTTCTCGCCAGGATCGGCACCGAGGTTGGCGACTCCGTGGACGTGGTGATGGAAGACGGCCGGATCATCATCGCCGCCGGCGGGCGCGCGCCGAAAAAGCATCCGCGCGACGGTTGGGAGGAGGAAGCCAGGGCTGGCCAAGGCGGGCCTGACCGAAGAAGAACGCGAATGGCTTGAAGCGCCGCTCAGGACCGAGGCCGACGCCGAGCTCAAATGGTGACATGTGCCAAGACAGTCCTCCCCCTGTGGGGCATGGGAGGAATTGAGCTGGCCGGCCAACGGCGCCATAGGTCGGCCATGAGCACCCTCTTCCCGCCCCCCGCCGACCAGACCGCCCTCGAGCGCGGGGCCGCCATCACGCCGCGCTTCGACGCCCAGGGCCTGATCGCCGCCATCGCCCAGCATGCCGATACCGGCGAGATCCTGATGTTCGCCTGGATGAACGACGAGGCGCTGAAGCGCACCCTCGACACCGGCGTCGCCCATTATTTCAGCCGCTCGCGAAACACGTTGTGGAAGAAGGGCGAGACCAGCGGCCAGCTGCAGATCGTCACGGAGCTGCGCATCGACTGCGACCAGGACGCGGTGCTGATCAAGGTGCGCCCGCAAGGCGACGGCGGGGCCTGCCACGTGGGCTTCCGCTCGTGCTTCTACCGCGTCTGGGAGAACGGTGCCTTGGTCGAGCGCGAGGCTTAGGGCTCTCTTCATCCGAAGCAGCCTGGACCTCCGTCGTGCAGGTGGCGGCGGCCTGATGTGCAGACGCCGTCACTTTCGCCACGGCTAGGCTGAAGGGCAGGCCTGCGGCAAACGCTCCAGACGCAAGACCGTGTCGCCCGCCATGAAGACCCGGAAGTACTGCCCGTCCCGGATCGTGTCGCCGGCGTTGTGGAAACCGGAACGCCAAGGGCTGCTATTGAAGTGCAAAGCCCTGCCCGCCACCGAGAGGTAGGTGTCGGCCACGCCGTGGACGCGCTCATGCACCACGCGCTCCACGCCCCTCGTACAGCCCTCAAGTGTGACGACCCTGTCGAAATGGAAATCCAGGTCAGCCTTGGCGGCCAGAAGAAACGGCAGCATCGCGGCGCCCAGCAGGAGGGCCGCCACGCCCACCATGACTCCGCCCTCGACCCGCTGCATCGAATTGATTTCCGAAATCGGCGCGCGCCGATTCAGCCAAAAACGCACTAGCGCCGCGATGAGCGCCACCACACCGATCGCGGCAAACCCGACGGAGAATTGTTCGAACGGCGACCTTGCGTCGAAGAGCACTTGCTGAATTGCCATCGCCCATCCCCGTCACTGGAGATCGGACTATCGGCTTAGTCGCGTGTCATCAACGCTATTGACCGTGCGCCGCGCCTTCGGCCTTGCGTCGTGTGTGAAGGCCGCTGACAAAACACAATGACCACCCTCCAAGCCCTGCTCGCGTTCAGCGTCGCCGCCGGCCTGCTGACCATCACGCCCGGCCTCGACACCGCCCTGGTGCTGCGCACGGCCGCCGCCGAGGGCTGGCGGCGCGCGGCCGCGACGGCGGTGGGAATCGGGTTGGGCTGCCTGGCTTGGGGCGCGGCCGCGGCTTTTGGGGCGGGCGCGCTGCTGGTCGCCTCCCAAACCGCCTACACGATCCTGAAGTGGACCGGCGCGGCCTATCTGGTCTGGCTGGGCGTTAATCTACTGATCACACCCCGCGCCAGCTTCGACACCTCGGCGGACGAGGCCGCGACGGCCGGCGGGTTGCTCGCGGCCTTGGCCAAGGGGTTCTGGAACAACCTGCTGAACCCCAAGGTCGGGGTGTTCTACGTGTCGTTCCTACCACAGTTCATCCCGACCGGCGCCAGCCCCGCAGTCTTTGGCGTGCTGCTGGCGTCCCTGCACGTGGTGATGGGGCTGGTCTGGTCAGGTGGACTGATCCTGGCCACCGCGCCGATCGCTCGGGCGCTGCGCAAGCCGGGCGTGGTGAAGGGGCTGGACCGGGTGACAGGCGGGGTGTTCGTCGCGTTCGGGGTGCGGATCGCGCTCGAGCGGCGGTAGGCGCCGCTGACACCCCGTCCGTCGGCTTCGCCGCCACCTCCCCCGTGAAACGGGGGTAGGAGAAGAACGCTCTCACTCCTCACCCGCGAAGCGGGGAAGGTGGGCGATGCGAATACACATCGTGACGGAGGGGGTGTCCGGCGTTGGACGCCTACCCCTCGGCCAAACCCTTCACCCCGCCCTCGCCATCCGGCGTCACCACGAAGCGCTTCAGCACCTTAGTCTCGTAAGTTTCCGACAGAATCGTCGAGACCGCCATCAGCTCACCGGTCGCCCGGCCGTGCTCCAGGGTCAGTAGCAGATAGCCCTTGGCGGCGTGGTCGGTGAACTTGACCTCCTTGTTGCGGGCCACGAAGGCCTTGCCGATCGGGGCGCCGGGCAGGTAGTCGCTGTAGCCGGGGGAGGTCACCGAGGTGACCCCGAACTCGGCCGCCACCCGCGTCGTGCCCGCGTCGTCCCACAGCTCGTTGGCCCAGAAGGCGTGACTGTCGCCAGAGAGCACGATCGGGCGGGCCTGGCTGGCCTTGAAGATGTCGTAGACGCGCTGGCGGTCGGCCGGATAGCCGTCCCAGGCGTCAAGATTGGAGGGCGTGTCGATCGCCGCCAAGGCGCGGCTCTGCTCGACCGCCTTGGCGAGATAGGGCGGCAGCTTGGCCAGCAGGTCGGCAAAGGCCGGCTCGCCCATGGTCGCCTTGAGATCGGCGTTGGCTACCCGGGCCATCACCACCTGGTTGCCCAGCACCTGCCAGGCGGTTCCGCTCTTGACCGAACCATCGACCTCCCGAGCCAGCCACTGTTCCTGGCCCTGGCCCATCATCCGCCGGGCGGGGTCCTTCAGCTTGACGGCGAAGGCGGCGAAGTCCGGCTTGCCGTCGGCCCCGGCCAGATGGTGCGAATAGTCCAGCTGGTGGGTGCGGGCCGTCAGGCGGGTCTCGGTCATCAGCAAGGTGGCGACATCGCCGAACTGGAAGCCGCGCCACGAGGCCTCGGGCAGGGCGCCGGCCACCGGCTCGCGGATCGGCATCCATTCGTAATAGGCCTTGATGCCGGCGGCCTTGCGCTTGGCCCAATCGCCCTCCGTCGCCGGTTGATGGTTCTCGGCCCCGCCCACCCAGCTGTTGTCCGCGGTCTCGTGGTCGTCCCAGACCACGATCCAGGGCGCGCGGGCGTGGGCGGCCTGGGCGGCGGGATCGCTCTTGTGCTGGGCATGACGCAGACGGTAGTCGGCCAAGCTCAGGAGCTCATGCGGCGGATTGGGAATCCGCGTCTTGGCGGTCGGCGAGGCCATGCCGTACTGGTCGGGCGCCGCGCCATATTCGTAGATGTAGTCGCCTAGGTGCAGCACGGCGTCGACACGCGGCAGCTTGGCGATCGCGTCATAGGCGTTGAAATAGCCGGCCGGATAGAGGCTGCACGACACCACCGCCAGCACCACGTCCTTGGTCGGCCCAACCGGCAGGGTCCGGGTACGACCGACAACCGCCTCGCCCACGGCCTTGCCGTTCACGGTCTGGCGGAAGCGGTAAAAATAGCCCGTGGCTGGCTTCAGGCCGATGACGTCGACCTTGACCGTGTTGTCGCGCGAGGCGTCGGCGGTCGCGTGGCCTTGCTTGACGATGTTTTTGAAGGCCGGGTCGGTCGCCACGTCCCAGCGCACGCCGACCGGGGCCTTGGCGTCCGGCGCGGTCACCCGCGTCCACAGGATGACCCGGTCGGACAGCGGGTCGCCCGAGGCGACACCATGGTCAAAGCGCGCCGGGCCGGCATGCAAACCCTGGGGCGTGGCGGCCATCGCCTCGCCAGCCGCGCCCGCGCCGCCGAAACCGAAGAGGGCCAAGGCTCTGCGTCGATCGATATTCATGGTCGTCTCCCCCGGAAATCACGGCAGCGCTAGGTCTTGTTGTGCGTTAGCCTCAACACACAACAATCGGATGACGCACGCATGTCCAGTGAAGGCCTCCACGTTCCGCGCGAAAAGCTGCGCGGCAAGACCCTCAACCAGCACTACGCCATCACATCCTTGATCGAAGAGCTCGAGGCGGTGGATTGGTACCGTCAGCGCGCGGACGACTGTGACGACGAGGAGCTACGCAAGATCCTGCTGCACAACGCCCGCGAAGAGCTCGAGCACGCGGCCATGGTGCTGGAATGGCTGCGCCGCAGCGATCCGGAGACCGACGAGCAGTTAAAGAAATACCTGTTTAAGGACGGCTCGATCACTGGCCAAGAGGAAGAGGCCGAAAGCAAGTAGCCGCCGATGGGGACAGGCGCATGCGCCTGTCCCCAATCTCGTCCTAGTACCGCAGCGCGGCCGTCACGCCGTAATAGCGCGGGTTGCCGGCGATGAAGGTGGGAATGCCGAAGGCGTCACCGGTGTTGCCGGCGTCCTTGACGTATTTCTCGTCGGTGGCGTTGGTGACGAACGCCCCGACCTTCCAGCTGGCAAACGACGGCTGATATTCGAGCCGCAGGTCCAGCAAGCCGTAGCTGCTCTGGAATTCGTCGCGCGCCGTGTCGGGCAGCAGGTTGCTGACCTGCAGGGCGGCGATGTCGTTGTCGTCCGAGAAATAGACCTTCGACTGCCAGGTATAGGTCGGGGTGAAGGTGAAGCGCCCGCGCAGGGCGTCGGCGTGCAGGCTGGAGCCGATCGAGGCCTTGTAGTCGGGCGATAGCCGGAAGCGGTTGCCTTCGTAGATTCCGGTGTCGAACCGGCCGTGGGTGTAGCCGAAGGTCGCGAAGAGCTCGGCGAACGAGGCCGCCGCCCAGGTCGTCTGGCCCTCGAAGCCATAGGACTTGGCCTTGCCGGCGTTGGTGGTCACCGGCTTGGCGTTGACCAGGATCGTGGTCTGGAAGTTGTCGTAGTCATAGGCGTAGACCGCGCCTTCCAGGGTCAGGCGACCGCCCATCGCGCGGGTCTTGGCCCCCACCTCGAAGGAATCCACGGTCTCAGCCGAGACCGGCGTGAACCGCGCCGGGCCGCCGGGCGCGGCGGGTTGGCCAACCGACAGCACATCGGGCCGCCGACCGCGGGCATAGGAGGCGTAGAGGCTGGTGTCCGTCGTCGGCTTGTAGCGGCCGACCAGGCGCCAGGTCAGGCCCTCGTCCGAGAAGTCCTGCGAGAAGATGTCGCCATTGTTGGTGGTCGGCTGCGAAACGATGCCGAACATCGGCACGGGATAGCCGGCCGAGGTCGGGATGGTCGCGGCGCCCGGCACGGCCATGGCTTGCAACAGGCCAGGACGCTGGGCTGCGGGGATCGACGACAGGGCGATCAGCCCGCCCAGGATCGAGCGATCCTCGACGCTGGAGGCGTAGCCGCTGGTCTTGTCGTCGTGGGTGTAGCGCAGGCCGGCCGAGATCTCGAACTGCTCGCTCAGCCGCCAGGTGGCGTCGCCATAGACGTCGAACGACTCGGTCTTGCCGTAGTTGGTGTAGCTTTCGCGGTGGACATGCAGGTTGTTGGCGATGCCGGGCAGCAGCGGCGCCAGCGGGCTGGTCGCGCCGATGCCGGTCAGACCGCCCACCAGCGCGGTCAGCACGGCGGGGTTGGTCAGCAAACCGGTCGGCTGGGCGTTGGGCTTGCTCAGATAGCCGGTGATCAAGGCCAGGGCGTAGCGCTCGTCGATCTGCGACGGCACGCTGGTCCGGGCGTCCTCGTTGAAATAGCTGACGCCCGCGAAGCCGCTGATCGGACCGCCGGCGTCGTAGTTGAGACGGAACTCCTGGCTGTATTGCTTGCCGCGTGCGTCTTCGGCGAAGGTCAGCATTGGCAGGGAGAAGCCGTCCGGATCGAAGGTCTCTGTGCTCTGGAACCGGCGAGCGGCGGTGATCGACGACAGCTTGAAGGCGTCGTTGAGGCTGTAGTCGACCAAGACCGTAGCGCCCGAGACGAAGCGCTTGAGGCCCAACTTCGCGCCACCGTTGAAGCCTGCGCCGGCCGACAGGGCCGCGCCATTGTTGGGGTCGCGATCGCCCAGCACCGCGCCGGTCGTCGGATCGGTGGGGTTGAAGCTGTTGGACTTGAACGAGGTCCCCGTCGGGTGGTCGGCCTCGTAATTGATGATCAGGTCGGCGTTCAGCCGGCTGGTCGGCGACCAATGGGCCGAGAACCGCAGGGCGCCCGTATCGGTCGAGCCCAAGGTCCGGCCGGTCAGCAGGTTCTCGATCGGCCCCTTGCGCTCCTTGTAGCGACCCGCCAGCCGCACGGCGAAGGTGTCGCTGAGCGGCACATTGGCCATGCCCTCGAACAACCCGTAGCCGTCATTGCCGACTTCCGCCGCCACGCGCCAGTCCAGGGCCTTGGGGTCGGCCTTGTTCTGGATGACATTGACCGCGCCGATCAGCGCCCCACGACCATAGAGGGTCGATTGCGGACCCTTGGCGATCTCGATGCGCTGGATGTCGAACAGCTCGATATAGGAGCCTCGCGACTTGGAGATCGACACGCCGTCCTGGAACACCGAGACACGCGGCTCGGTGGTGGCGTCACCGCTGTCGGAGGTGACGCCGCGCATCACGAAACCAGGGTTGTTGGGCGACTGGTTCTGGACCTGGAAGCCGGGCACGAAAAGCGACAGCTTGTCGAATTCCTGGACGCCCAGCCTGTCGAGCATGGCGCCCGAATAGGCGGTCAAGGCGATCGGCACGTCGAGCACCTTCTGCTCGCGCTTCTGGGCGGTGACCACCAGTTCCTCGACGACGCTGGGTTCAGCGGTGGCCGCAGGCGTAAGATCGGCGGCCCAGACTTGGCCGGCGGTCAGGGCCAGGCCGCTGGCGGCGGCCATGAGCAAGGTGGTGCGGATCGCGCGCATCGACTATCCCCTTCATACGCTGAACTTCGAACCTGAGCCGGTAGGCGCGGGCGATGTCGGCGCCGCGACAAACCCGTGACGGAGCCGTGAAGCCGCTGGTCCAGCCCCCCGATCCCCCGCTCGGAGACGAGATCGAGGACCCAGACGCCTTGGAAACGGGCATGCCGGCCGGTGAGACCCTGCGGATCGAGATCGGCCCCGACCTGGCCGGCCAGCGGCTGGACAAGGCCTTGGCCACCGCCGCTCCGACCCTTTCACGGGCTCGCCTGCAAGCCCTGATGGCGGAGGGCCAGGTGTCGCTGGCGATCCCCGGCAAGACGCCCGTCCCGCTGACCAGCGGCTCGGCCAAGGCCGTGGCCGGGACCTATGCGGTCAACATCCCGCCCCCGACCGCCGCCGAGCCCCTGCCCGAGAACATCCCGCTGAGCGTGCTCTATGAGGATGCTTATCTGATCGTCATCGACAAGCCCGCCGGCATGGCCGCCCACCCGGCGCCGGGCTGCGAGACCGGCACCCTGGTTAACGCCCTGCTGCACCACTGCGGCGACAGCCTGTCGGGGATCGGCGGCGTCGCCCGCCCCGGCATCGTCCACCGGCTGGACAAGGAAACCTCCGGCGTGATGGTCGCGGCCAAGACCGACGCCGCCCACCAGGGCCTGTCGGCCCTGTTTGCCGAGCACGACATAGACCGCATGTACCTGGCCCTGACCCGCGGCGCGCCTAGCCCCGCCGTCGGCACGATCCAGACCCAACTGGGCCGCTCGCCGGGCGACCGCAAGAAGATGGCCGTCCTCAAGTCCGGCGGCCGAGAGGCGACCACCCACTACCGGGTCGAGAAGACCTTTGGCGGCGGCGGCAAGCACGCGCCCCTGGCGGCCCGCGTCGCCTGCCGGCTGGAGACCGGCCGCACCCACCAGATCCGCGTCCATATGGCCAGCAAGGGCAGCCCCTGCCTGGGCGACCCGGTCTATGGGGCCGGAGCCCCCGCTGCGCCGGTCAAGGCGGCGATCACGGAGATCGGGTTCGCCCGCCAAGCCCTGCACGCCGCCGTGCTGGGCTTCGTCCACCCGATCACCGGCCAGACCCTGCGGTTCGAGACGCCCCTGCCGCCGGACATGGCGGCGCTGGAGGCCGCCCTTGAAGCGCTGTGACTCCGCCACCAGCTTCGCCTTGCGGCCACGCAACATTCAGGCCCTAATTCGGCTCACGGCCGGGTCCAGGATGGAAAGGTCGGAGGTCTTGTCCATGCTCGCGTCCCGTTTCGCCCTGGCTGTCGCATTTCTGGCCGCGCCGCTGGCCCTGCCCAGCCTGGCCGTGGCCGCTACTCCTGACGACGAGGTCGTGGCCACCGCCTCGCGCGTCGCCAAGCCGCCCACCGAAGCCGAGATCGCCAAGGCCCAGGCCGACGCGAAAGCCAAGGCCGAGGCCGCCCGCAATGCTGAGCCCGTGAGCACCCAGGACCAGGTCGCCGCCTGGCTGGCCGACGCGCCGCCGATCGAACGCGGCGGCGGCGGCCCGCTCGACTACGCGGCGCCGCCGAAAGTGGACGTCAACGGCTACGCCCTGGGTCCCGACGGCAAACGCCAGATGCACGGCGAGGCCGGCGTCAGCGTCGGCACCGGCGGCTATCGCAGCGCCTATGTCTCCACCCTGATCCCGATCGGCGAAGCCAGCACCTTGGGCGTCGCCGTTTCCAAGACCGAATACGGCAAGAACGGCCGGGGCTACGGCTACGGGGGCGGCTACGGCGGCGGCTACGGCTATGACGGCTTGGGCTATGGCGGCTACGGCCGAGGCGGCGGCTCGCAGTCCTTGGCCCTGTCACTCGACATGCGCGGCGGCGGACGGTCACGCGACGACACGCCCGAAGGCTGCGCGCCAGGCTTCCGCGACGGCGATCGCTATGTCGAACCCGTCTGGGTGACCCAGATGCGCGGCGACGCCCGGAGTTGCACGGCGGCGGCCGAACGGCCCTAGCCCCGCGCGACCAATCGCCCCAATCTTGTTTCGGCGCGGACGACCTGGATCGGCGTTCGCCTATACTTAAGAGCTTGCGGTCAAGGTGCCGGCCTGGACCAGGCTCCAGGGCACTGTCGAGCGTACGCATGCAGCCGGAAATCACCGCTTTCCACCACCCCGCCACCGGGCGGGTGACCTATCTGCTGGTCGATCCAGCCACCCAGTTGTGCGCCTTCATCGACCCCGTGCTCGACTATGATCCCCAGACCCAGGCCGTCGATACGACCTTCATGGACGCCATCATCGCCGATATTCGGGCCAAGGACCTGGGTCCGACCTGGATCCTGGAGACCGGCGTCCATACCGGCCACCTGTCCGCCGCCGGTCACCTCAAATACGAGACGGGCGCCTCGATCTGCACCGGCGCGGGTGTCCTGGAAAGCCTCAAGCGCCTGGTCCCGGTGCTGGGATCCGACGGCGTCGATCTTGACGGCTGGGACTTCGACAAGCTGGCCCAGGACGGCGAGGTCCTGCCGATGGGCGGGATCGAGATCACCGCCATCGCCCTGCCGGGCCGCCTGCCCGGCGCCACCGCCTACCAGATCGGCGACGTGGTGTTCACCGGTTCCGCTATCCTGCCGCCGGACCAGGGTCTGGACGACAGCGACGCCCCCGGCGCCGACGCGGCCGGTCTGCACGCCGCCGCTAGGCGGTTGCTGGATCTGCCGCCTCACACCCGCCTGCTGACCGGCCAGGTCGGCGCCGAGGCCGACGCCTGGGAGGCCACTGTCGCCGACCACAGGACCACAAATATCGACGCCGGCGATTCCGTCCCCGCCGAGGCCTTCGTCGCCCGCCGCGCCGCCGCACCGCCGTCGCCCGGCCCGTTGGCGGCGCCCGCCCTGCAGGTGGGAATCCGCGCCTTCCGCCTGCCCCCGCAAGGCGACGACGGCCTGCGCTTCCCGCCGATCGATATCAGTTCCATTTAAAAACCCACTTGCGTGTCGGCCAGGCGATCCCTTAGATGCTTCGTACACGAAGCAGTGAGGACGCCGCATGGCCGATCAAGATTTCAGCGCTGCCCTGACCACCGCCCAGGCTGACAACCTGCCCGGTCTGTTGAGCCTGGAATGGAGCCATGCGACCCGAGGCTTGGTTAGGGGACGCTTCACTGTGGCCAGCCGCCATATGGCCCCCAACGGCTTTCTTCACGCCGCCAGCGTCATCGCCCTGGCCGACAGCGCCAGCGGCTATGGTTGCGTGACCTCCCTGCCGGAGGGCGCGACAGGCTTCACGACCATCGAGTTGAAGTCCAACTTCCTCGGCACCGCTCGCCAAGGCGAGGGCGTGGCCTGCGAGGCCAAGCTGCTCCACGGCGGCCGCAACACTCAGGTCTGGGACGCCCTCGTCACCCACGAGACCACCGGCAAGACCCTGGCGCTTTTCCGCTGCACCCAGATGATCCTTTACCCTCGGGCCTAGTCCGGTCGGAAACCGCGCCGCGCGACACAAAAGCGTGTCACAAGCCCTTGCGCTCTTCCGGCGGCGCCGCTAGGTATCCCGCCCTCACTCAAGGCTGCCCCCGGGCGGCCCCTGAAGACCCCCTGGAGAGGTGGCAGAGTGGTCGAATGTACCGCACTCGAAATGCGGCGTGCCTGGAAGGGCACCGTGGGTTCGAATCCCACCCTCTCCGCCACCATCCCGACGTCAAAATCCACCCGCGACGACCATGCTTCGGCGCGGTAGCGTTCCATCCGCACATTGAGACGGGGAGCGCTGCGTGAGCCTTGACGATGAAGCGACGCCCGGCGCCACCCGCCCCTGGTGGAAGGACGCCGTTGTCTATCAGGTCTATCCACGCTCGTTCCTCGACTCCAACGGCGACGGGATCGGCGATCTTCCTGGGGTCACCGCCCGGCTCGACTACCTGCAGGATCTCGGCGTCGATGTGGTGTGGCTCAGCCCGCACTTCGACAGCCCCAACGCCGACAACGGTTATGACATCCGCGACTATCGCCAGGTGATGGCGGACTTCGGGACCATGGCCGATTTCGACGCCATGCTGGCCGGGATGACGGCCCGTGGCATGCGGCTGATCATCGACCTGGTGGTCAATCACAGCAGCGACGAACACGCCTGGTTCGTCGAGAGCCGCAAGAGCCAGGACAACCCCTATCGCGACTACTACATCTGGCGCGACGGCAAGGATGGCGGTCCTCCCAACAACTATCACGCCTTCTTCGGAGGGCCAGCCTGGACGCTGGATCAGGCGACAGGCCAGTACTACCTGCACTATTTTGCCGCCAAGCAGCCGGACCTCAACTGGGAGAATCCCAAGGTCCGCGACGAGGTCCATGACCTGATGCGGTTCTGGCTCGACAAGGGGGTGTCGGGGTTCCGGATGGACGTCATCCCGTTCATCTCCAAGCAACCCGGCCTGCCCGACCTGACGCCCCAGGAGCGCCGCGCGCCGCAGTTCGTCTATGCCGCCGGGCCCAAGCTGCATGATTACCTGAGCGAGATGCGTCACGAGGTGTTGGCGCACTACGACACCCTGACGGTCGGCGAGGCGTTCGGGCTTACGCCCGACGCGGCCCAACACATGATGGACAGCCGCCGCAGCGAACTCGATCTGGTGTTCAATTTCGACATCGTGCGGATGGACATCGACGGCTGGCGCAAGACGTCCTGGACCCTGCCCCGACTCAAGGCGCTCTACAGCCAGCAGGACGCGGCGGCCGGGCCGTTCGGCTGGAACACGGTGTTCCTGTCCAACCACGACAATCCCCGCGCGGTTTCGCACTTCGGCGACGATGATCCCGAGTGGGTCGAGCGTTCGGCCAAGGTTCTGAACACCCTGATCCTCACCCAGCGCGGCACGCCGTTCCTCTATCAGGGCGACGAGCTGGGCATGACCAACTATCCGTTCCAGACCCTGGACGACTTCGACGACCTGGAGGTGTCCGGTCGCTGGCGCGACCTGCAGGGTCGGGTGTCGGAGGCGGAATATCTAGCCAATGCCCGGTCCATGGGCCGCGACAACGCCCGCACGCCTATGCAGTGGACGGACGATCCACACGGCGGCTTCACGCTCGGGACGCCGTGGCTGGCGGTCAATCCCAACGCGGCGGCGATCAATGCGCGAGACCAGGCCGGGCGGGCAGACGCGGTGCTAAGCCACTGCCGCGACCTGATCGCGTTCCGGCGGGGGTCCGTCGATCTGCGGGAGGGGGACTATGAGGATCTGGATCCCGACCACGCGCAGGTCTTCGCCTATCGGCGCGGCGAAGGCTTGGTGGTGATGCTCAACTTCGGGCGAGAGGCGGTGGCTTACACGCTTCCCGACCACCTGACGGTGGAGGGCGTGGCGTTTGGCGAGGCGGTGGTCGAGGGTCGGATCGTGACGCTCGACGGGTGGACGTCGGTGATCCTGGCGATCCGGCTCTAATCACCAGACCTCCAAAAACGTTGTCATCCCGGACAAGCGCGTCGCGCGCCGATCCTGGATGACAACCGCCGAGAGGAAAAGGCGTCCGCCGGAGACCGACGCCTTTCAATCTTCAGTTTCGAACCTCCGGATGGGTCGTGCACATGCCGTGCGGCAGGCCCGGATAGGTCTTCAGCGTGCCCTTCTTGAGCAGCTTGATGCCGATCAGGGCGGCGTCGGCGATCGGCACGATCTGGTCGTCATCGCCGGTGGTGACGAAGTCGCTGCTCATGGTCTTGTCTCCTGAAGCTTGTGGCGACGCCTTGAGCGTGGCTGCGGACGATACTGCGGGCGCCCGTGACGGCAGGGCCGCCATCAGGGCCAAGCTGAAGCCGCTGGTGACGACGCAGCGGCGCGATGCGCCTCCCGGTCCGCCGGCGGCGTCGGTCCCGGGTTTGCTGCGGGAAATGGTCATGCGCCATCCTTCGATGTCGGTTCAGCCGGTGCCTGCGGTGAACCCAGACGCAAGCCTAGGCGATCAGGTCCGGCGGCGATTGAGTGGAATAGTCGTGACGTGCACGTCCTCTGGACGTTTGGCGACGGGCTGATCACAACGCTACCGCCGAGCCGGCGACGCGTTCAGGCCGCTTCGAAACGGAAGAAACTGTTGACCGTCAGCCGGCCCGTTCGCGGGTCCAGGCTGGCCGGATGGTCTGGCAAGACGCCGGCATGCAGCAGGCGGCTGGCATAGACGATGACCCGGTTGAAGGCCGGTTCGACGACGGCGGTCTGCTCGAACAGGGCGTTGGAACCCGCGATGTAGCCGGCCGGAACCGAGGCGGCTTCGATCTCCCGGCGCAAGGCGGCGAAATAGGCCTTGCCGCGCTCGGGTCCTATGGATTCGAAACCGGTGGCGCGGTGACGGTAAAAGGCCGTGCCGCCGTGGGGCGGTCCGCACAGATAGTGCAGAATCGCCAGTTGGTCGGGCTCGGTGGTGTCGATATGCGGCAGGCGTTGGGGCAGGCTGGCCTGGTCGGTCGGTAGGACCGCCATCGAAAGGGCGCTGGTGATGTGCGCCTTGCCCTCCGGCGGGGCGCCGAAGACCGTCGCCAGATGGGGGCGAAGGGCAGTGACCAGAGCCTGAACATAGCCGCCCGGGGATGGCGCCCGGACGCCCGGATAGAAGTTGGCCGCCGCCTTCACGGGGGCCAGGATCGCCTGTTCGGCCGCGAAATCGACCAGATGCTCGGCGCCGGTCAGCAGGCCGTCGATCACCAGCACCGGATGGCGTTCGGCGCCGATGCGCAGGGTTTCGATGCGCGGGCCAGCGGCGGCGGCGAAGACCGGTCCGGCCGCCGGCTCGCTCATCGCCGCAGGCCCTCGGCGGCCTCGGCGCTGGCGGCGTCCCCAACCTTGGTGGTGAAGCCCTGGGTGTAGACCTGGTTTAGCAAGGCCCTGTGATCGGGCAGGCCGGCGGCGGCGCGCAAGCCGGCCTCGCGCACCTTGGCGAAATCGGCCCGGGCCAGGTCGCCATGCACGTGGGCGGCGGGATCGACGGTGGTCGCAAAGCCCATCCCGTACAGAACGTACTGATAGTTGAAGTACTTGAAGCTCTCATGGAGGCTGGGGAAATCGAAGGCGTTGGGCGGTCGGTGTTTCCACATCGCAAGGTGGTCTTGCAGGCTTTCGGGGATTGAGGCCGGATCGGCGTTGTCGGTCCAGAAGCTGTTGTCGGTGCGCTGGCTGAGGCAGTAGTGCAGCTTGATGAAGTCGATCGCCCTCAGATAGCGGTCGGTCATCGCCGCGTTGAACTGCTTGGCGGTCGCCTCCATGCCGCCCCGCCGCGGCAGGTTGCGGGCCAGCATGTAAGCGGCGGCCTCGATCAGCACGATGCCGGTGGATTCGAGGGGCTCCAGAAACCCGCCCGACAGGCCCACGGCGACGCAGTTCTTGACCCAGTGGCTGGCCCGGTGGCCCACCTTCAGCTTCAGCGGCCGAACCGTCAGCCCATCGCCGGCCTTGCCGACATAGCCGCGCAGGATCTGCTCGGCCCGATCGTCCGTGGTGTGACGACTGGAATAGACATAGCCCGTGCCGCGCCGGTCGGGCAGGCCGATATCCCAGGTCCAGCCGGCCTCGTGGGCGGTGGAGATGGTGGTGGTCGCCACCGGCCCGTCTGGGCGGTCATAGGGCGCCTGCAGGGCCAGGGCGCGATCGACGAACAGCACGTCGCTCTTGTCGATCCAGGCGCTGCCCATGGCCTCGCCGATCATCGCGCCGGCAAAGCCCGTGCAGTCGATATAGAGGTCGGCCGTCAGATCGCCGTGCTCGCGCGTGGTCACCGAGCCGATCGATCCGTCCTGCGCCTTGTTGACGCTCAGCACATTGCCCAGCAGGTGCTTGATCCCGGTTTCCTTGCCGACATCGCGAAGCAGGTTGGCCAGTTTTCCCGCGTCGAAGTGATAGGCATAGGTCATCGGCCCGCCATACTGCGGATCGTCGATACGCTTGGGACCCCGCCCGGCTTCGCAGACCTTGTCCTGCAGGGTGACAGCGCCGGAAAACGGGACGCCGCCCGCCTCGCCCATCAGCCAGTATGGCGCCAGGTCCAGGCCGCCGTTCAGCAACCGGGGCGAGGCGAAGGGGTGGTAGTAGTGGCTGTGCACACCATCCTTGGGCGCGGTCTTCCAGTCGACGAACCGGATACCCTGCTTGAAGGCCGCCCCGGCCTCGCGCATGAACCGCGCCTCGTCGACGCCGATCGTCCGCAGGGTGTTCTGGATGGTCGGAAAGGCGCCCTCGCCCACTCCGATGATGCCGATCTCGCTAGACTCTATCAGGGTGATGCGCACCCCGTCCGGTCGCATGGAGCCCAGGCGGCGAGCCAGATAGGCGGCGGTCATCCAGCCGGCCGTGCCGCCGCCGACGATCAGGATGTCATTGATCTCTGGCGTTTGGGTCATCGGCCGGCGGCAGCGCGCTGACGGAAACCGTTGCGGTAGATCTCGTCCAGCAGCGCCCGGTGATCGGGCATGGCCGCCGCCGCCCGATGGGCCGCCGACTTCAGCCGCGCGAACTCGGCCCGCGCCGCGTCGAGATGCGGATAGGCCGACAGATTGGCCGAGAGGTCGGTCTTGAAGCCCATGCCGTACAGCACATACTGGTAGTTGAAGACCTCGAAACTGTCATGGACGGTGCCGAAGTCGAACGGGTCCGGCCCACGGGTCTTCCACATCTCCAGCAGGGCCTGCAGCGAATCCGGGATCGATTCTGGCCGGGTGTTGTCGATCCAGAAGTCGCTGTCGGTGCGCTTGGTCAGGCAATAGTGCAGCTTGATGAAGTCCAGCACGCCCTTGTAGCGCAGGCCCATGGCTTCGTTGAACAGGGCGGCGGTCGGCTCCATGTCGCCCGCGCGCGGGAACAGCCGGCCCAGCATCCAGGCGGCGGCCTCGATCAGCATGATGCCTGTGGCCTCCAGCGGCTCCAGGAAACCGCCCGACAGACCGATCGACACGCAGTTCTTGACCCACGGCGTTTCGCGATGGCCGATGGGCAGCTTCAACACGCGAGCGTTCAGCCCGTCGGCCGACTTGCCGATATAGGCCCGCAGCACCTCTTCGGCCCGCTCGTCCGTGGTGTGATCATTGGAATAGACATAGCCGACGCCTCGGCGCTCGGGCAGGCCGATGTCCCAGGTCCAGCCGGCTTCGTGGGCGGTGGAGATGGTGGTGCTGGCCACTGGGGCCTCAGGGTCATCGTGCGGGACCTGGATGGCCACGGCGCGGTTGACGAAAAGGGTGTCGCTGTCGTCGATGAACTTCACGCCCATAGCCTCGCCGATCAGCTTGGCCGAGAAACCACTGCAGTCGACATAGAGGCCGGCGGCCAACTCGCCATGCTCACGGGTAACCACGGCGGCGATCGCGCCGGTCTCGTCCAGTCGCGCGCCCTGGACATTGCCGATCAGGTGGCGGACGCCCAGCTCCTTGCCGACGTCGCGCATCAGCACGGCCAGCTTGCCGGCGTCGAAATGGTAAGCGTAGCCAAGCGGACTGGAATATTGCGGATCGTCGATCAGCTTGGGGCCCTTGCCCGCCTCGCAGACCGTGTCCTGCAGGGTCACCGCCTCCGAGAACGGCGTATCCCCGGCGCAGCCCAGCAGCCAGTAAGGCGCCAGGTCCAGGCCCCGCAGCGTGTGGGGCCGGCTGAACGAGTGGTAATAATGGCTGTGGGCGTCGCCGACGGGGCCGGTGGTCCAGTCGACGAACTTGATGCCCTGTTTGAACGAGGCCCCGGCCCCGCGCATGAACCGCGCCTCGTCGACGCCGATCTCGCGCATGGTGGTCTGGATGGTGGGGATCGTGCCCTCGCCCACCCCGATGATGCCGATCTGCGACGACTCGATCAGCGTGATCTTCACCCCATCGGGACGGTTGGCCCCCAACTTGCGGGCCAGATAGGCGGCGGTGATCCAGCCGGCCGTGCCGCCGCCGACGATCAGCACTTCATCGATCGGTTTCGTCACGTCGTTCCCCTTCCCGTCAGCCGGATCGTTTCCATCACCCAGGCAGCAGGCAGCGCACCGCCTCGCAGATCCGCTCGGCGTCAGGACCCAGCACGACGTGCACCGAGCGCTCGCCGACCCGGACCACGCCACGTGAGTCCAGGGCTCTCAGCGCCGCCTCGTCGACGGCGGCGTTGTCGCGGACCACCAGGCGCAGGCGGCTGGAACAGGCGCCCACCGTCTCGACATTGGAGAAGCCGCCCAAGGCGCTGACCAGGCCCTCGGCCCGGCTGTCATCAATGGCGGTGGGTAGGGCGACCGCTGCCGCGGCCTTGGTCGCGGCAGGCTTGGGCGGCGCTGGCCTGCCCATGGCGGCGCGGATTTCACCGGCCACTTGGTCGGCGACCGGGCCGAGGACGACCTGTAGCGCCTTGTCCGACGGCCGGACCACGCCCCGCGCGCCGAGGGCCTTCAAGGCGGGTTCGCGGACCACGGCCTGGTCGACAACGATCAGGCGCAGGCGGGTGGTGCAGGCGTCGACCGAGGTCAGGTTCCCCGCCCCGCCCAAAGCGGCGACGAAGTCGGCGCCGCGCCCGCCGGCGCTGGGCCCCACCGCCGCCTCGGCGGCCAGGTCCTCGGCCGGCTCGCGGCCAGGGGTCTTGAGATCGAACTTCAGGATGAAGAAGCGAAACAGCCCGTAATAGATCCCGCCATAGACCAGGCCGATCGGCACGAGCCACAGCGGGTGGGTGGCCTTGCTGAAGTTCAGCACATAGTCGAACAGACCGGCCGAAAAGCCGAAGCCCAGCTTGACGTCGAGCAGGTTCATCAGGGCCATCGCAACTCCGGTCAAAACGGCGTGCAGGGCGTAGAGCATCGGGGCCAGGAACATGAAGCTGAACTCGATCGGCTCAGTCACCCCGGTCAGGAACGACGTCAGGGCCAGCGAGGTCAGCATGCCGCCGACCGCCTTTTTCCGCTCGGGACGGGCCGTGTGGTACATGGCCAGGCAGGCGGCGGGCAGGCCGAACATCATTACCGGGAAGAAGCCGCTCATGAACGCCCCGGCGGTCGGGTCGCCGGCCGCGAAGCGGTTGAGGTCACCCGTCGCGCCATGGAAGTCGCCCAGGATGAACCAGACCACGTTGTTGAGGATGTGGTGCAGGCCGGTGACGATCAGTAGGCGGTTGAGGATGCCGTAGACGAACAGGCCCAGGTTTCCGGAGACGGTGACCATGTGGCTCAATCCATCGACGCCGGCCTCCAGCCAATGCCAGCCGAAGCCGAACACCAGGGCCAGCAGCACCCCGCCCAGGCCGGCGGCGATCGGCACGAAGCGGCGGCCGCCGAAGAAGGCCAGATATTCCGGCAGCTTGATGGTGCTGTAGCGGTTGTAGAGCACGCCAGACATCACGCCGGACAGGATGCCGACCGGGATCGACAGCTTGCTGATCGCCTTGGCCTTCCAGGCCGCCAGGGCCAGGTCGCCGCCCTTGGCGGCCGCCGCCGCGACCACGTCGGGCGGCACGACGATCAGGGCCTGGATGCCCTGGGTGGCCACCAGATAGGCCACGACGCCGGCCAGGCCCGCCGCGCCGTTGTTCTCGCGCGCCAGACCCACGGCGACGCCGATGGCGAAGATCAGGCCCAGATTGGCGAAGATCGCCCCACCGGCGGCGGCGAAGACATTGGCGACCACCAGGGTCAGGCCGCCGGACATCGCCGCCAGGTGGGCGTGGCCCAACAAGTCGGTCTGGCCGATCCGCAGCAGCAGCGCCGCGACCGGCAACACCGCGATCGGCAGCATCAGGGCGCGGCCTAGGGGCTGGAGGACTTCGAGCGGGGACTTCATCGCTTAGGCTCCAACCTTCAGGACTTGGGCCGCGAAGGCTTTGCAGAGATCTCGGACGGCCTCGGGTGAGGTCAGGTCCAGCGCCTGGCGCGCCAGGGCCTGGCAGGCCGAAATGTCCAGGATGCGGACCAGGGCCTTGACCTCGGGCAAGGTCGCCGCTGTGGCGGAAAGCTCGGTGACGCCTAGGCCCAGAAGCACCGGCACGGCGACGAGGTCGGAGGCCAGGCCGCCGCAGACTCCGACCCAGCAATGATGCTTGGCGGCCCCGGCGCAGGTCTGGGCGATCATCCGTAGGACGGCCGGGTGGAGCGCATCGATGCGGGCGGCCAGCTCCGGATTGCCCCGGTCCATGGCCAGCACATACTGGGTCAGGTCGTTGGTGCCGATCGACAGGAAGTCGGCCTCGGCGGCCAGCAGGTCGGCGGTGATCGCTGCGGCGGGGGTCTCGATCATCACGCCCAACTGGACCCGCTCGGTGATCCCCATCTCGCGCTTGGTCTCGTCGAGCAGGGCGCGCACGGCGCGCAGCTCGTCGAGGCTGGCGATCATCGGGATCATGATCTTGCACTGGCCCAGCGGCTTGACCCGCAGTATGGCCCGCAGCTGGGTCTTGAGCAGATGCGGCCGCCACAGCGACACGCGCACGCCGCGCAAGCCCAAGGCCGGGTTCTCCTCGGCCGGGATCGGCAGGTAGGGCGCGGCCTTGTCGCCGCCGACGTCGAGGGTGCGGATGATCAGCGGGCGGCCGTCCAGGGCCGAGGCGATCGCCTGGTACTGGCGGGCCTGCTCGTCCTCGTCGGGGGGCGTTTCGCGCTCCAGGAACAGGAACTCGGTGCGCAGCAGGCCCGAGCCCTCCGCGCCATTGGCGGCGGCGGCCAGGGCGTCGTTCAGCGAGCCAACATTACCGAACACCTCGATGCGCACACCGTCGGCGGTGCGGCTCTCTTGATGGGCGGCGGCCTTGGCGGCGGCCTTGCGCTCGTGGCGGGCGGCGATGGCGGTCTGGGCGGCGGCGAGCTGCGTGGCGTCGGGGGCGATGCGCAGGCTTCCGCTCTCGGCGTCAAGGATCAGACCCGTGCCCTCGGCGACATCGAGCACGCCGGCGCCCACGGCGACGATGGCCGGAATGCCCATGGCGGCGGCCAGGATGGCGACATGCGACGTCGGCCCTCCCTTGGCGGTGCAGAAGCCCGCGACCTGGCTGGCTTCGACGCCCATCAGTTGCGAGGGCAAAAGCTCGTCGGCCAGCAGGATGGCGCCGGGCGGCAGGACGCGGGCGTCGTCTTCCTCACCCGTCAGTGCCCGGAGCACTTGGCGCTCCAGGTCGATCAGGTCATCCACGCGTTCGGCCAGGCGGCGGTCGCCCAGGCCGCGCAGGGCCTCGACATAGCCGCCGACGGCGCGGCGCCAGGCGAAGCCCGCGCTCTTGCCCTCGGCGATCAGCCGGTGGGCCGAAGCGCTCAGTTCGGGATCTTCCAGAAAGGCCAGGTGGGCGCCGAGGATTGCTTTGCGAGCGGTGTCGCCCTTGGATGCGGCCTTCTCGAGCTTGGCGCGGACCAAGGCCAGGGCGTCTTCCAGCGCGCGCCGTTCAAAGCCCATGCCGGCCCCGACCTCGGCGACGATGATGTCGGTTGAGACGAAGCGAACGGCTTGACCGATGGCCAAACCGGGGGCGGCCATGACGCCGCGCAACAAGCCGGGCTCGGCGGGGTGGGCGGGGCGTACGGCCTCGACCGAGACGGGCTCGGCGGTCGGCGGCAGGGCGGCGCTCTCGCCCATGCCGCCTTCGATCAGCTCGACGATAGCGATCACGGCATAATCGGCGTCCGGGCCGCTGGCGACGATGCTGATGCGGTCGCCATGGCGGATGGCCAGGGACATCATCCCGATCGGGCTCTTGGCGCTGGCCCTGCGGTTTACCACGACGACGGCCACCTCGGCGGCGAACTTGCGGGCGCTCTCGGCGATGCGGGCTGCGGGCCGGGCATGGATCCCGTGCTGCAGGGGCACCACGACCTCGCGCGACACCTCGCCAACGGCGACCGTCGAGGTGACCACCGCGCCATTGACCGGGGCCAGCTCCATCAGGAAATCACCCACCAACGCGGCATGGTCCTGCGCGCGGCGGATGATCTTGAAGGCGTCGGGATTGGTGATGACGATCGGGGTGATCAGGCTGCGGGCCCGCTGCGACAGCAGGTCGAGGTCAAAGCTGATCAACCGGTCGCCGGACTTCACCGCCTGACCGTCCGCGACGTGGACCTCGAAGCCCTCGCCGCCCAGGCCGACGGTGTCCAGCCCCACGTGCATCAGGATCTCGGCCCCATTGTCGGCCCGCAGGGTGACGGCGTGCCGCGTGCCGTGCACCGAGATCACCCGCGCGTCGCAGGGGGCGTGCAGGGTCGAGCCCAGGGGGTCGATGGCCAGGCCGTCGCCCAGCATGCGCTCGGCGAACACCGCGTCGGGCGTCTCGTCCAGCGGGGCGATCCAGCCCTTGAGCGGCGAGGACAGTACGAGATTGGACACGGACGCTTCCCTGCTTTCCGAAACTTTAGTTCTTGCCGCTCTTGCCGGCGGCCGTCAGCGTCACCTGGTCAAGCACCAGGGTCGGCTCCACGCTGCGTGCTGTAAAGCTCAGACACAGGTCGTGGACCCCGTCACGCCTGGGCAGCGCGCCCGAGACCGTGGCCAGGCCCGGTCCGCGCGCGGCGGCGCCCAGCGGGATGGCGGCGATCCGCTCGCCCGCGCAGCCGTCGAGCCGGACTTCGAGCTCGCCGTCCGGCGTAGAGGGATCGCGCAGCGGGATCTTCCCGCGGTCGGCGCCGATCTGGAAGTTGAACGGGACCTGGCCGATGCGGGCGGACAGTTTGACGGCCTTGGACAGATCCGCGCCCTTCCACACCCAGCAGGCGTTCATCAGATTGACCGCGAACACGGCGCGGGGGCCGGCCCCGGAGCCGCTTGCTGGCGCGTCGTCCTCGAGCGAAAGGTTGATCCCGTCACCGCACAGCTCCAGTTGGTGGCTGGTGCGCGTCTGCGCCGCCAGCAGGCTGATCGGGTAGTCGCGAACGCGGCCGAGAGCCTGGCCATCGAGGAAGGTCCGCGCACGGATCGTCTGACCCGGCGCGACGGCAAGGGGGGCGACATAGGTGGTCGAGGACGAGGTCGGCGCCTTGCCGTCGGTGCTGTAGCGAACCTCACCAAGCCCCAGACCGGAAGCCAGAGCGACCGAGACCTTTCCGTCGGCGGCCGGCCTCAGCGTCGCCTGCGGCTCATAGGGCACGGTGTCGTGGGCCACGCCCAGTGCGTCGAGCCGCGCGGTCTCGGCCGGCAGTCGGCCTGCGAAATCGGCCCAGTCATGGCGGTCGCGCGGCGTCCAGCCGTTTTCGGCCAGGGCGACCAGGCGCGGGAAGCTCATGGCCTCCAGGCGCTCATCGGTGCGCATGTGCTCGGTGAAGGCCGTGGCTTCCAGCCCGAGAATGTGATCGCGCTGGGCGTCGGTCAGGGCGGCCGGCGCGGCGTCGAAATCGTAGATGTCCTTCAGGCTGGTGATCTTGATCCGGCCGGGCGGCTCGTCGGCGGAGGCGCTCTGGCGGCGGTCGAGATAGAGGGTGCTGTCGGGCGCCAGGACGGCGTCATGGCCCTGGGAGGCGGCGGCCACCGCGCCCTCCACGCCGCGCCAGGACATGACTGTGGCGTTGGGGGCAAGGCCGCCCTCGAGGATCTCGTCCCAGCCAATCATCCGCCGGCCTCGGCTGTTGATTTTCTTCTCGGCCCGCTGGATGAACCAGCTCTGCAGCCCGTGCTCGTCCTTGACGCCCAGGGCCTGGATCTGGGCCTGGACCTCGGGACTGGCCTTCCACTGGTCCTTGACCGCCTCGTCGCCGCCGACATGGACATAGGGCGAGGGAAACAGGTCCATCACCTCGTCGAGCACGTCGTTGAGGAAGGTGAACGTCGGTTCCGTGGGCTTGTAGAGATAGGGAAACACCCCCCAGTCGCCCATGGCCTCGCGCGGCGGGGTCTTGGTCATGCCAAATTGCGGATAGGCCACCAGCGGCGCCAGGGCGTGGCCCGGCATCTCGATCTCGGGGACGATGGTGATCCCGCGCGCGGCGGCATAGGCGACGAGGCCGCGCACCTGGTCCTGAGTATAGAAGCCGCCGTAGCGGGTGGCCCTGCCGGTCTTGGGATCGCGGCCCGCCGCGCCGGCCGGCACGCGCCAGGAGCCTTCCGAGGTCAGCTTCGGGTACTTCTTGATCTCCAGCCGCCAGCCCTGATCGTCGACCAGGTGCCAGTGCAGGACATTGAGCTTGTGGGCGGCCATGGCGTCGAGGATCGTCTTGATCGTCTCGACGCTCTGGAAGTGGCGGGCGCTGTCCAGCATGAAGCCGCGCCAGGCGAAGCGGGGGGTGTCGTCGATGCTGACGGCAGGCAGCAGAGCCGGGCCCTTGGCCGCGTCGGTCACGGCCAACTGCCAGACGCTGACCGCGCCATAGAACAGGCCGGCGCGCTTGGGAGCGGTGATGATGACGCCGGTCGGGTCGATGTCGAGGTCGTAGGCCTCGGCCGTGTCGCTGGATGTGGCTCCCCGCGCCAGCACGATGGCGGCCTCGCCGGCGGCCGGCGCGCCCTCGGCGACGGCCAACTTCAGGCCTCGGGCCTTGAACAGCATGTCGGACAGCTGCCCCGCCACCATCTTGGCCTCGACATCGCCCTTGGCGACAAGGATCCGGGTCTTGGCGGTGAGGGCGAAGGTCCCCTGCCCCAGCTTCGCCCGGGCCGGCGCGGGGGTGAGGGTCATGGCCGGCCCCTTCACCGGCGAGGCGGCGAGGCCGGTCGAGGCAAAGGCCAGGACGGCGAGCGAACTCACGACGGCGGCGAAGGGCTTGGAGACGAGGATCATGCGAGGGCGCTCACGCTGACGGGCGGCAAAAAGCGGGCGGAGCGTGTGACCGCTCCGCCCCAGCTCCGTGCTTGCAGTCAGGAAGACTTGGATTGCGATCGGCGGCGAGCGGACAGGTCATGCGGTGATCCTGGACCATGGCGCCTCCGATGCAACGATCTTGGGAGGAAGGACGGGACCTTCGGCGCGAAGCCGAAGGTCCCGGTAAGCCACTAGAACTTGAAGCGGACGCCGCCGAACACCATGCGACCGTTCTTGTAGATTCGGGCCGGACGGTTTTTGTCGTTGTCGTAGTTCTCGGTCATCTTCTCGTCGGTGAGGTTAATCGCATCGACGCTCAGCGAGATGTTCTGCGTCAGGTTCACGCTGGCCGAGGCGTCCAGTGACTTGATCGAGTCCGACCACAGCTGCCGGAAGCCGCGCTCGGCGTCGTAGTCGACGAAGAACTTGGACCGGTAGTTGTAGGACAGGCGGGCGCTGAAGCGCTCGTTCTCGTAATAGCCGCTGATGTTGGCGATGGTCTTCGAGTTCGAAGGCACCGGCACGCCCGAGGCCGACGAGGCGTCGGAGTAGGTGTAGTTGGCCAGTACGCCGAAGCCATTCCACAGAGGTTTCTGCAGGCTGATTTCGATACCCTTGTTCTCGCCGCCGGCAACGTTGATCGGGCGACCGATACGGTAGTTACAGGTGTAGAGGTTGGCGCCGGTCAGAACGCACTGGTTGGCGGCGTTGGTGATCCGCGCATCGGTCGGGTCGTTCAGCTGAAGCGGCTGGCGCTCCGAGAACGCGCCCTGGACGATGTAGGTCGAGATGTCCTTGTAGTAGAGGCCGACCGCCAGGAGCGATTGCGGCGCGAAGTACCATTCCAGCGACACGTCGTACTGGTTGGCCCGGTAGGGATCCAGGTTAGGATTGCCGCCGCTGCCGGTCAGCAGAGACTCGGTCAGCGAGGTGAACGCGGCCATCTGGGCGTAGTCCGGACGCGACAGGGTGCGACCGGCGGCCAGACGCAGAACCAGGTCATCATTGATGTCGAACGAGAAGTTCGCGCTCGGCAGGATGTCCGTATAGTTCTGGCCGGCGTCGACCGGAGCGATCAGGCCGAACGGGTTGTTGACCGCGCCGGCGGTGCCAGCGGGTACGCCAACCTTCCAGGCCGAGGTCTCGACCTTGGTCTGCACGACTCGTAGGCCGACGTTACCGCGCCAGTTGTCGCCCTTGAGCTTGCCCAGGACGTAGCCGCCGAAGGTCTTCTCGTTGAACGTGAAGCTTTCCAGCGGGCCGAAGTGATCGCAGTTCAGCAGACCGTTGCAGCCGGCCGCCTGCGTGCCGCCGATCGCCGAGTTCCACACCGCCGCCTTGGGCAGGGCGGCGTAGATCGCCTCGATCTTGCTCTTGTCGGCGGTCAGATAGCTGCTGATGACGCCGGGACCCTTGATGCCGTCAAGATAGTCGCTGGGCGTCAGGCCGCCTTGCACATCGGCCAGCGTACATTTGTGGCCGCCGCAGGCAGTGGCGCCCGGAGCGGTCCAGGGCAGCAGAGCGCGGCGCTGACCGTAGGTCTGGTCAACTTCGCGATCGTGGTCGGTGTATTTCAGGCCGAACTTGACCGACGTGAAGGCGCCGGCGTCCATGAACTTCTCGCCGTCGACGAAGGTATAGAACTCGTTGTCGTCATTGGCGGTGGTATTGGCCGAGGCCCAGCCCAGCTCCATCTCGTCATCGGCCGTGGCCGGATTGATGGTGGAGAACGACACCTTGGGCAGGCCGCCCGACAGGTCGTAGGTCAGGCCTGTGGCGGCGCTGGTTTCCCAAAACGGCTGCAGGTCGGTGGCGCCCTCGGCGTCGGTGTAGCCGATGCGGGCGTGGAAGGTCCAATCGTCGGCGGGACGGTAGGTGGTGTCCAGGTCAACCGAGCGAACCTGGGTGTGGGCGATGCGGTCGATGGCGTCGAACACCACACCCTGGCCGCCAATGGCGTTGAAGGTGCCCTTGGTCGCGGTGCCGTTGCTGAGTTGCTGGATGTTGAAATTGGCGCCGGGCGTGCCCAGGCCAGAGATCTTGTTGGTGATCCAGGCCATGTAGTTCTGGTTGATATTGTCGGCGTCCATCTTCGAATAGAGGCCGGTCAGGTTCACATCCAGCTTGTCGGTCGGTGACCACTGGACGCCGATGTTGGCGCCGCGGCGTTCGCGGGTCTGCTTGAAGAAAGACGAACCGATCAGGCTGGGCGTCACCGCCGTCTGGCCAGCGGGGAGGCCCGTGACATTGCCCGAGGCGTTGGTGACATTCTCGTAGCCCAGCACCTCGATACCGTCGCGGCGGATCTCGCGCTTGTCATAGATCAGGCCGCCCAGGACGCCGAAGGTCTTGGCGTCGTTGTGCCAGCTGAGCATGGCCGAGGCGGTTGGCGTCTTCTTGTCCGACTTCTCGTCCCACACGCCTTGCACCGAACCCGAGATCGAGAGCGGCGCCAGGTCCAGCGGGTTGCGGGTGTGCACATTGACGGTCGCGCCCACGCCGCCTTCGTCGATATCGGCGACCGGGCTCTTGAAGACCTCGACCTTGCCGACGATTTCCGATGGCAGCATCAGGTAGTTGAAGCTGCGGCTGGCCTTGAACTGGTCGAGAATGAACCAGTCGGCGGTGGCGACCGCGTGACCGTTCAGCAGGGTGCGGTTCAGGGTGGGGGCGGTGCCGCGAACCGAAATCCGCTCGCCTTCCCCGAACTCGCGTTGAATGGTGACGCCGGGAACGCGTTGCAGCGACTCCGCCACGTTCTTGTCCGGGAACTTGCCGATGTCTTCGGCGGTGATCACGTCGATCACGGCGTCGGCGTTGCGCTTGGCGTCGACCGAAGCCTGGAGTGAAGCGCGAATGCCGGTGACCACGACCTGGTCTAAGGTGGTGGTTGTATCCTGCGCGAAGGCGGGCGCTGCGACCATCACCGCCAGCACGCTGGCGGACGTGGTTAGAATGGATTTGTGGAAATTTCTCATACTCGGCCTCTCCCCTTTTTCCAGGCCCTCAGGCCTGGAGCCGAACCCCAAGCCCAATCCGATACCAATTATTCTGCAGACATCCGCAGAACGCGGTACTTCTCAGGCCTCGGAGGTGAACTGTGACGAAAATTTATCGGATGACAAGGCCAAAAAAGAACCAATTACAGACCATGTTCTTATTGGTACCAAAATGGTCATATGCTATCTCGGTGACCACGGGGTGGCGCGGTTTTGCGCGGGGGTGGCGAATTGACGATGTTTTCTGAAAGGATCGGGGGGCTGGACGGAAACGGCCAGGGTCACGCCCCGCTCTATAAGCAGTTGCAGCGCGCGCTCCGGGACGCCATCCAGAAGAAGATCCTGGGGCCCGACGACGCCCTGCCGGCCGAACGCGACATGGCCGAGGAATTCAGCATCTCGCGAATCACCGTTCGCAAGGCGCTGGACGGCCTGGTCAGCGAAGGCCTACTAACCCGTCGCCAAGGGGCCGGCACCTTCGTCGCCGCCCGGGTGGAAAAGAGCTTCTCCAAGCTGTCGTCCTTTACCGAGGACATGATCTCGCGCGGGCGCACGCCACGCAGCGAATGGATCAGCAAGGCCCAGGGCACCGTCACGCCGGAAGAGTCCATGACCCTGGGCCTGTCGCCCGGCACGCCGGTCTATCGGTTCGCCCGTATCCGCTACGCCGACGGCGCGCCGATGGCGGTGGAATACACCACCGTCGCCGCCTTCGCCCTGCCCTCCGCCGAGGCGGTGGGCACATCGCTCTATGAGGCGCTGGAGGCCACCGGCCACCGGCCCGTTCGCGCCCTGCAGCGGCTGCGCGCGGTGCTGTTCAACGCCGAGCACGCAGAGCTGATGGGCGTGCCCGTCAAGGACGCCGGCCTGCTGATCGAGCGCCGCGGCTTCCTGAAGGATGGCCGGGCCGTCGAGGTCACCCAGTCCTATTACCGCGGCGACGCCTATGACTTCGTCGCCGAACTGAACGCCATCGCCTGATTGGAAGGGGCCCCAAGCGGGTCCCATGCCAGCGCTCTGATCTAAAGGAACGCCTGCCTTGGAGGCTAACGTCTTGACCCGACCCGCACCCCCCGCCGAGCACTCCACCGGGCATGGGCGGCTGACGGCGGAATCCACCCGCATGTTCCTTGAGGCAGGCCAGGCCTCGCACGTTGTCGCCGCCCAGCTGGGGGCCAACGCCGCCCGGGCCGAGAAGATCGCCGCCCGCCTGCGCGCCAGCCCGCCGCGCGCCGTGGTGACCTGCGCCCGGGGCAGCTCGGACCACGCCGCCACCTTCGCCAAATATCTCGTCGAAACGCGCACCGGCGTCCTGACCTCGTCGGCCGCCCTTTCGGTCAGCTCGGTCTATGCCGCGCCTCAGGGCCTGGATGGCGCACTCTACCTGGCCATTTCGCAGTCGGGGCAGAGCCCGGACCTGCTGTCGGCCGTGCAGGCCGCCAAGGAGGCCGGCGCCTTCACGATCGCCCTGGTCAATGACGTGAACTCGCCCCTGGCCGCGCTGGTCGACGAAGTGCTGCCGCTGCACGCCGGACCCGAACTGAGCGTCGCGGCCACCAAGTCCTATATCGCCGCCCTGGCCGCCATCGCCCAGCTGGTGGCTGCCTGGACCGAAGACGCCGAGCTGACCGCCGGGCTCGCCACCCTGCCCGCCTTGCTGGCCCAGGCCTGGACCCTGGACTGGACCCCCGCCGTCGAGCGCCTCAAGCTGGCCCGGAACCTCTATGTGCTGGGCCGGGGCGTGGGCTATGGCGTGGCGCAGGAAGCGGCCCTGAAGTTCAAGGAGACCTGCGGCCTGCACGCCGAGGCCTTCAGCGCCGCCGAGGTGCTACACGGCCCAATGGCCCTGGTGAAGCAGGGCTTTCCCGCCCTGGTGTTCGCCCAGAACGACGAGAGCCGGGGCAGCGTCGACGCCATGGCCAAGGGCCTGGCCGCGCGTGGAGCCGACGTGCTCCTGGCCGGCGCCGGTGAAACGGGCGCCGGGGTCCTGCCGGCGCTCGCCGCCCACCCGGTGATCGAGCCGATCCTGATGATCCAGAGCTTCTACCGAATGGCCAATGCGCTGTCGGTGGCGCGCGGCTACGATCCCGACAGTCCGCCCCACCTCAACAAGGTCACAGAAACCGTCTGATGCAGCTTGTTCTCGTTAATGGCCGCATCCTGACGGAAGACGGGATCGTCGATGGCAAGGCCGTGACGATCCGCGACGGACGGATCGAAGGCGTCTTGGACAGCGCTGACACGCCAGTCGGCGCGACGCGCCACGACCTGGACGGCGGACTGCTGGTTCCCGGCTTCATCGACACCCAGGTCAATGGCGGCGGCGGGGTGCTGTTCAACGACCACACCACGGTCGAGGCGATCGAAGCGATCGGCGCGGCGCACAGGCCCTATGGCACCACCGGCTTCCTGCCGACCCTGATCAGCGACGACCTGGCCGTGGTCGACGCGGCCATGCGCGCCACCGAACAGGCGATCGAGGCGGGCGTGCCCGGCGTGCTGGGTATCCATATCGAGGGTCCGTTCCTCAATGTGAAGCGCAAGGGCATCCACGACGCCGGCAAGTTCCGGATCCTCGACGACGAGGCCGTGGCGCTGCTGAGCTCGCTCAAGCGCGGCAAGACCCTGGTGACCCTGGCGCCCGAGACCACCACGCCCGACATGGTCCGGCGCCTGGCGGCGGCCGGCGTCACCGTGGCCGCCGGCCACACCAACGCCGCCTATGGAACGGTGCGCAAGGCGCTGGACGCCGGCCTGACCGGCTTCACCCACCTGTTCAACGCCATGTCGCCTCTGACCAGCCGCGAGCCTGGCGTGGTCGGGGCGGCGCTGGAGAGTCTCCACGCCTGGTGCGGGATCATTGTCGATGGCCGCCACGTCGATCCCGTCGTGCTGCGCATCGCCCTGCGCACCCGTCCCTTGAACCGCTTCATGCTGGTGACCGACGCCATGCCGACGGTTGGCATGATCGACAAGAGTTTCGACCTTCAGGGCCGCCACATTCGCGTGGTCGATGGCGTCTGCGTCGATGATCATGGGACCCTGGCGGGCTCGGACCTCGACATGATCGGCGCGGTGCGCAACGCCATCTCGATGATGGGCCTGACCCTGGAAGAAGCGGTGATGATCGCCTCGCGCGCTCCGGCCGACTTCCTGGGCCTGGCGGACGAGCGGGGGACCATCGCGGCCGGCCTGGCCGCCGATCTCGTGTTGCTCGACGACGCCCTGAACGTGCGCGAAACCTGGATCGACGGGGTCTCCAGCCTCTAGAGCATTTCCCGACCTGACTGCGTCAGGCCGTGAGCTCTAATCGTTTGTTTTAACGCGTTTTTTTTCACGCGAACCGGAACCACTCGCTCGAAGAATGCTCTAGTCCACTGTTCCGGACAGGCTCCCAAGTTTTCCACAAACGCAAAAAAGGCGCCGGTTTTCACCGGCGCCCTTGGTCGTTTTCGGGGAGGAAAGGCGACCTAGAACTTGTAGCGCACGCCCAGATAATACTGGCGACCGAAGTGCACATACTCTTCCGAGCTCATGCGCGTCGAGTCGTCGACCTTGCTGTCTTCCTGATCGGTCAGGTTAATGGCTTCCAGGGTCACCGTGAACTTGTCGAACGAGTAGCTCACCTGGCTGTCGAGGTTGAAGGTCTTTTCCTTGATCCGCACGTCGTTGTTGTTGGTCGCCGTAGGGGCCACTTGGATCAGGTAGGCGTCGCGATAGGAGCCCGAGATCCGAGCCTTGAAGCCGGCGTTTTCATAATAGAGCGTGAGGTTGTAGGCGTCGGGCGACAGGTTGACCAACGGCTGGGTGACCATCACCGCCGGCGTCAGCAGGGTTCGCGGCGTTCCAGCCGGAGATCCAGCAGGCACGCCGTAGGTCGGAGCCCTGATGATGTAGGCGATGTCGCTCTTGACGTGGGTGTAGTTCGCGATCGCGCCAAACTTGTCAAACGGGGCCGGCAGGAAGGTGAACGGACGCTGGGCGCTGAGTTCGAAGCCCTTCAGCTTGCCGCCGGGGCTGTTGACATTGGTCGTCACGGTGAACGGGGTCGAGGTGGTGTTGCCGTTGGTCAGCAAGCTGGCCGGCAGCCCCGTTTCCGAGAACGGCATCACTTCGGCCGTCTGCTGGATGTACGACTTGATGTCCTTCTGGAAGAAGCCCGCCGACAGCAGGGTTTCCTTGTCCGGATACCATTCGAAGCTCAGGTCAAGATTGTTGGCCAACATCGGATCGAGATCCGGATTGCCGCGGGTCAGGGTCTGGGCGGTCTGGCTCTGGGCGGTAAAGCCCGGCGTCAGGTTTTGCAGTTGCGGACGTGTCATCACCTTGGCGGCGGCGAAGCGGATGAAGAAGTTCTCCATCGGCTGAACCGAGACGTTCAGCGCCGGCAGGGTATTGTGGTATTCGCGGCTGACCGACTGGACGGCGTCCGTCGCGAGCTGTTCGGACAGGTTGCCGATCGGAGTGGCGACCGTGACAGGGACGTTCCCGGCGTTGTAGTGGCCGAGCGCGGCCTGGTCGGTCTTCACATAGCGCACGCCGAGATTGCCGCGCACCGGCATGTTGAAGAGGTCGTAGTCAAAGTCACCCTGGATGTAGAAGGCGGTGTCCTTCTCGGTGATTTCACGCAGCGCGCCCAGCTGGTTCAGGACGCTGAGACGGAAGTCGCCGTTGGCGTTGATGCAGTTACAGTCGTAGCCGATCACCTTCTTCAGCTTGTCGAGGTCGGGCGCGATCCAGGAGGTCGGAACGCCGGCCGGCACGTCGAGGCCACGGCCGAAGCCGGTGATCAGGCGTGAGACGTCGGCGACGGTGACGCCGGCGGGCAAGGCGAAGCCGGCTTCGGCCGTGAAGGTGGTGCCGACGCCCGGGGTCAGATTGCGCGAAAACAGGCGCTGCTCCGACGAGGAGAAGCCGTATTCCTTGTAGTCGCCGCCGTAGCGCAGCTTGAAGCCGTTGAAGATCTCGTAATCGACGTCGGCGCGGAAGGTCTTGAAGGTATTGACCGCCTTGCTGGGACGCAGGCGCAGCAGCGAGGAGTCGCCGAGGGTATTGCTGGAGCTGTAGACGAAGTTGGCTGGATTGGTCGGGTCGAAACCGTAGTTCAGGGTCGGGAGATTCTGATCGACCGAATAGTCGTAGCTATAGCCGTCGGTGTTGTAGCGGTCGAATGAGAAGGTCGTTTGGACCGGGTTGTCCTGGATCGAACGCGACTGGCCGTAGACGACGTTCAAGTGGCCGGCGTCGCCGAACTTGGTGTCATAGGTCAGGGTGAACTGGTTGAATTCGGTCTTCAGGTCGTCGTGGCGATATTCGACGCGCGCATCGACATCGTCAAACGTGCCCTTGATTAGCTGACCCTTGTCGTCGGCCTGGAAGCTGACCACGTCGGTCTGCGGCAGGCCTTGGCCGCTGCGGCTGAACGAGATGGTTTCCAGATAGGTCTCGTCGCGATTGTTGGTGAACTTAGCCAGCAGGGCGTCAAAGCTCAGGGTCGAGTTTTCGGTCGGGCGCCATTGCAGCGAGCCGGTCACGCCCAGGCGCTTCTGGTCATATTGCAGGCGGCCATAACGCGGGATGCGCGGGTGCCAGAGGTTGTTGGCCGTGCCGGTCGCGGCGGTGGTCGTCGGGGTGGTGCCGCCAACAACCGTTCCGATCTGGGCGCAGGTCAAGGCCGGACCGCTGACCGGGTTATAGGCCGGGGCGGTGCAGGGAAACGCGGTAGACGAGTTGAAGGCGACGCTGGGGTTTTCCCAACGGCCGGTCGAGGAGCCTTCTTCCAGCGTCTTGCGCTCGGCATAGGCCACTGAGATCAGGGCGCCGATTTCGCCGATGCCGGTGTCCCAGCGCCTGCTGGCCAAGGCGGTGAAGCGCGGGTCTTGCTTGCGCGACAGGTCGTTCCAGCCAAGCTTGGCGCCCATGCTCAGGGCCGAGCCGCTGAAGTCGAACGGACGCGAGGCCTGCAGGTCGATGATCGCGCCCAGCGAGCCTTCTTCATTGATGGCCGAGGTCGACTTGCGCACGGTGATGCTGTTGAACAGTTCCGAGGCGAAGATGCTGAAGTCGAACTGGCGGCCGCGGTTGGCGCCGCCCGAGCTGTCCTTGCCGCCGGTGGTGGCCAGGGCCTCCAGGCCGTTCAGGCGCACGACGGTGAAATCCGGACCCAGGCCGCGAACGGTGATCGAGCGGCCTTCGCCGCCGTCACGATCGATCGACACGCCCGGCACGCGCTGCAGCGACTCGGCCAGGTTCAGGTCGGGGAAGTCGGCGATATCCTGGGCCTTGATGACATCGACGAGGTCGTTTTCACGACGCTTGATGTCGAGGGCGTTGGCCAGGCTGGCCCGGAAGCCGGTGACGACCACTTCCTCGACCGCCGTATCGTCGGCGGGGGCGGCGGCCGGAGCCGTTTGAGCGGCGGCCGCGCCGGCCATGGCCAGCACCAGGGCGATGGCGCTCGTCGAGACACCAAACTTGAGAGCGCGAGCGCGCCCCTTAAAAACCTGAGACAATGGTTCCTCCTCCCGTAACCACTTTTTTTAAACGACGCTTTCGCGTCGCCCGGCCGAAGTGTGCAATCGCGCTTCCTTCCAGCGCGGCTGCTTCCTCGAGCCGTCTAATTCTGACACCGGTGTCACATCAGCATGTGACGTTGTCCTGACACCGGTAGCAATGAAACCGGTACCAAATGAAACCACCCTCTACAAGATGGCTAGAAGGTGGCGCTGTTTCGCAGCGTGGAAACGTGTCGTTTCGGTCACACGACCCGTAAATGCCTAGTTCGCGTCGTCGAGGCGATGCTGGCTGACCTTGTTGAGTCCGGCGATCACCGCCTGTCTCTGGTCGGCGGTCAATCCTGCCGTGCGCAGCAGACGCAGGGCGTTGATGTGGACGTCGATCGCGTCCCAACGCCAGGCGTTGGCCTCGATGCAATTGTCCACCAGCGCACAGAACGAGATCGCCGCCTGATCGACGCAGGAACCCGGGAGAAAGCCCGAGACGTCGATGATGCGCAGCGCCAGGACATACAGATCCTGGAAGGTTTCGCCGGCGCGGGTGGCCGAGGCTGGCTTGCCGTAGCGGGCGTCGATCTCGGCCAGGGCGGCGTCGAGCACCGCCATGGACTCGGCCCGCAGGGGCTCGAGCGCCGCCTCGGCCGCCTTCAACGCGTCCTGAGCCATCGGACCGCCGGCGGCCTTGATCAGCATGGACAGGCGGTTGGGGGCGCGGAACTTTCGGACGACGCTCATGAAACGACCTTCGCGGCGGGCGCCGAACCATCGGTCGGGGCTTGGGATTCAGCGGGCGGGCGGCGAGCTTCGGGCGGGTCGTCGCGACGACGGCCCTTGGTGTCAGCAGGCGGTCCATCGTTCTTGAAGCGCCGGTCTGGCCCAAGATAGCTGTCGCATTCTATGAACTGGCGCTCTTCCTTGGCCGCCCAGAGGATGCGCTCAAGCAGCACCTTGGGCGCGATCGGCTTGGCGACCGTGAAATTGGCGCCGGCGTCGCGCGCCTTGAACACCTGGGAGGGCGGCGTGTGGCCCGAGACGAGGATGACCGGCAGGTAGCGGTTGGCCTCCAGCGCGCCGCGCCGCAGCCAACGGACCAGTTCGTAGCCGTCGATCGCGGCCATGTTGGTGGCGCTGATGATCAGGTCGAAGGTGCGCTCGCGCAGCAAGGCCTGAGCGGACTTGGCGTTGTCGGCCCGCTGCAGTTTCTTGATGCCGAACCCAAGGATGATCTGGGCCAGCAGGTTCAGCGACGCGGGGCTGTCGTCGACCAGCAGGACGCCGACCTTCTCCAGATTGATCCGGGCCGAGGCCTTAAGCGCTTCGGGCATGATTTTAGAAGAAATCGAGTTCGCCGGCTTCGGCGACCCAACCCTTGTGCGGCTCGGCGTTGCGCAGACGGACCACCAGGTCGGCCAGGCCAAGGCCTTCCAGCAGGGGCTCGATGGCCATGTTCCACTCCCCCGAGGCGTGCTGGCTGATCCGCGACAGCACGTCCGACAGGCCGTGCAAGCGCTGGCTCAGCTCGTCGAGGGCCTGCAGGCGCGACAGGCTCTCGAGGGCCGCGCCGCCGCTGGCCAGGTCGCCGGCGATGTGTTCGCAGTCCCGGCAGATCGCCGCCGCCGCCTGCAGTTCCGCCGCCAGCCGACGCGAAAGCTCGCCCACCGGGAGCTGATGGTCCGGGATGACAAGACTGTCGGATAGGGGCAGCGGCTGGGCGATCATGAGGTCAGAACAGCTCCAGGTCGCCGCCGCTCGCGGCGGGCGCGGGGGTGGGACGACGGACTTCGGTCGGGGCGTTGTCGACGGCGACCAGGCGCTGGCGAACCCGGCCGGACGCGGGCCAGAACTCGACCCGCCGGGCCGAAAGCCCGCCGGTGCTGGACGAGACGATCGGAATGCCTTCGTCGCGCAGGAAGCGCTCGGCGAATTCGGCGTTGCTGGCGCCGACGTCCGAGAGGCCGTCGAACAGCTTGCCGCCGCCGAAGATCTTGGCCTCAAGGCGGTCGCGGCGCGCGCCCTTCTTCAGCAGACCGTTGATCAGCAGTTCCATCGCATAGGCGCCGTAACGGACGGCGTCGCCGTTGTCGTTATTGGCCCGGCCGCCGGTATCGGGCAGCAGAAAGTGGTTCATGCCGCCGATACCCGTGGTCGGGTCGCGCAGGCAGGCGGCGATGCACGAGCCCAGCACGGTGGTCATCACCACCGACGGATCGGACGACACATGGCTTTCGCCCTGGGTGACATGGACCTTGATCGCGGGTCCGGAGTCTTCAGCGTGAGCCTGCGCCATCATGTCAGTTGCCCGAAGACTTGTTCGATCTTGTCCCGCAGGCCTTGGACCGTGAAGGGCTTGACGCAATAGTTGTTGACGCCGAACTGCACGGCGCGCTGGACCAGCTCGCGGTCGGCCCGGCCGGTCAGCATGACGAAGGCGGTCTGGCGGATCGGCGGGTGCGAGCGGACCGCGCGCAGCAGGGCCAGGCCGTCCATCTTCGGCATGTTGAAGTCCGAGATGACCAGGTTGGCAGGCTTGGACAGGAGTTGCTTGAGCGCCTCCTCGCCATCCGGCGCCTCGCGGATATCCTTGAATCCGATCTGCTGCAAGGCGTTGCGGATCAACGCCCGCATGGTCAGCTGGTCATCGACGACGAGAACGGAAATGGTGTTTGCTAGGGGCATGGGTTCATCGCCTCGCGGAGGCCAGATCGAGGATTGTTTGGCCCATGGAGGACAGGGAAACCTGCTTCTCCACCGAGCCGAGCTCAAAAGCCGTTCTGGGCATGCCGTAGACGACGCAACTTTGCTCGTCCTGGCCCAAGGTGCGGGCGCCGGCCTTGCGCATGGTCAGCAGGCCCTGCGCGCCGTCGCGGCCCATGCCGGTCAGGATCGCCCCGACCGCCTTCTCGCCGACGGCCTGGGCTACCGAGTTGAAGAGCACGTCGACCGAGGGCCGGTGACCTGTGACCGGGTCGCCCTGGGTCAGGCGGCAGCGCAGCCCGGCGGAACGGACGACTTCCAGATGGGTGGCGCCGCCCGGAGCGACATAGACCTTGCCCGGCTCCAGCAGGGCGCCGTCGACGGCTTCGGCCACCTTGGCGCCGCTGGCCCGGTCGAGCCGCGCGGCGAAGCTGGCGGTGAAGGTCGCCGGCATGTGCTGGGTGATCACTGTCGGGGGGCAGGTTTCGGGAAACAGGCTGAGGATCGACAGCAGGGCTTCCACCCCGCCGGTCGACGAGCCGATCGCCACGATGTCGCCAGAGGGCACGTAGTCCTTGCGCCGCACGGCCGGCTTGTCGTCGGGCTTGGTGCGGACCGAGGCCCGCGCTGCGGCCTTCACCTTGACGGCGACCTCGTTGAGGGCGTCGGCGGTGTTGGTCGCCAGCGTCGGCTTGGCCACGCAGTCGACCGCGCCGAGCTCCAGGGCCCGCAGGGTCATCTCGGCCCCAGCCTGGGTCAGGCTGGAGACCATGACCACCGGCATCGGGCGCAGGCGCATGATCTTCTCGAGGAACTCAATGCCGTTCATGTTCGGCATCTCGATGTCGAGGGTGACGACGTCAGGGTTCAAGGCCTTGATCATGCCGCGGGCCTCGAACGGGTCGCCGGCGGCGCCGACCACCTCGATGTCGGGGTCACGGTTGAGAGCGGCCGTGATCAGGCCCCGCATGGTGGCGGAGTCGTCGACGACGAGAACGCGAATCTTGGGCATCAGCGAGCTCCTGCCTTGCGATAGGCGGTCAGGCCGGCGCTTTCAAAGGCCGTGACCGAAGCGCCGACGCGCTCGGAATGGCCGACATAGAGCTTGCCATGCGGGGCGACCAGCGGCGCGAAGCGCTGCCAGACCCGCTCCTGGGTGGGCTCGTCGAAATAGATCACCACGTTGCGGCAGAAGATCGCGTCGAACTGACCCTTCATCGGCCAGCTCGGGCCATTGAGGTTCAGCTCGCGGAACGACACCATCTGGCGCGCAGCCTCGCAGACCCGGAAGCTGCGGCGGTCGCTGGCGTCGCGCTCGAAATACTGGTTGCGCATGTTGCCCGGAATGCCTTCGAGGAGCGTCTCCTCGTAGACTGCGGCCCGACCGGTCGCCAGGACGTTGGTGTCGATGTCGGTGCCCAGGATCCGGATGTCGAGGTCGGCCGCGTTCGGCCAGACCGACAGCACGGTAAAGGCCATCGAATACGGCTCCTGGCCCGACGAGCTGGCCGCCGACCACAGGCGCAGGCGGCCGCCGGCCCGCACCTTGTCGGCCATGGGCTCCAGGATGTTGGCGCGCAGGTCGTCGAAGTGGTGGGGCTCACGGAAGAACCGGGTGACGTTTGTCGTCAGGGCCCGCAGCATGTGCTGCTGCTCGTCCACATTGCCGTCCTGCGCCACGAAGCTGCAGTATTCGGTGAAGGTCTTCAGACCCAGGGTGCGCAAACGCTTGGCCAGGCGCGAATAGACCAGCGTCGCCTTGCTGTCGGGCAGGCTGATGCCCGCCTGATCATACAGCAGGGCCGCGATCCGCTTGAAGTCGGCGTTCGTAAAGGCGAACTCGCCATCGACGAGGGCCTCGCGGCGATCCGAAAAGGAGGTTGAAGGCGTGGTCATCTAGGCGGCCAGGGCCTCGCGTTCGGGGAGCAGGCGTTCCAGCGAGATTTCGCTGATCATCCGGCCCTCGATGGAAATGATGTTGCGCACGAAGTGGCGGACGTTCTCGCAGGCGATGTCGGGCGTCGGCTGGCACATCTCGTCGGTGATCGACAGGATGTCGGACACCGCATCGACCAGCAGGCCGACCGTGCGGTCGCCGGCCTGAACCACGATGAACACGCTGCGGACACTGGGCTCGGTGGTCGGCATGCCGATCCGGCAGGCCAGGTCCATGATCGGCAGCACCGCGCCACGCAGGTTGATCACGCCGCGCATGTAGCTGGGCGATTGCGGCAGCGTGGTCGCCGGGCTCCAGCCGCGGATCTCGCGGACGGCCATGATGTCCACGCAGTATTCCTGCTCGCCCACGCGGAACGAGATCAGTTCGCGGGTCGCGGCGCTGGGGGTGGTGTGGTGCTCGTTCATCGGGCTCATTCTGCGGCGATGAGAGTGGGATCGGACGGCAGCGGCGGGCTGCGACGGCGCAGGTTGATCACCGCGTCGACGTCCAGGATCAAGGCCACGCGGCCGTCGCCCAGGATCGTCGCGGCGGCGACGCCCTCGACCTGCTGGTAGTTCTGCTCCAGCGACTTGATGACCACCTGGCGCTGACCGTGGATGGCGTCGGCCACCAGGGCGGCGCGCGAGCCGTCTTCACCTTCGACCAGCAGCACCACGCCCTCGGTCGGCGACGGCGACTTGCTACGGTAGTTCAGGGTCAGGCCCACATCGATCAGCGGTACGAAGCTGTCACGCACGGCCAGGACTGAGCCGGTCGGACCCAGGGGCCGGATTTCCTCGGCCTTGGGCCGCAGGCTCTCGACGATGCAGGCTAGCGGAATGACCAAGGTCTCGCCCGCCACGTCGACCACCATGCCGTCGAGGACGGCCAGGGTCAGGGGCAGGCTGAGAGTGAAGGTCGAGCCCAGGCCGGGGCGCGAGGTGATCGAGATGCGGCCGCCCAGCGCCTGGACGCTGCGCTTGACCACGTCCATGCCGACGCCGCGACCCGAGACGTCCGAAATCTTGTCGGCGGTCGAGAAGCCCGGCAGGAAGATCAGGTTGTCGATCTCCTCGTCGGTTAGGGTGATGTCCGGAGAGATCAGGCCCTTCTTGACGGCGATCGACAGCACCCGCTCGCGGTTGATGCCCTTGCCGTCGTCCTGGACCTCGATGACGATCCGGCCGCTGCGGTGCAGGGCCGCCAGGCGCACGACGCCTTCGGGATTCTTGCCGGCCGCCTTGCGCTCCTCGGGGCTTTCCAGCCCGTGGTCTATGGCGTTGCGCAGCATGTGGGTGATGGGATCGGCCAGACGCTCGATGACCGTCTTGTCGACCTCGGTATTCTCGCCGTCCATCACCAGGCGGGCCTGCTTGCCCGTCATGTTGGCGACTTCGCGGACCAGGCGCGGCATGCGCTGGAATACCGACTTCACCGGTTGGGCGCGGATGGCCATCACGCTGTCCTGGATCTGGCGGGTGAGCTGTTCCAGCTCATCCAGACCCATGGCCAGGTTGGAAGAAGGGGCGATGCCGTATTCGCCGACGCGTTGGGCCAGCATGGCCTGGTTGATCACCAACTCGCCGACCAGGTCGATCAGGTGGTCGATGCGCTCGGGATCGACGCGGATCACCGACTGGCCGGGACCGGGCACGTCGATCTGGGCCGGCTTCGCCGCCGAGGGGGCGGCCGCCGGGGCGTTGGCGGCCACGGGCGGCGCGGCGGGCGGCGGCGCGGAAACGGAGGCCGGGGCAACGACGGGGGGGGCGACCGCGACCGGCTCCGGGGCGATTGGCTCGAAAGCGGGCTCTTCAGCGATCGGCGCCGGGGCGTCGATGTCCAGCAGGCCGGCCAGCACGTCGGCGACCGGCGATTCGCCGCGGGTGATTTCCAGTTCGCAGTCGCCGTCGACGAATTCGAAGACTTCGCGGATCGCCTCTTCGCCTTGGTCGGTCTCGACCCGGACGCTCCAGGTGATGTAGGCGGCTTCGGCGTCGAGGAATTCCAGGGTCGGCAGGGCGCTGTCGTCCAGGGTCGCCTGGATCGGACCGAGGCGCGCCAGCTCGCGCAGCAGCAAGCCGGTCTCGTTGGCCTTGCGATAGAGGTCGGACTTCGGGCGGATCGACACGGTCCAGACATTGTCCAGCACGGCGGCGTCCTCGGCCTGGGCGTCCAGGCTGATGGTCATCGGCTGAAAGCCGAAGTCCATGTCGTCGTCGTCCATCCCGTCGTCGGCGCCGATGACGAGGGGGGTGAAAGCGATGCCCATCTCGTCGTCGACCGGGGCGACCAGCACGGCGACGACGGCGGGGGCCGTCGAAGGATCGGTGACAGCCTTCAGTTCAGCGGCCATGGCGGCCGAGACGTCCATGTCGACCACGCCCAGGCCGCGAGCGGCGTTGACATGGTCGGCCAGCACGTCCGAGGCGCGCAGCAGCAGAGCCGTGAGGTCAGGGCTGCTGGGAATCTCGTTGGAGCGCAGCGCGTCGAGAAGCGTCTCGAACACGTGGGCGAAGCGCACCAGCGGTTCAAGGCCGAAGGCTCCCGCCCCGCCCTTGATCGAGTGCACGGCGCGGAAGACGGCGTTGACGGTGTCGCTATCCTCGTTGCCGTCCTGCATGGTCAAGAGTCCGCCTTCAAGATCCGCGAGGAGTTCCTCGCATTCCTGAAAGAAGGTGACCTTGATGGCCTCTAGCTCGTCCATTCCCCGACTTCCTACAAAGCGTCTTTAGTACCTAGAGCTCGACGATCAGGCCGCGACGCGGCGGATGGCTTCGACCAGCTTCTCGGGGTTGAAGGGTTTGACGATCCAGCCGGTGGCGCCGGCTTCACGGGCCCGCTGCTTCTTGCTGGGGTCGCTTTCGGTGGTCAGGACCAGGATCGGGATGGCGCGATAGTCGTCATCGACCCGCACCGCCTCGATGAATCCGAAGCCGTCCAGCTTGGGCATGTTGATGTCGGTGATGATCACATCGGGTCGGTGGGCCGCGAGGACCTCCAACCCGTGCTCGCCGTCGACGGCTTCGACGACATTGAACCCGGCTCCGGCGAGAGCCATGCGCAGCATGTCCCGCATCGTGCGCGAATCATCGACCGTGAGGACAGTACGCGTCACGATGCAGCTCCTTGGAAATCGGCCTCGAACAACGCCCCTTGGGCGCCGAACAGGCGGGTGGTTTCGATAAAGACCTCCGAAGGGGCCGTGATCGAGAAGGGTTTTCCGTCTTCCGCCCAGGCTTTCCGGGCGGCGATCAGGACTTGTAGGCACAGGCCGCCGAGACGGCGAACCTGGTCGGCGTGGACTTCGATGTCCTGGCCGCGGCGTTCGACGAACGCCTGCTTGAGGGGGCCCGAGGCCTTGAGATCAAGGGTTTCGGGCAAGGCGATGGCTGTCGACATCAGAACTCCTCCCAGCCGTCTCTGGCCGGGGCCGCCGCGCTGGCGGCTCCGCCACGACCGGGTCGTGCGAAGGTGTTGAGGCGGGCCCGCTGCTCGGCCACCGGATTGGCGGCCGGCGCGTGGTAGGCGGGATCGGCCATCTGCGGACGGCCGGTCTGCTGGCGGCCGTCGCCGACCCGGAAGCGACCGATCAGCCGCACCAGCTCGCCGGTCTCGCCCTTGAGAGAGTGGGTGGCGGCGGTCGATTGCTCGACCATCGCGGCGTTCTGCTGAGTGACCTGGTCCATCTGGTTGACGGCCGTGTTCACTTCGTTGAGGCCGGTCGCCTGCTCGGCGGCCGAGGCGGCGATCTCGGTGACCAGGGCGTCGATTTCGCCGACCTTGGTGACAATGCGCTGCAGGGCCTCGCCGGTCTGGCCGACCAGGTTGACACCCGAGGCGACCTGCTGGGTCGAGGAGGAGATCAGGGTCTTGATCTCCTTGGCCGCTTCGGCGGAGCGCTGGGCCAGGGCCCGCACTTCCTGGGCCACGACCGCGAAGCCTCGGCCCGCGTCACCGGCTCGGGCGGCTTCGACGCCGGCGTTCAAGGCCAGAAGGTTGGTCTGGAAGGCGATCTCGTCAATCACACCGATGATCTGGCTGATCGACTGCGAGGACTTCTCGATGGCGCCCATGGCCGAGACGGCCTCGTGCACGACCTGGCCCGAATGGGTGGCTTCACCGCGGGTGCTGGAGACCACTTCCGAGGCCTGCTTGGCTCCGGCGGCGGTGCGGCGCACCGTGGAGGTCAGCTCGTCAAGGGCGGCGGCGGTCTCTTCTAGCGAGGCGGCTTGTTGCTCGGTGCGGCGCGACAGGTCGTCCGAGGCGTGGGCGATCTCGTCGGCGCCGGTGCGCAGGCCATCCGTCGAGGCCGCGATAACCTTGATGGTTTCCTGCAGCTGGGCGATGGCGGCGTTGAAGTCGTCCTTCAGCTTGCCATAGTCGCCCGGGAAGTCGGCGGCCACGCGGAAGGTCAGGTCGCCCTTGGCCAGGTGCTCCAGCGCCTCTGCCAGCGACGACACCACCAGGGCGGTCTCGCGGGAAGCGGCGGCCGTGGACTCTTCCTTGGCGCGACGCTCGTCGGCCGTCATGGCGGCGTTCTTTTCCTGCTCGGCGCGCATCTGCTCCAGATGCAGCTGATTGTCGCGGAACACCTTCAGCGAGCGGACGATGGCGCCCAGCTCGTCGCCGCGGGTCATCTTGTCGAGGTCGATGCTGTTGTCGCCTTGCGAGAGCTTCTCGGTCGCGCCGGCGATGTCGCCGATCGACTTGCGGGTGGTCATGACGGTCAGGAAGGCCAGCGTGCCGACGGCGAGCAGGGTGATCAGCGACATGATGATCGTGGCGCTCATCGCGGCGGCGGCTTCGGCCTGGCGCTTGGTGGCCTGCTGGGTGGCGCGGCCGGCGGCGTCGTCGACGACCTTCTGCAGCTGCGCGGCCATCTTGACATAGGTATCTTCGAAGCTGCCGGCGAAGCTCATGGCCATGCCGGTGTCGACGTCGATCATGCCGCTGACGGTGTCGATGGCGCTGCGGCATTCGTCGAGCGACTTGACCAGCGAGGCGATCTTCGGACGTTCGGAGGCGGGCAGCCGCGCCGAGAGAGCCTTCATTTCCTTGCTCAGGCCATCGAACTCGGCGAGCAAGGCGGTAATGCGCGGTCCGGCCGGCGGCGCCATCGGGTCGGCCTTCGAGGCCAGGATCTGGTAGAGCGTGCCGTGCGCCTTGGTGATGCGACGCGACAGCGACTGGATGTCGCTGTTGATCCGCATGTCCTGCTCGACGACCTGCTTGAGCGCTGCCGACTGGCTCTTCTGCACGACGATCGCGCCGCCGGCCATCAGGGCCAGCATCAACAGGGCGAACGCCGGCGCGAAGCCGATTTTGATGATCAATGGAAGATCGACGAGCCGGAAGCGCTTCATCGCAGTTGTCCCCTCTTGAGGTGATCCGTGCGCACGGATCACCAACGTCTAGGGGGATCATCACGGTATAATCCTAACAGTTCCTGACTTTGGTTAAGCCTGATTAGCCGCAGGGGGTGTCGCACCCCCGAAAAACACCTCCGACGCCTTTTAAGGAATGGGACGCCACGCCCGCATGCGAGAGTCTTTTAGAGAGTTGGTTCAAGTGAAAGCACAGTCGCTGTTGCATTAGACTTGGTTACCGAGAAGTAAAAGAAACATTCTTTCGATGACTCAGAATATTTTAACTCGCACCTGCGAAAAACCTAAGGCGTCCAGACGGACGCGACCGTCCGAAGGGCGTGACAACTCTATTAGGAGCAGCGGGATGAAATATCCGATCGCTTTTGCCGCAGGAATCGCTGGCAGCTTGTTCGTGGCTCAAGCGGCTTCCGCCGCCGGTGGCTTCGAAGACCAAATGGGCCGTTGCCTGCAACAATTCGCCAACACCCGCGACGCCGCCCAGGTGATGCTGGAATGCACCGCCGACGCCGGCAAGCTCTCGGCCTGCAAGGTCGTGGACAACAGCGCCGCGGGCAAGGGCTTCGACAAGGCCGCCATGTGCATCGCTGAAAAGCTGCCGATGGGCGCCAAGACGGGCACCGTGAAGGTTCCTTTCCGCTTCCCGGGCGGCGCGTAACTTCAAGTTCCCTTCCAGCTTTCCGGGGGGATCTGAAACACGCCTCTGCGGGCCCTGCGCGGAGCGTCCTTACCGGGGACGCTCCGCGCAGGGCCCGCAGAGGCGTTTCGCGTTTCTGGGGGGTGTATCAGGCTCCGCCCCGGATGGGGGCGGACAGGCGGCGAAGCCGCCAGGTGGTAGCAAGTGTCTCTCACCGTGCAGCGAACACTTGCCCCCTCCGGGCCTACGGCCCTCCTCCCCCAGAGGGGGAAGAGCTAACCGCCCCGCTTGAGCGTCTCGCGGGCGACGATCAGCTGCTGGATCTGGCTGGTGCCTTCGTAGATCCGGAAGATCCGCACGTCGCGATACAGCCGCTCGATGCCGTAGTCGGCGACATAGCCGGCCCCGCCGAAGATCTGCACCGCGCGGTCGGCCACCCGTCCCACCATTTCAGAGGCGAACAGCTTGGCGGCTGCGGCCTCCAGGGTGACGTTGTCGCCGGCGTCGCGCTTGCGGGCTGTCTCGAGAACAAGAGCTCGGGCCGCCAGGGCTTCGGTCTTGCTGTCGGCGATCATCGCCTGGATCAGCTGGAAGCTGGAAATCGGCTGGCCGAACTGCTTGCGTTCGCTGGCATAGGCCACGCAATCAACCAGCAACCGCTCGGCCACGCCGACACAGACTCCGGCGATGTGCAGCCGCCCGCGGTCCAGCACCTGCATGGCCACCTTGAACCCCTCGCCCTCCTCGCCCAGCCGGTTCCAGGCCGGGACGCGGACATTGTCAAAGGTCACGTCGTGGATATGGGCCCCCTGCTGGCCCATCTTCTTCTCGGGCTTGCTCACGGAAAGACCAGGCAAGCCGCTGGGCACCAGGAAGGCCGAGACGCCCGAACCGCCCTTGGCGTCGGGATTGGTGCGGGCCATCACCGTGAACAGCGACGCCTTGCCGGCATTGGTGATGTAGCGCTTGGAGCCGTTCAGGATGTAGTCGTCGCCGTCGCGGGTGGCGCGGGTCTGGACGGCGGCGCTGTCGGAGCCCGCCTCGGGCTCGGTGAGGGCGAACGAGGTGATGATCTCACCCGACGCGATGCCCGGCAGCCACTTGGCCTTCTGTTCATCCGTGCCGAACATCACCAGCCCCTGGCTGCCGATGCCGACATTGGTGCCGAACACCGAGCGGAAGGCCGGCGAGGCGCGGCCCAGCTCGATCCCGACCAGGCATTCCTCTTCCATGTTGAGGCCCAGCCCGCCGAAGTCCTCGGGGATCGACAGGCCGAAGAGGCCGAGCCCCTTCATCTCCTCGACGATCTCGGGCGGAACGGCGTCGTCCTCGGCCACCTTGGCCTCGATCGGCCGCAGCCGCTCGGTCACGAAACGGCGGACCATGTCGATCAATTGGTCGCGGGTCTCGAGGTCCATGGCCATGGCGCTTCCTTCCGGCTTCAAACACTTGTTTTGAAGCGACTGTAGCGATGGCGGGGCGGAAGGGAAGAGGTGGGTGCTAACCCGCCCGCGCCAGCACACTCTTGCGCATGCCGTAGGCCACATAGACCAGCGCCCCGATGACATGGGCGCCGAGGAAATAGACCTGGGTCTTCTGAGGCAGGCTGTAGAACAGGTACAGGCAGCCCAGGATGCCCGCCGGCGCCACCACCTGCCACAGGGGCGTCGAGAACACCCGGGGCCGGTTGGGTTCGCGGCGGCGCAGGATGATCACCGAGGCGCCCACGGCGATGAAGGCCGCCAGCGTGCCGGCATTGGCCAGTTCGGCGATCTCCTTAAGCGACAGGAAGCCCGACAGCAGGGCCGACAGGGCGCCGGTCAGCAGGGTCATCAGCACCGGCGTGCCGGTCTTGGCGTTGACCTTGGCCAGGCCGGCGGGCAGCAGGCCGTCGCGGGCCATCACGAAGAAGATCCGGCTCTGGCCATACATGAAGGCCAGGATCACCGTGGGCAAAGCGACCACCGCAGCCAAGGCGACCAGTTGGGCCATCCTGGGATGGCTCAGGGTTTCGAGGATGAAGACCAGCGGGGCCTCGCTCTTGGAGAACACCTCGGCCCGGGAGGCGCCGATCGCGACCCCGGCCACGACCATATAGATCAGCGTGCAGATCAGCATCGAACCGACGATGCCGATGGTCAGGTCGCGCTTGGGGTTCTTGGTCTCCTCGGCGGCGGTCGAGACGGCGTCGAAGCCGTAGAAGGCGAAGAAGATCAGGCTGGCGGCGGCCATCACCCCCACCTTGGCGCCGGCCGGCCCGGCGTCCGCCAGGGTGTGGGCGGCGAAGCCGTTGGGCATGAAGGGCGTGAAGTGGCTGGCGTCGAAGGCCGGCAGGGTCAGCACCACGAAGGCCGCCAGGGCCAGGATCTTGATGGCCACCAGCACCAGGTTGACTGTGGCGCTCTCCTTGGTCCCCAGGGCCAGCAGCCCCGCCACGGCGAAGGAAATGATCACCGCCGGCAGGTTGACGATCCCGCCCTGGTGCGGTCCGGCCAGCAGGGCGTGCGGAAAGCCGGCCGCCTGGAACAGGCCCTGGGCGTGGGCCGACCAGCCGACCGCCACGGCCGCGCAGACCAGGGTATATTCAAGGATCAGGCTCCAGCCGACGAACCAGGCCACCGGCTCGCCCATCGCCACATAGCTGTAGGTATAAGCGCTGCCCGAGGCGGGAATCATGGTCGACAGCTCGGCATAGCAGAGCGCCGCGCAGGCGCAGACCGCCCCGGCGATCAGGAAAGACAGGATCACCCCCGGTCCCGCCAGCCCCGCCCCGACGCCGGTCAGGGTGTAGATCCCGGTGCCGACGATGGCCCCGACGCCCAAGGCGATCAGGTGGTACCAGCTGAGCGTCTTCTTCAGGGCGTGGGCGGGATCGCCGGCGGCGGTGTCGATCGCCTTGCGGCGCGTCCAGATGCTCAAGGTGTTCTCCCGACTCTTGGCGGCGAGGATGGGTCAGCGCGGCGGGCTCGCCAAGGGGGAGATTTCGCCGCCGCCAGCGACGCTTTCTGACAGGCCCGTGCAGCGGAAGTCACAAGTCCTCCCCCCGTGGGGGAGGACGTCAGATCACCGCGTCGAAGGCGGCCCAGTTGGGGACCTGCACCTCGGCCCCCGCCTTGCGGCCCCGGTTGGCGATGCGGGTGTAGAGCAGCTTCACGCAGCGGCTGCCGGTGGTCTCGAACAGGAACGGGAAGATCCCGTGGGCGAAACAGGCCAGGCCGCCCAGCAGCATGGGGAAGGCGAAGCTCCAGGCCATGGCCATGTGCTCGCCATAGGTCTCGTCGACCGAGCGCGGATGGCGGGTGAAGGCGTCGAACATGGAAGGTCCCCGGGTGAGTCGCCCCATGATCCCCGATTTGCCGAGAATGACATCGTCCCAGATCACCCGTCATGGCACTAAAGGAGAATTTGGTTCTCCTGATAGGCATGTTTGAAGAATGACCTCGCTAGATCAGATCGATCGCCGGCTGCTGGCGATCCTGCAGCAGGACGCCACCGTCCCGATCGCCGAACTGGCCGAGCGGGTCGGGCTGTCCCAAACCCCGTGCTGGAAGCGGGTCAAGCGGCTGCAGGACAGCGGGGTGATCACCGCCCGCGTCGCCCTGATCGACCGCGAGGCCCTGGACCTGTCGCTGACGGTGTTCGTGGCGGTGAAGACCGGCCGCCACGACGATGACTGGCTGGCGACCTTCGCGGCCGGGGCAAAGGCCCTGCCCGAGGTGGTCGAGTTCTACCGGATGAGCGGCGACGTCGATTATCTGCTGAAGGTCGTGGTCCGCGACATCGCCGCCTATGACCGCTTTTACCGCCGCCTGATCGCCACCGCGCCGCTGACCGACGTGTCGTCGAGCTTCGCCATGGAGCAGATCAAGTTCACGACGGCCCTGCCGATCGCGACGGGATAAGAGTTATCCACAGGGCTGGCGTTGTTCAGCCTCCGTCTCCGTTTGGGGACAGGCCCATGGGCCTGTCCTCCGCCGTCGCACGACGCTCCATCCCCAGGCTTCGCGCAACAGACTATAACGAATCCGGTTGCTTACACAAAAACGCAGGTTTCCGATGCTCACCCCTGCGGGATGACCGCATTCTAGGGTCATGACCCAAACCGACATCCCCGCCTGGCGCCAGGCCCTGCAACTCAAGCTCATGGCCGCCCTCGACGCCGCCTGGGCGATCCTCGACTCCAGCGACGACCCGGCGGAAATCCGCCGGGTCCGCGAACGGGCCAAGGCCCTGGGCGACCTGGCCACCCTGGCCCGCAAGGTGGCGCTGATCGTGCCGACGCCCCGCGCCAAGCCGGCGGCGGCCGGCCTGGAATCCGTCTGGGAGGAGGCGCAAACCGTCCTCGCCCCGGTCGCGGCCCAGGCCGAGATCGCCCGGCGGGCGCTGGACAAGCTCAAGGGCGGGCGCCGCGGGCGGATTTAGGCGCGGCGGCTCACGCCCTTGCCCCCTACGGATCGCTCCGCGATCGTCTTCCCCCATGGGGGGAAGAGCTCAGCCACCAGCGCTGGCGCGAGGCTCCGCCCCCAATGGGGGCGGACAGACCGCGAAGCGGTCAGGTGGGGGCAAGTGGGTGTGATCCCACGCTAAACTTCGCACCCCTCCGCCTCCGCCCGCGTCGGCGAGGCCGAGCCTTAAAACCTTTATGGCGAGCTTGCTCTGGCGTCTGGCCGAGTCAAGGACGGCCCGAAGGCCCGCCGCGTGCGGCGACGCGAGAGCGTCGTCCTTGACTCGGCCAGACGCCAGAGCTCCGATCCACCAAGGGTTTAAGTCGCAGCCACATCCGGGGCGGATGGTGGGCTTGCGCCAGGAAGCGGGCGTTCCGAAGGGCTGAGAAGGGTGGGAAGCGGACATCAGCCCTCAAGCGAAGGCCAGTGGCCACGCTTCTGGGTCGTTTTGAGCACAGCTCTGACGCTTACGCTTCGGCCGATGCTGGCGAGTGCGCGAAGAGGGTCGGAACAGCCCGCTTGCGAGCTTTCTCGGCTGGCTCAATACAAATCGGCGCGCAACACCTGTCCAACTGCTGGCGCGGGCCACAAACACAAGGGCCGCAAGTTCAACAGCAAGCGCGAAATCGACTGCCGCCGCCAACGGAATGAGTTCGGGCGCCACGACCGCGAAACCAGCAAGCATCAATGCCGCGGCCACATACGCAGCCACGGCAATCGGACCCCGATTTAGGCTTTCCGCAGGCCTCTCCACCAAGGCCTTGTAAAGCGCATCGCCAAGCCACGTGCCCCTGCCGGACAGCACAAGGCCGAATGTCATCGCGAAAAGTAGGGTCAGGATGATCATGGTCGAGCTCCCTAAGCAGCAGGTGGTGATGAAGCTTTGCGTTGCAAGGGAGGCGTATTCCATTCCTAGCATTGACCATTGACGCCCGTCGCCGTGCCTTCAACCGGTTGAAGCGCGAAATGGCGACCTGTTTGGCGGCAGCCAAAGCGGCCTCATTCTCAGGTCCGCAAAGGGTCGAAAGCGGGAATTGGCTCCTAATCCGGCCACAGATCCTGCACATCCCCCTTGCGGTTCAGCATGTGCGTCGCCCGCTTGATCAGCATCAGCAGCCGCTCGCGCCGTCCGTCGCCGTCATAGGTCAGGGTGCTGCGCGCCAGTCCCTCCAGCATGAACCGCGCCAGATCCCGGCTGGCCTGGAAGCGCGGCCCCGCCCCGGCGTGGAGGATCTTCAGGAAGTGGTCCCCCGCCTGGGCGCGGTCGAACTCGGCCTGGGCCGGGGCCAGCAAGGCCTGGACGGCGGGGTCGGTGCGGCCGGCCAGTTCGAGCTCTGCGAAGGCCATGAACGGGATGCTGTGCAGCAGGTCCCAATAGGAGTCGATCGCGTGCTCGGTGACGTCGGCGCCGGACGGCAGGGTGTCGGCGGCGGCGCGGAACAGGGTCGAGCGCTCGGCCTGGACATGGGCGACGGCGGCCTCGACCAGGGCCTCGCGGGTGGGGAAGTGGTAGAGCATCGCCCCGCGCGTCAAGCCGGCCGCCTCGGCGATCACGGGATTGCTGGCCGCGTGGTAGCCCAGCTCAGCGATCAGCCGCATGGCGCAGTCGAGAATCCGCGCCCGGGTCTTCAACGACTTGGGCGTATCCTTGGCGAGGCGGGCGGCGTCCATGGCCATTGATCTAGTCAAACGGATGTTGCACCGCAACAGCCCATCGCCCCTAGGCTGGGCCTTGTCGCGGAAGATTTATCCGATGGTGAAATTCCAGGCGTTGCTGCGACGCGGCGTTACGCGGGCCCATGCATTCGGGTGGTTTCATCAAAGCGACATGCAATCAGCTTAATCGCCGCAGGTGCTCGCCTTGGTCGCGATCGGTCCGGGGGCGGACCGTTCGGTGAAGGCCATGGGCGCCGCTTGGGACCCCGCTTGGGGCAACCGCTTGAGGGGCAAGCCATGGTCACCGACACCGACATCGAAATTCGACGTTACCGCTCGATCTTCATCAGCGACGTGCACTTGGGCACCCGCGGCTGCCAGGCCGAGCTGTTGCTCGACTTCATCCGCCACGTGGAATGCGACCGGCTCTATCTGGTCGGCGACATCATCGACGGCTGGAAGCTGCGCAGCGGCTGGTACTGGCCGCAGAGCCACAATGACGTGGTCCAGAAGATCCTGCGCCTGGCCCGCAAGGGCGTCGAGGTGATCTACATCCCCGGCAACCACGACGACCGCATCCGCGACTTCTGCGGCACCCACTTCGGCGGGGTGGTGGTGGCCCGCGACGTGATCCACGAGGCCGCCGACGGCAAGCGCTATTTGGTGGTGCATGGCGACGAGTTCGACGGGGTGGTGCAGCACGCCAAGTGGCTCGCCTTCCTCGGGGATTGGTCCTATAGAACCGTCCTGATGCTGAACACCTTGCTGAACCGCGCGCGTCGCAGGATGGGTTTCGGCTATTGGAGCCTCTCGGCCTATCTGAAGGTTAAGGTAAAGAACGCCCTGCAATTCATCGAGAATTTCGAGGCCGCGGTCGCCGACGAGGCCCGCCGGCGCGGCGTCGACGGCGTCATCTGCGGACATATCCACAAGGCGGAGATGCGCGAGATCGACGGTGTGCTCTATGTCAATGACGGCGACTGGGTGGAAAGCTGCACCGCGCTCGTGGAACATATGGACGGACGGCTCGAAATATTGGAATGGTCCAAGCTTAGGTCCTGGTCGGTGATCGATCGGGCGCGGGCGCTCTCCTTCGAGCCCCCTCTTGCGGAGCCTGCCGCCGCCTGATGCGGATACTACTTGCCACCGATGCTTGGGAACCGCAGGTCAATGGCGTGGTTCGCACACTCACCAAGGTGATGGGCGAGCTGAAAGCCATGGGCCATGAGGTCGATGTCGTCAGTCCCGACCAGTTCCCCACCTTCCCGCTGCCGACCTATCCGGAGATCAAGCTGGCCATCGGCGCCTATGAGCCGGTGATGGAGCGCTTCAAGTCGTTCGAGCCCGAGGCGATCCACATCGCCACCGAGGGTCCAATCGGCCTGGCCGCCCGCCGCATCTGCCTGGAGTGGAAGCTGCCGTTCACCACCAGCTATCACACAAGATTCCCTGAGTATGTGTCGGCTCGCCTGCCGCTCCCATTGTCGGCCGGCTACACCTACATGCGCTGGTTCCACAAGCCGTCGGGCCGGCTGATGGTGGCCACCCCCACCATGCGCGACGAGCTGATCCGTCACGGCTTTCGCAACATCTCGCCCTGGACGCGCGGCGTCGACACCGAGGTGTTCAAGCCGCGCGAGCCCGGCGAGCCGGACGTGTTCGAAGGGATGCCGCGGCCGATCTTCCTCAATGTGGGCCGCGTGGCCGTCGAGAAGAACATCGAGGCCTTCGCCGGCCTGGATCTGCCCGGCACCACGGTGATCGTCGGCGATGGCCCGCAGCGCGAGGAGTTGGCCGATAAATATCCCGACGTGGTGTTCGCCGGGGCCAAGTTCGGCGAGGAGCTGGCCCGCTATTTCGCCTGCGCCGACGTGTTCTGCTTCCCGTCCCTGACCGACACCTTCGGCCTGGTGATCCTGGAGGCCATGGCCGCCGGCGTGCCGGTCGCGGCCTTCTCGGCCCCGGGGCCCATCGACATCATCCCCGGCTCGGGGGCCGGCATGCTGGCGCCGGGCCAGACCGACGGCCTGCGCGAGGCGTGCCTGGCGTGCCTGGACCTCGACCACGCGGTGGTGCGAAAGTTCGCCGAGGGCTTCTCGTGGCGGGCGTGCGCCGAGGAGTTCTTCAAGAACCTCCAGCCCTATCCGGAGCCGGAAAAGACCCGGTTCTGGCGGCGGCTGCGACGGCTGGCGCGGCTGCGGCGTAGGCCGGCGGCCTAGGCGGCTCACGCCCTTGCCCCCTACGGGTCGCTGCGCGACCGTCTTTCCCCATAGGGGGAAGAGCCTAACGCGCGGGGCTCCGCCCCCTATGGGAGCGGACAGACGGCGAAGCCGTCAGGTGGGGGCAAGTGGGTGTGATCCCGCGCCCTCCCGCCAGCGCAGGATCAGCGTCCGATCCCGCACCTCGAACGACTCCAGCTCGTCCAGGAAACTCATCCCCAGCAGAGAGCCGCCCATCGGGGCCTTGTTGACCACCATCGGGAAGGCGCCGAGTTCAAGGCCTCCCACGGCCAGGCGATCGGCGGTCCAGGCCGCGCCAGAACCCAGGCCATTGGCCGTCTCGGCGGTCTGGTCGTAGTTCAGATGCTCGACATCGATCCCCACCCGCCTGGCGTCGGCCGGGCTGAGCACGGTGTCCGTAGCGCCGGTGTCGACCATGAACAGCACGGGCTGGCCATTGACCTGGCCCACGACCACGAAGGCCCCGCCCTCGGTCTGGGCCACGCGCAGCTCCCGCTCCCCCGTCGCCACCGGCGCCCCGACGTTCAGGGCCATGCGCAGGCGCAGCGGCGCCTCGGCCAGTTCGGCGCGGTAGAGGTAGCCGAAGGCCAGCAGGCCAACGACCGCCACCCAAATCGCCGCATGGCGGACGCCCTTGAGGATGTCGCCGCGACGGGCGGTCATCAGACCCAGCGACATCAGCAGCAGGAAACCGCCCCACACCACCACGAAGGTCCAGTCGTATCCGGTGCGCAGCGCCCAGGGCGCGACGTGCAGCAGGATCGCCGCCAGCGCGCCGCCGCCGATCACGAAGACCAGCCACAGCAGCCGGCGGCGCCAGGAGGCGGGCGGCGCGTGCGCGGGCTTGGCCGGAGGCGGCGGGGCGCCCCAGGGGCCAGGATCGGTCATCGGGTTTTCCGTGGTGGATTTGCGGCGAAGCTAGGGGCGCGGCGGCGAGGGCGCAACTTGGGATCTTTGGTCAGCGGCTCACGCCCTTGCCCCCTACGGATCGCTTCGCGATCGTCTTCCCCCATAGGGGGAAGAGCTCCAGGTGCGCGAGGCTCCGTCCCCTCGCCGCTGACAGACGGCGAAGCCGTCAGGTGGGGGCAAGTGGATGTGATCCCACATCCGAAGCCGCGCCTTTTCACGAACTGCTCGCCTCGGCAAGGCCCCGCCCGGAAACCTTGATGGCGAGCATGCTCTGGCGTCTGGCCGCGTCAAGGACCGCCTCCGGCGTCCGCGTCGCGGCGACGCTTCGCGTCGTCCCTGACCCGGCCAGACGCCAGAGCTCCGATCCACCAAGGGTTTAAGGCGTGGCCCGTCCGGGGCGGATGCCAATCTATCAAGGACGTTCTAACTCGCTCAGTACGTCTTGCAAAAACCGGGTCGCATCCTTGGTGGAAAAGCGGCGATCGCCGGTTGTGCGCCTGAGCAATCCCTTTATTTCGGCGCCATCTAGGGTGGTCAGAATCGTGCGCAGAAACGGCGCGAGTTCCGCCCGATCCTGGGCTGCCAGGAAGCCGAGGCAGTACGCGGCAAGGCCCCGGCCGGCCCCCAGAACGATATCAACGTCCTGGTGCATTCCTCCTGCAAGCCTGTGGAAACTCTGAGGGGTATCCTGGAGAGCCACGCCCCCTACTCCTCTCTCGGCACGCACCGCAGGATCACCTTGTCGATCCGTGAGCCGTCCATATCCACCACCTCGGCGTCGAAGCCGCCCAGCTCGACGATCTCGCCCTCGCGGGGGATCCGTCCCAGCCGGTCGAGCAGCAGGCCCGCCACCGTGTGATAGCCGCCCTCGGCCTCGAAGTTCTCGCCCAGGGCGTCGTTGAGCTCGAGAATGTCGACGCGGGCGTCGACCAGCCAAGTGCCATCCTCGCGGCGCAGGATGCGGGTCTCGGTCTCGTCGTGGTCCTCGGGGAAGTCGCCGGCGATCATTTCCAGCAGATCCAAAGGCGTGATCACCCCCTGGATCGAGCCGAACTCGTCGACCACCAAGGCCATGTGCAGCGGCGTCTGCTTAAACACCGCCATCGCCCGGAGCAGCGACATGGTCTCGGGAATGGCGATGGGCTGCTGGATGTGGCCGCGGATGTCGATCTCGGCGCCGCCCAGGCAGGCGTCCAGCAGGTCCTTCTTGAGGATCACGCCGATCTCGCCGTCCAGATCGTCCTCGCTGGCCACCACAATGCGCGAATAGGGGCAGGCGCGGATTTCGGCCAGGATCTCTTCCTGGGTGTCGGACAGCGAGATCCAGAACAGGTCGCGGCGCGGGGTCATGGCCACGCGGACCGGGCGGTCGCCCAGTCGCATGACCTCATTGATCATCGCCCGCTCCTCGGGCTCGATCAAGCCGGCGTCGGCGCCCTCGGCCAGCACGGTCTCGACCTCTTCGGCGGTCATGTCATTGGTCCGCTCGTCGCGCACGCCCATCAGCTTGAGGATGGCGGCGGTCGAGACGGTGAGCACGGTGACGAATGGGCGCAGCACCGTGGCCATCAAGGCCAGGAACGGCGACATGCGGCGGGCGATGACGTCGGGAAACAGCAGGGCCAGGCGCTTGGGCACCAGCTCGCCGAGGATCACCGAGACGTAGGTCAGGCCGATGACGACGAGGGTGGTGGCGATAGCCTCGGAATGGGGGCCGACGACGGGCTTGTCGTGTAGCCAGACGTCAAGCGCTCCGGCGATGGTGGCCTGGCCATAGGCGCCGGCCAGGATGCCGATCAAGGTGATGCCGACCTGCACGGCCGACAGGAACCGCGTGGGGTGCTCGGCCATGGCCAGGGCGAGCCTGGCGCCCTTGTCGCCCCTGTCGGCGAAGGTCTGGAGCCGTGCGCGGCGGGCCGACACCACCGCAAGTTCGGACATGGACAGAACCCCGTTCAACAGAACGAGGAAGAAGACGACGACGAGCGCGAGGAGGATCATGGTCCCTGGGCGGGTGAAGCGGCCGGGCAGGCCGCGATCCCCCCACTATACAAAAGAAAACGCCGCGGCCCACTGGGGACCGCGGCGCTGTCTTGTTTAAGCTCGGAGCGCCTGGTGACAGGCGCCTCGAAGCCCCGCTCATACAGAGCCGGCTTACAGAGCCGGCTTACAGAGCCGGACGCGGCATCGTCGTCTTGTTGTTGCCGACGGCCTTCTGGGCTTCGTGCTGGCCGGGGGGCAGCGGGATCAGGCCGCGGCCTTGCAGATAGCCGCCACGACCGGTGGCCGCATCCGAGGTGAACTCGGTCACGAACTCGGCCAGGCCCGGCGTCACGCCGATATTGGCCTTCTTGACGTAGATGTAGAGGCTACGCGACAGCGGGTAGGAGCCGTCGGCGATGGTCTGGGGCGAGGGACGCACGCCGTTGACCGAGGAGCCCTTGATCTTGTCCATGTTCTCTTCGAGATAGGACCAGCCGAAGACGCCCAGCGAGCCGGGGGTCTTGGTCAGGGTGCCGACGATGGCGTTGTCGTTCTCGCCAGCGTCGATCCAGCCGTCGTTCCGCAGCGGATCGACCAGCGACTTGAACTTCTTTTCGTTGTCCGAGCGCAGGGCGTCGGCGGTCGGGAACTTGCGGGCGCCGGCTTCGATGGCCAGTTCCACGAAGGCGTCGCGGGTGCCCGAGGTGGGCGGCGGGCCATAGACCTGGATACGGTTGCCGGGCAGGCCGGCCCCGACGTCATCCCAGTTGTGATAAGGGTTGGCGACGAACTGGCCACCCTTCAGCACGGTCTTGGCCAAGCCCATATACAGGTGCTCGGTCTTGAAATTGTAGTCGGCGCCGTCCTTGTCGGTGGCGATGACGATGCCGTCGAAGCCGACCTTGATGGCGACGATGTCCTTGACGCCCTTGGCGGCGCAGGCGTCGAATTCCGACTTCTTCATCGGACGCGACGCGTTGGCGATGTCGGGGAAGCCTTCGCCCGTGCCCGAGCAGAACAGCTTGATGCCGCCGCCGGTGCCCAGGCTTTCGACCTTCGGAGCCTTCTTGCCGGACTTCTTGGCGAAGTTTTCGGCGGTGCGGGTGGCGAACGGGAACACGGTCGACGAACCGGCGGCCCAGACATAGTCACGGGCGGCGAAGGCGGGGGCGGCGGCGAAGCCCGAGAGGGCGACGGCGGCGGCCGCGCAGGAAAGCAGCTTTTTCATGGAGGACTCCTGGAAGTCTCGAGTGCTGAAAAGGAAGACGGGCCGGCCTGGCGGCCGGCCCGTCGGTCTTAGAAGTCCAGCTGGGCGCGGAACTGCAGTTGCTTGATGTCCGAGCCGCGGCCGACGACGACGGGGTCAACCGAGCCGTCGGTGTAGTTGGCCATGAAGCGCACATAGGCGGTCGGGTAGTAGTTCACGCCCAGGGTCCAGGCGGTGTACTTGCCGGCGTCTTGCGACAGGGTCCGACCGGCGGCGGTCGAAGCGGTGTCGTAAGCGTCGTTCAGGTCGGCATAGTCGTAGCGCAGGCCCAGTTCCACGCCGCCGAAGCCGCCAGCGGTGATCGGGTTGAGGATCTTCGGACGCTTCATTTCGCCAGCGGCCGGATCGTAGTTGCGGGTCTCGCCCGTCGGCCAGAAGCTGACGAAGGCGTAGCCGACCTTGATGTCCGCGTTCGAACCCGGAGCCACCGTGGCCAGGCGCTTGACCTTGATGTCCGAGAATTCGCTCTGGATCGACAGGTTGTTATGGATCCAGGCGCCTTCGGCGGCGAAGGTCTGGTCGGAGTCGCCGATCGCGCCCGTGCTGTAGTAACGGCCCGAGTTGCCGTAGTTGGTGTCGGTGCGGCCTTGATAGGCGAAGGCGGCTTCGTTGCCGTGGTTGCGGCTGCGGGCCGACAGGGCCAGGTGGACCTTGTCGGTGTCGGTCAGGATCGGGGCGTAATGGCCGCGAAGGGTGAAGCCCAGACGCTCGTTGGAGTTCTGGTTGGTGGTCAGGCTGGCGGCGGTGTTATTGATGTCAGCGTTGTTGATGCTGTCGCCCTGGACGGCGCCGGTGACGCTCCAGTTGGGACCATTGACCTTGCCGACGACGCTGAGCAGGTAGCTGTCGACGCCGAAGTCACCATAGGGACCGCGGTCCATGAAGGTGGTGAAACGGGTGGAGGTCAGGTTTTCGAGGCCGGCGGCCTTGATGTTACCAAACAGGATCGAGCTGAACTCGGTCGGCTTGAGCTCGATGACCACGTCGTCCCAGGACCAGCCGCCGCCGTTCACCGCGCCGCCTTCGGCCTTGTAGGCGATGGCGTTGTTCAGCTTGCCTTCGACGCCGAGGAACACCTGGCGACCGCGAATGTTGCTGGTCTTGTAGTCGGTGGCCGCGCCGTTGCGATTGACGTCCTGGAACACGCCGTCGAGCAGGATCCGACCGCGGACCTTGAAATAGACGTCGTCATTGGTCCATTGCGGCGCGCCCTTCCAGGCGACCGTGGTGTCTTGCGCGTGAGCCGCGACGCCGAGGCCGCAGGCGAGCATGGCGCCCAGCGCCGCGCCACTGACCAGCGAGGTCTTGATCCGCATGTGAGAAATCCCCTTAGGCTTTGCCCCCTGTCCGTTGGTCCGGATCAGGTAGGAGCGCTTTACGGGGGACCCGTGACGGTTCCGCCACCCTTTGATGACAGCTGCGTGACACGGCTTTTCAAGGTGTTAACTGTTGCCAGAGGGCCACAGGATCGGACGCGGCATCGTCCGTTCACGGGCGGGTTTTCTGGTCGCCCCGCCCTCCAAATTCCGCTCATCCCGGCGAATGCCGGGACCCAGATCCCATAGCGGTGTGGATGATTGGAAGGACTCAGAGCGCCTGGCGTAAGCTCCAAAGCCATTCCAGCTGGGTCCCGACTTTTGTCGGGATGAAAGGATATAGAGGAAGCCTACAGCAGCCGTGTGCGGATGATCTGCGACAGCAGGTCGATCAAGGATACGGCCACCACGATGACCAGGACGATGCAGCCGGTCTGGTCGTACTGGAAGCCGTTGATCGAATCCAGCAGCACCTGGCCGACACCCCCGGCGCCGATCAGCCCCAGGACCGTCGCCGAACGGCTGGAGGACTCGAAGCGGTAGAGCGCATAGCTGGTCCACAGCGGCGCGACCTGCGGGATCACCCCCCAGACCACTTCCTGCAGCTTGCCCGCTCCGGTGGCGCGCACGCCCTCGACCGGGCCCTTGTCGATCGACTCGACCGCCTCGGCGAACAGCTTGGCCAGCACGCCGCCGGTATTGAACATCAGGGCCATGACGCCCGCGAAGGGACCAAGGCCCACGGCGGTGATGAAGATCAGCGCCACCACCAGGTCGGGCAACGAGCGGATGATGTCGAGCAGGCGGCGGACAGGCTGCTGGATCCACCATGGGCTGATGTTGCGCGCGCCCAGCAAACCGAGCGGGATGGCGACGATGATCGCCAGGGCCGTGCCCCACAGCGCCATCTGGATGGTCTGCCACATCTTGCCGATATAGAGGGGCCAGTCGGCGGCCAGAAACGCCTGGCGATCAACGAACGGCGAGAAGAAGCCACGCCCGAACTCCTGCATCTTGCCGGCTTCGATGAAGAGTTGCGGGAACTTGTCGATTTCGGCCGGCTTGAAACTGATCACCAGCAAGGCGATGACGCCGCCCCACAGCAGGACGTCGAAGGCCCGCGCCGAGATCGGCTTGCTCGGCGGCGGGGGAACGGCGCTCATCGCGGTGCTCGACATTGGCGATCAGTTGGCCGGGGCGGAGACGCCGGCCTTGCCGTCGGCGATCACGCGCTCGGCCTTGATGCCTGCCAGCGTCTTCTCGGCGGCCGCCAGCTTGGCGGGATCGCCGGCTTCGCGGGCCAGGCCGACGTTTTCCAGGGCTTCCATTTCGCGCACCACAAGCAAGTGGCTGTCATCGGCGGCCTTGAAGCCGCCCATGCTAAGGCGCTTGAGATTGGCGCGTTGCTGGGCCGCGGCCGGAGTGTCGCCCTGGCCATAGGTCAGGAAAAACTGACGCAGCTTTTCCTTGATCACTGGGTCGAGGTCCTTGCGCCAGACGATGGGGTCTTCCGGCAAGGTGGGTGACTCCCAGATCACCTTGACCTTGTTGGCCTGGGCGCCGCCCTTGGCCAGGCGGTTGAGGCCCAGCGCGGTGGAGTTGTTTGTTGAGGCGTCCAGCTTGTGATTGGCCACCGCGAACAGATTGGCGTCATGGCTGGCGCTGAGCACGGTCTTGAAACAGGTCTCGGGCTTCTTGTTGGCCGGGATGAACAGATAGGTCATCGGGGCCAGGGTGCCCGAGGTCGATTTCTTGTCGCCGATCCCGAAGTTCAGGGTCTTGTCGCATTTAAGCAGCCCCTCGACGGTGAGATTGCTGTCGGCCGGCACGATGATCACCGACTTGTAGCCGTCGACGCCCGACGGGTCGAAGGTGCGGGCGAAGACCTCGCCGTTCGAGCGGCGCACGGCCTCCAGGCCCGACTGGTTGGAGAACCAGCCGACGTCGGTCTGTTTGGCGCCCATGGCGACGATCAGCGACGAATAGTTGGACGAGAAGAACGGCTTCACCTTCATGCCGGTCGACGTCTCCATGTCGGCCAGGATGGGCTTCCAGTAGCCCTCCATGTTCTGGGCCGACTCGGTGGACAGGATCGAGAAGGTGATGGTGTCCTTGACCTTGGGGACCTCGGATTTCGGCGCGCAGCCGGCCAGGGCCAGGGTGGCGACAGCGGCGGCGAGGCCGGCCATACCAGTGCGGCAGCGGATCATTGCGGAGCTCCTTCCCAGAATACGTCCTCGAATTCCGGGCCGTAAATGTCGATGAGTTTGGCGCGGTCAAGACCGTCGGTCGGGCCGTCATAGACCTTTTGGCCGGCCTTCAGCGCCACCACGCGGTCGCAATAGCGCAGGGCGTAATCGACCTGGTGCAGGGTGACCACGACGGTCAGGCCATCGGACTTGTTCAGATCACGGAGGATCTCCATGACCTTACGGGCCGAGACGGGATCGAGCGAGGCGACCGGCTCGTCGGCGAGGATGATCTTGGCCTTCTGGACCAGGGCCCGGGCGATGGCGCCGCGCTGCTGCTGGCCGCCCGACAGGGTGTTGGCGCGCTGGGCGGCATAGTCGGCGACGCCGACCCGGTGCAGGGCCGCCATGGCCGCCAGCCGCGTCTCGGCCGGCCAGGCGCCGAAGAAACCGCGCACCGGACCAATCCGCCCCAGCGAGCCCAGGGCGACATTGGTAAATAACGAGAGGCGTCCGACCAGATTGAACTGCTGGGCGATGAAGCCGATGCGAACCCGGGCCTTGCGGACCTGGTCGCTGACCCGTCCCTTGGCCTGCACCGGGCCGCCGAACGCGGTGATCACGCCCTCGCCCTCCTTGCCGTCCAGAGGGGCATCCACCGTCTGCAACCCGTCGATCGAGCGCAAAAGCGTCGATTTGCCCGAACCCGACGGACCGATGAGCGCGATCATCTCGCCGCGACTCACGTCGAGCGAAACGGCGTCCAGCGCCCTGCGCGACCCGAAGGTCTTGGAGGCGGCGCGGATCGAGAGAACGGGTTCCGACATCATGGTCGGGGCGAATCCTTAACGGGGTTTCTGGCGCAGGGAAGTGCGTTCGTCGGTTTGGGGCACGGACGCAATGGATTTGTGACGGCCCGTGGAACAATTCACCTGCCAACGGCCGGAACCCCCGCCTCCGAAACACTCTTTACATCAAGGAGCGATGACCCTATTTCGCTCCCTCCGGCGGACCCGAAGTCCTCATAAGCGCTGCTAACGCCGGCCTGGGTTTAACTTTTGCAGGGGTCTACGTGAATTGCACACGTACCATAACCCCCTGGACCTGGTCCGTGAGCGGTCACCGGAACGTCCCGTCGCACTCGTGCGACCCGACGCGGTGTCCGTAGCGGCGCGCTGGTTCCAGGCTGAATTCAAGGGCGACGTCTTTTACGCGGTGAAGGCCAATCCTTCGCCGTGGGTTCTCCGCGAGCTCGTGGAGGCCGGCGTCCGCTCGTTCGACGTGGCCTCGCTCAACGAGATCGAGCTGGTGGGCGAACACGCCCCAGGCTCGCGCATGGCCTTCATGCACCCGGTGAAAAGCCGCGTGGCGATCTCGGCCGCCTATTTCGATCACGGCGTGCGAACCTTCTCGTTCGACACCCATGAAGAGCTGGCCAAGATCCAGGACGCGACGGGCAACGCCAAGGACCTCAACCTGATCGTCCGCATGGGCGTGCAGGCCGAGGGTGCGGCCTATAGCCTGTCGGGCAAGTTCGGCGTCGAGCCGCACAATGCCCCCGAACTGCTGCTTGCCGCCCGCCGCGCGACCCAGGACCTGATGGGCGTTTCCTTCCATGTCGGCAGCCAGTGCATGCGTCCCACCGCCTACCAGGCGGCGATGGCCCAGGCCTCGCGGGCTTTGGTTCGCGCCGGCGTGCTGGCCGATGTCGTCGACGTGGGCGGCGGTTTTCCCTCGATCTACCCGGGCATGGTGCCGCCCGACATGTCGGAATATCTGGCCGCCATCGACCGCGGCTTCAACGACATGATGGTCCACGAGACCACGAAGCTGTGGTGCGAACCCGGTCGGGCCCTGGTGGCCGAGGCCTCGTCCCTGCTGGTCAAGGTCGAGCTGAAGAAGGGCGACGCGCTCTATCTGAACGACGGCTCCTACGGCTCGCTGTTCGACGCGGCGCACATGAAGTGGCCCTTTCCGGTCAAGCCCTACCGCAGGGACGGCGCCGAGGCGGCGGAGGAGGCCTTGCGCCCCTTCCGCTTCTACGGCCCCACCTGCGACAGCGTCGACCACATGCCGGGCCCCTTCTACCTGCCCGACAGCATCGACGAGGGCGACTATATCGAGATCGGCATGCTGGGCGCTTACGGCGTGGCGATGTCGACCCGCTTCAACGGCTTTGGCGAGATCGACACCGTCGAGGTGCAGGACGCGCCGATGGCCTCGATGTACGGCCTGGCCAAGCGCTCGATCCCCACGCCCCGGCCCGAGGCCGAGGAACGCAAGATCGTCCGCTTCTCGCGGCCCAAGGGCGCGGCGGGCAAGAAGCGCCGTCGTCGCTGATCCGTCGCGGTTTTGTCCTAAACCCGCCCTGAGCTTTGTTGCTCGAGCTCTAACGCCGTCTCCCCGGCCCTCAGGTCGCGCGTAGCGCGCGCCTCAGGGCAAACTCCGGCCGGGCCCAGGTGAAGCCCAGAGCCTCTCTGGATGAATCTGGGTCGCGGCCTTCGCAGGGAAAACGGGGTTGGGTGTCTGGCGATAACAGATTAGAACCCCACCCGCTCGCCGGACGTTTGTCCGTCCGCGCCAATGCTATCGCCCCCACCGGTCGCTCCGTCCCGGTGGATGGCCACTTCTAACGACGGGCGTCCAAAGTCAGGGAAACCGAAGCGATGAACGCTCCCGTTCCGAACAACACCAAGGCCGAGCTACTCCAGAACGTCGTCGAGCACATCGACATCGCCAGCTTCGACGCGCGCCCGATCATCGACGCCATGCGCAAGATGAGCTTCTCCAGCCGCGACACCGCCCGCGCCGCCGACATCTTCAACATGGCCCTGGCCGACCGCGACTGCTCGCCATGGCTGATCCTGGCCGGTTCCACCTCGGCCGGCGGCTGCATGCACGTCTATCGCGACATGGTGAAGAACGGCATGATTGACGCCGTGGTCGCCACCGGCGCCTCGATCGTCGACATGGATTTCTTCGAGGCCCTGGGCTTCAAGCACTACCAGGCCGCCGGCCCGGTCGACGACAACGTGCTGCGCGACAACTATATCGACCGCATCTACGACACCTATATCGACGAGGAAGAGCTCCAGAACTGCGACCACACGATCCTGGAGATCTGCAATCGCCTTGAGCCGCGCGCCTATTCCTCGCGGGAATTCATCTGGGAAATGGGCAAGTGGCTCAGTGAGGGCAACGCCAAGAAGCCCGGCTCGCTGATCCAGACCGCCTATGAGGAAGGCGTGCCGATCTTCTGCCCGGCCTTCGTCGACAGCTCGGCCGGGTTTGGCCTGGTCAAGCACCAGAAGGAACGCATCGCGGCCAAGCAGCCCTATCTGATGATCGACGCGGTGGCGGACTTCCGCGAACTGACGGATATCAAGATCGCGGCTGGCACCACCGGCCTGTTCATGGTCGGCGGCGGCGTGCCCAAGAATTTCGCCCAGGACACCGTGGTCTGCGCCGAGATCCTCGGCGTCGAGGCCGAGATGCACAAGTACGCCATCCAGATCACCGTGGCCGACGTGCGCGACGGCGCCTGCTCGTCCTCGACGCTGAAGGAGGCCGCCTCCTGGGGCAAGGTCAACACCACCTATGAGCAGATGGTGTTCGCCGAAGCCACCACCGTGGTGCCGCTGATCGCCTCGGACGCCTATCACCGCGAGGCCTGGAAGGGCCGCGAAAAGCCCCGGTGGCAGAAGCTGTTCGCGAAATAGTTTTGGTTTCAGCTCTGGGTGACACCCCAACATCCGTCTTCCCGACCAAGGCCGGGGAGGCGGAAATGGGTTGAGTATTCAGGCTGGAAATTCGCTCGACTCCTCCAAGGTCCCGGCCCCGGCGGAAAAGGTTCTTCCCCTGTGGGATCGGTGGGGGGAGTTGCGTCCAACGTCCCAGACCTCTACCTCTCGCCCCATGGCCCACGCCGCTTGCGACCACGATCATCATAACCACGGCGTCGCCGGCGACGGCCTGGCGGCGGAACTCGCCGCCGCCGAGGCGCGCTGCGCGACGGCCGACCAGCGACTGACCGCGCCGCGCCGCCGGGTGCTGGAACTTCTGCTCCAGGCCGGTCAGCCGGTGAAGGCCTATGACCTGATCGCCAGCTACGCCATTGATGGTCCACCTGCGAAGCCGCCGACCGTCTATCGGGCCCTGGACTTCCTTGAGAAACAGGGTTTCGCCCACCGCATCGAGAGCCTCAACGCCTATGTCGCCTGCCGCAAGGAGGCTGACGGCCACGCCGCCGCGTTCCTGATCTGCGACTGTTGCGGCGCCACCCGAGAGATCGAGCCCAGGGCTAGCGCCGAGATCATCGCCGCCGGGGCGAGCGCGGGCTACGCCCTGACGGCGGTGACGATCGAAGCGCACGGGCTATGCGGGGATTGTCGGGGTTAGACTTTCAGCCTCGGCGGATGGGTTTGGGGACACACACTCATTCCGCCGCCCGCGCCAGGTTGGCCAAGGCCGTGGGATGAGTTTGTGTCCCCGTCCAATCCACGGCGCCGTCCGTCCTGATTGCGAATAGGCCGCGAACCCCGCTAGGGTCCAGCCAACCGTTCCATCGCCGAGACTCCCCACCATGACGACCCAAGAGGCCGCCTACCCCGGCGTCGAGATCTGGCGCGGCGGGGTCAATACCTGGGACTGCGACGAGATGGGGCACATGAACGTGCGCTTCTACGTCGCGCGGGCCATGGAGGGCCTGGCGGGACTCGCGGCCGAGCTAGCCCTGCCCCACGCCTTTTCGCCCTATGCCAACGCCACGATCTTGGTTCGCGAGCAGCACATCCGCTTCCTGCGCGAGGCCCATGCCGGCGCGACCCTGCATATGCTGGGCGGGGTGATCGAGATCACCGACACCGAGGCTCGGCTGTTGCAACTGTTGATCCACACCGCCACAGGCCAGCTCGCCGCCACGTTCCAGACCACGGTCGCCCATGTCACACCGCGCGAGGGCGAGGCCTTCCCGTGGCCGTCGGTGACCCGGGAACGCGCGCGGGTCCTGAAGGTCGAGGTTCCGGAGATGGCCCGGGCCCGCAGCCTGGAGCTGGGGCCGATCGAGACCACCGCCAGCCTGGCGCGCGCAGACGCCCTGGGCCTGCAACGCATCAGCCTGGGCGCCCTGGCCGCCACCGATTGCGACGTGTTCGGACGCATGCGCGCCGAGCAATTCATCGGCCGCGTGTCGGACGGCATCGGCAGCTTCATCGGCCCTTTCCGCGACACGGTGGTCGAACACGCCGAATCTCCACCCGCCCAGGTCGGCGGGGCCGTGCTGGAATACCGCATCGCCCAGCTGGCCTGGCCCCGGGCGGGCGACCGGGTAGAGATCCGTTCGGGCCTGGTCGGCACGACGGGCGCCGCCATGCGGGTGGTCCACTGGATGCTCGACCCGACGACGGGCCGCCCCTGGGGGACCTCCGAGGCGGTGGCGATCGCCTTCGACCTCGACGCGCGCAAGGTGGTGGCGATTTCGGACGCGGCGCGCGCGGCGCTGGGTGAGAAGTCTGTCGAGGGGCTGGCGCTGTGATTTCTGAGACCCTCTTCCAGAGGGGTTTTAAAAACTAGGTCGCCATCTCGAAGATCGCTTCCCGCACCAGGTCGGGCCGTTCCATCGGCAGGAAGTGGCTCGCGCCTTCCACGGTCTCGACCGACACCTTCGGATAGCGCCGCGCCAGCCGTTCGGGGTCGCCGACCCGGCAGGTCGAGCCCCGCTCAGCCCGCAGGATCCGCGCTTGGCAGCGCAGCCGCGCCATTGCTCGCCAGGGATCGTGCGCCTGGGCGCTGTAGTTGGAGGCCTCCCAGGCCGGGGCGCAGGCCAGTTCGACCGCGCCGTCGTCGCGATCCTTGAAGCCGCCGCCGACATAGTCGGTCAGCATGGCCTCGGGCCAGGTCTTGAAGGCGCCGCGGCCGCGATAGGCGCTGAACGCGGTCTCGCGATTGTCGAACACTGCCCGCCGGCGCAGGGCGCCTTGGACCATCGGCATGCGCTTCCACAGCGCGCCCGAGGTCCACGGCAGGTGGGCGTAGAGCGCCAGGAGCCGCGGCATGATCACGGGGTCGAGCAGCACCAGACCGCTGACCGCCTTGGGCGCCTCGGCGGCCGTCAGCAGGCTGACGGTGCCGCCCATCGAATGGCCGGCCAGCACCACCGGCGCCTGGTCGAGCACCACCAGCAGGGCCAGCAGGTCGTCGCGCAGGTCCAGCCAGTTTCGACGACGAGCGGGATCGGCGGCCAGCCGGCTGGAGCCGTGTCCGCGCTGGTCGACCGCCATCACCCGCAGGCCCGCCGACAGCGGCGCCAGCAGGGCGCGGTAGGTCTGGGCGTTGAAGCCGTTGGCGTGGACGAAGACCACGTCGACCGGGCGATCGGCCGGACCGAACTCCAGCACCGCCATCTCGCCAGCCCCGGCCCGGCTGTCGATCGGGATGAAACGTCGTCGGGGATCCCGAAACACGGCCGCGTCCATGGCGAAAAGCTCCCGTTGCGGCCACTGGAGCCTAAACTAGGCTCGCCGCGTTGCCTCGTCCATGGAGCCCGCCATGAAAAATCGCCTCGCGACCATCGGCTACCAGACTGACACCCAGGCCGGGATGATCGCCCGGCTCAAGGCGGCCGGGGTCGAGACGGTCGTCGACGTGCGGGCCGTGGCCTCGTCGCGCAAGGCGGGGTTCTCCAAGACCCTGCTGGGTAACAGCCTCAAGGCCGAGGGCATCGACTACGTGCACCTGCGCCCGCTGGGCACGCCCAAGGCCGGACGCGACGCGGCGCGGGCGGGGCGGACCGACGAGATGCGCGAGATCTTCCACGCCCATCTGGCCGAGCCGTCGGCCCAGGTCGCCCTGGGCGAGGCGATCGACCTGGCGGGACGCAAACGCATCGCCCTGCTCTGTTACGAGGACGACGCCCGCTGCTGTCACCGCGCCATCGTGGCCGACGAGATCCGCCAGCGGTTGAAGTGCGAGGTGGTGGACCTCTAGGTCATCACGCCACGTGGTGACTTTCACAGACCCGCTCATGGGTCTAGCCTCCCCGAAAGCCTGGGGAGGTCGCGATGAAATATCTACGCTGGCTATTGGCCGCAGCCGTGGCGTTGTACGCCCTCATGGTCGCCGTGCCGGCCACCTTCACCCTACTCTACAAACTTCGCCTGCTGGTCCTGACCGACATCGTCAAGTCGCACGAAGCCCTGATGGACACCCTGTCCTGGCCGCGCGTGATCCTGCTGTGCGCGGTGGTCATCCTCTACTTCGTCGCCGCCTGGCGGCTGGCCCTGGCCAAGGGGCGGGCCTGGCTGGTGTTCGCCATCGCCTATGTCGGCGACGCCCTGGGCTGGCTGTGGATGCAGGGACCGGTCTATGACGCCACCTTCCCGCCCGGCCAGCGCCAGTCGAACCTGACGATCATCGCCGTGATGGCGGTCGTCGGCCTGCTGATCGCCTGGGTGGACTTGAGCAAGACACGAGCAAACTGAGCCTTTAGCGCTCTGTGGGTTGATCCTTGGGACGAAGGCGCTAGGAAGTACGCGCGCCCGCCGCCCCTTGGGAAACCGGGGGGCAGGCCCCATTTCTTGTCCGGCGCCATTCGCGGCGCGTCTCAAGGCGAAGATCCATGGCTCAGTACGACGTCGTCATCATCGGGGGCGGCCCCGGCGGCTACAACGGCGCGATCCGCGCCGGGCAACTGGGTCTGAAGACCGCCATCGTCGAAGGTCGCGGCAAGCTGGGCGGCACCTGCCTGAACGTCGGCTGCATGCCGTCCAAGGCGCTGCTGCACGCTTCGGAAATGTTCGACGCCGCGACCAATGGCGAGTTCGCCAAGCTGGGGATCGAGGTGAAGCCCAAGCTGAACCTGCAGCAGATGATGGCCCAGAAGGCCGAGAGCGTCGAAGCCCTGACCAAGGGCGTCGAGTTCCTGATGAAGAAGAACAAGGTCGACTATATCAAGGGCTGGGGCCGCATCGACGGACACACTCCTGAAGGTTTGGGCAAGGTGGTCGTCAAGGCCGAGGACGGCAGCGAGACCGTGCTCGAGGCCAAGAACATCGTCATCGCCACGGGCTCGGAGCCCACCCCGCTGCCGGGCGTGACCATCGACAACAAACGGATCGTCGACTCGACCGGCGCGCTCAGCCTCCCGGAAGTGCCCAAGAGCCTGATCGTCGTGGGCGCCGGCGTCATCGGGCTGGAGCTGGGCTCGGTGTGGAAGCGCCTGGGCGCCGAGGTCACCGTGGTCGAATATCTGGACCGCATCATTCCGGGCACCGACACCGAAGTGGCCACCGCCTTCCAGAAGATCCTCACCAAGCAGGGTTTCAAGTTCAAGCTGGGCTCGAAGATCACCGGCGCGACCTCGACCGACAAGCAGGTGCAGGTCACCGTCGAGCCCGCCGCCGGCGGCCTGGCCGAGACCCTGCAGGCCGACTATGTGCTGGTGGCCATTGGCCGCCGTCCGTTTACCCAAGGCCTGGGCCTGGAGACGGTGGGCATTACGCCCGACAAGCGCGGCGTGATCGCCAACGACCATTTCAAGACCTCGGCGCCGGGCGTCTGGGTGGTCGGTGACGTCACCAGCGGCCCGATGCTGGCTCACAAGGCCGAGGACGAGGCCATCGCCTGCATGGAGCTGATCGCCGGCAAGGCGGGTCACGTGAACTACGGCATCATCCCGGGCGTCATCTACACCAAGCCTGAGGTCGCCACCGTGGGTCAGACCGAGGACGAACTGAAGGCCGCGGGCGTCGCCTACAAGGTCGGCAAGTTTCCGTTCCTGGCCAACAGCCGGGCCAAGATCAACCACGAGACCGAGGGCTTCGTGAAGGTGCTGGCTGACGCCAAGACCGACCGCATCCTCGGCGCCCACATGGTGGGTCCGAGCGTCGGCGACATGATCGCCGAATATTGCCTGGCCATGGAGTTTGGTGGGTCGTCGGAAGACGTGGCCCGCACCTGCCACCCCCACCCCACCCGCTCCGAAGCCCTGCGCCAGGCGGCCATGGGCGTCGAGGGCTGGGTGACGCAGGCTTAGGCGAGCGCCGTCGGTCGCCGAACGAGCGAGGCTCCGGTACGGCGTCCCGCCTTATATTCGTCTAGCCTAGAGCATCGCGGAAAAGTGGCCACCGGTTTTCCGCAAAAGCGATGCGAAAACAAGAGTCTAGAGCAAGCCGTGCGATTCCTATATCGCGCGGCTTGCTCTAGGGGCGGTGCGGGAGAGCCCGTCGTCCCGAGGGTCAAATTGTAGTAACGTCACTACAACGACCCTCGGGCGAGCCAATGCCGATCACTACCTTATCGAGCCGTGAGTTCAACCAAGACGCCAGCGGCGCCAAAAAGGCCGCTACGAACGGCCCGGTGTTCATCACTGATCGGGGGCAGCCGCGTCATGTTCTGCTCAGCATCGAAGACTATCGGCGGCTAGCCGGCGCCCCGCGTAGCATTGCCGACGCCCTCGCGATGGCCGATGAAGCGCAGACGGAGCTCGAGCCCCCTCGCGTGATGATTGGCGTTGGGCCCGCCGATCTCGACTGATGTTCATCCTCGACACCAACGTCGTCTCCGAGTTGCGCAAGGCCCGGCATGGCAGGGCAAATGAGGAGGTTGTCGCATGGGCCGATCAGGCGGACGCCGCGACGCTCTACATCTCGGCGCTCACGATCTTGGAGCTTGAGACCGGCGTCCTGCAAATCGAACGCCGGGACTCCAGGCAGGGCGCGGCGCTTCGGGCTTGGCTCAATGACCAGGTTCTGGTGGAGTTCAAGGACCGCGTCCTGGCGATCGACACGGCCGTGGCGAGGCGCTGCGCGAGCCCGCATGTGCCCGATCCCAGGGCCGAACGGAATGCGCTGATCGCGGCGACGGCCCTTGTCCACGGCATGGTCGTGGTCACTCGGAATACAGCGGATTTCGTCGCCACGGGTGTTGCCCTGCTCAACCCCTGGCACCTCGGCGCGACCTAACGAGGCTTCATACAGCCCGATCTCCCCGAAACAAAAAGCCCCGCCGGGGCGAACCGGCGGGGCCTTCCTAAAAGTCCTCGGGGGGAGGAGACGCCCTCAGTCACGCGAGGGCGGTACGCTTACTGAACCCTAGAATTCTTCCCAATCGTCCGAGGACGGCTGGGCCGAGCCGGCGAATGCGGCGACCTTGGCCTGGGCGGCGCGGACCGGATTGGCGCCCGGACGGCTGGCCGAGGAGGCCGGCGACAGCACCGGACGGGCCGGGGCGCGGGTCACCTGGGTGGGCGGGGCGGCGCGGCGCGTGGTGGTGGTGCGGGACACCTGGGCGCCGCTGACCTGGAAACGGCCGATCATCTGCATCAGGCTGTTGGCCTCGCCCTTCAGGGCGTGGCTGGCCGCCGTCGACTGCTCGACCATGGCGGCGTTCTGCTGGACGGTCTGGTCCATCTGATTGACAGCGGCGTTGACCTCGTTGAGGCCGGTGGCCTGCTCGGCGCCGCCGGCGGCGATCTCGCTCACCAGGGCGTCGATCTCGCTGACCTTGCCGACGATGGCCTGCAGGGCCTCGCCGGTCTGGCCGACCAGGTTGACGCCGGAGGCGACCTGTTGGGTCGAGGACGAGATCAGGGTCTTGATCTCCTTGGCGGCGTCGGCCGAGCGTTGGGCCAGGGCGCGAACTTCCTGGGCGACGACCGCGAAGCCGCGGCCCGCGTCACCGGCCCGGGCGGCTTCGACGCCGGCGTTCAGGGCCAGCAGGTTGGTCTGGAAGGCGATCTCGTCGATGACGCCGATGATCTGGCTGATCGACTGCGACGACTTCTCGATCTGGTTCATGGCGTCGACGGCGCCGCGCACCACCACCGACGAGCGTTCGGCGTCGGAACGGGTCGAGGTGACGACGCGCGAGGCCTCGACGGCGCCGGCCGACGAGCGCTTCACCGTGGCGGTGATCTCGTCCAGGGCGGCGGCGGTTTCTTCCAGGCTGGCGGCCTGCTGCTCGCTGCGGCGCGACAGGTCGTCGGCGGCCGAGGCGATCTCGTCGGAGCCAGAGCCGATGCTATTGGCGGCCTGAACGATGGTGCGCATCGCCTCTTCCATCTGGGTGATGGCGCCGTTGAAATCGCTCTGCAGGCGCTGATAGGCCGGCGGGAACTGGGCGTCGACGCGATAGGTCAGGTCGCCTTCCGCCAGGCGGGTCAGGCCGGTGGCGATGTTTTCCATGACAAAGGCCTGTTCGCGGGCGGCGATCTCGGCGGCTTCCTGGTTGCGCTGACGTTCGGCTTCCGTCTCGGCGCTGACGCGCTGCTGCGCGGCCTCTGCGGTGCGCAGGGCCAGGGCGTTGTCCTTGAACACCTGGACCGAACGGGCCATGCCGCCGACCTCGTCCTTGCGCTGGGCGCCGACGACTTCGACATCGACGCTGCCCTGGGCGAGAACTTCCATGGTGCGCGACAGGTTGGTCAGCGGGGCCGAGATCTTCGAGCGGCCGATCCACAGGGCGAAGATCATGGCGGCGGCCGAGGCGATCACGCCGAACAGGATGCTCGCCAGCGAACCCGCGGCCGACGCCTTGGCGGCCTTGGCCACCATCGCCTTGGTATCGTCATTGTGGTGGTTATTGAAGGCGGTGACGTCCTTGTTGAGGCTGGCGATGTCGGGATCGATGACCCCCATCACCATCTTTGCGGCGTCATTGGCGTCCTGAAGACCCAGGTCGGCTCCTTGGCGGGCGCTGGAATAGATGGCGTCCAGGCGGGTTTGAAAGCCAGCGACCGCCTTGGTGCTCGAGGGATCGGCTTTCTTGATGTTGGCCAGGTTGTCCTTGGCGTCTTTATAGGCCTTGTCGATCTCGCCGCTGGCCTCCTTGGCTTCGGCCGAGGCCCCGCTATTGGAAACGGTGCGATAGGCCGCATATCCGATACCGGTGATGCGGCGGTTGAACCGCGCGGCTTCCAACTCGGCCGGCGCGCGCTGCTCGACCAGCACCCTGGTGGCGGCTTCGGATTTCTTGGCCTGCCAGGCGCCCACGCCGGTGATGGACAGCGCCACCACGGTCAGGATGACGGCCGGCAGGGCCACCTTGGTCGAAATCTTCAGATCGTCGAACTTCATCACAAACCCCATGTCCGGGCGCGTCCGAGAAGGAGGACGATTTCCGGTCTTGAACCTACAAGCGCTGAACGCCGTAAAAACGCGGTTAATAGCAGCGCTGTGGGCGAGCTCGCGTGACGGAATGTCACATCGCCGCCACTCAGGCCCGCGGGTGGGCCTTGCCATAGGCGGCCAGCAGGCCGGCGGCGTCGACCTGGGTGTAGCGTTGGGTGGTCGAGAGCGAGGCGTGGCCCAGCAGGTCCTGGATCGAGCGCAGGTCGGCGCCGGCTCCCAGCAGGTGGGTGGCGAAGGAGTGGCGCAGGGCGTGCGGGGTGGCGCGGTCCGAGAGGCCCAGACGGCCGCGCAACGTCTGCATCGTGGCCTGGACGTGGCGCGACGACAGCGGCCCGCCCCGCTTGGCGCGAAATAGCGGTTCGTCGGGCGTCAGGGCGAAGGGCAGGACGGCGACATAGGCTTCGATCCCGGCCCGCACGGCGTCGAGCACCGGCACGATGCGGGTCTTGCCGCCCTTGCCGGTGATCCGCAGTATCTCGGCCAGCGGCGCGTCCTTGCGCAGCAGAGACAGGGCCTCGGAAATCCGCAGGCCGCAGCCCCACAGCAGGGTCAGCACCGCCTGGTCGCGGACGACCTCCCAATCGTCGCGGTCGGGGTCGAGGCCGAGCTCGGCGATCAGGCCATGAGCCTGGTCCTCGGTCACGGGGCGCGGAGCCCCGACCTTAATACGCGGCCCGCGCACCAGGCCAATGGCGGCGTTGGGGGTGTCCAGCCGGTGGTCGAGATAGCGGTGGAAGGCGCGGATCGACGACAGGCTCTGCGACAGCGAGCGGGAGGAGAGGCCCTCCCCGTCTTGAGAGAGGGAACCGCCGCGTCGAAAGGCCAGATAGGCCCGCAGCTCGGCGGCGGTGACCGCGCCGAGGTCGGCGACCGACTGGGCCTCGCCGCGATGGCGCTCCATGAAATTCAGATAGGCTGTCACGTTGTCGCCATAGGCCCGCACCGTGCGCGGCGAGGCGCGGCGCTCGTGGGCCAGGTGCTCGAGCCAGGCGGCCAGGGCGGCGCGGGCGGTGTTGGGGGGGGTCACTTCCTCCCTCGCGCAGCGGGGGAGGTGGCGCGATGCGAATACGCATCGTGACGGAGGGCGCGTTGCGGCGGCGGGAACGCCCCCTCCGTCCACTCCGCGTCCACCTCCCCCGTTTTACGGGGGAGGAGAAGAGGACTCACAGCACCGGCCAACGCTCGGCCGTGCGTTCGACGACGCGGGCCAGGAACGAGACCAGCTCGGTTCCCATGTCGGCGGAGAAGCCGTCGGGGTCGGCCGAGCCGAAAGCCAGCAGGCCTTGGCGTGACGGCTCCCAGACGGCCAGGCGGACAAGGGCCATGCTCTTGATGGTGTCGAGGCGGTCGCCGAACAGGCCCAGGGCCGGGGCGTGGAAGCCCATGCGGGCGACGCCGTGGTCGCCCATGATCATGTCGATCTGGCCGTCGATCAGGGCGTGCCAGCCGGCCGGCACGCGGCCAGGGCCTTCCAGCACCACCACGCCGGCGGCCAGGCCAAAGCGCAGGGCGGCCATGTCGTCGACGCGCCGGGCGAGATCGGAATGGTTGCGCGCGTCAAGCAGGTCGATCACCGCCGCGTGGGTCTGGGCCTGGGCCGAGAAATTGGCGCGGGCCGTGGCCTCGATCTCGCGGCGGACCCCCGCCTCGCGCTGATGGGCGGCGGCGGCGCGGGCCAGGGCCAGGGGTCCGAAATCGACGACATTGCTGGCGTCGGCGCGAAGGCCCAGGTCGCTGAGCAGGTCGGGATCCCGATGCAGAAAGTCGGGCTCGGCGCGCAGGAAGTCGCGGACGGCGTCGGCGTGGACGGGATGAGGCGACATCGCCTGGGTCGCGTCGGTCATGGTCGCTCTACTCCATCCACACTGAGTCCCCATATGCTGGGCAGGCGGGGACAACCCTGATGAAGCCCCAGGTTCGGTTAACAGCCGCTTATGGGCGACGACGCGCCGTCTCGACCTGGGAACGTTTCCAAGGCAGAACCCGAACTCCGCCCATGTCAGGTCCCATGCCCCGCATCGCCTCCGTCCTGCTGCCCATGCCGCTGCCCGAGGCCTTCGACTATGCCGAGCCGGAGGGCCTGGGGCTGGTGGTCGGCGACCATGTGACCGTTCCGTTGGGTCCAAGAGTGATTCGCGGCGTGGTCACCGCCATGCGCGACGGCGCCGGTCAGAACCGGCCGCTCAAGCCGGTTCTGGAGCGGGTGGACGACCCGCCCCTGCCGCCCGGCGTACTGACCTTCATCGACTGGGCGGCGCGCTATTCGGTCGATATCCCAGCCTGGCCCCTGGCCATGGCCCTGCGCGGCCTGCGCCATCCCGCCGCCAAGCCCGACAAGGCCCTGGTGTTGACCGGAACACAGCCCGCGCGCATGACGCCCGCCCGGCTGAAGGTGCTGGCCGCCGCCCAGGCTGGCCCTATCGCTTCGGGCGCCCTGGCCACGGCGGCGGGCGTCTCGACCGGCGTGGTCAAGGGGCTGGTCGACGAGGGCGCGCTGGCCGTGACCTGGATAGAGCCCGACCAAAGCTTTCCCCAGCCCGACCTCTCCCTGCCGGCCCAGACCCTCAATCCCAGCCAGCAGGCCTCGGCCGACGTACTGGCCCAGATGCTGGCGGCCGGCGGCTTCCAGGCGGCCCTGCTGGACGGGGTAACGGGCTCGGGCAAGACCGAGGTCTATCTGGAGGCCGTCGCCGCCGCCTTGGCCGCCGACCCGCAGAGCCAGGTGCTGATCCTGCTGCCCGAGATCGCCCTGACCCAGGCGGTGATCGCCCGCTTCGAGCAGCGGTTCGGCGTCGCGCCGGTCGAGTGGCACTCGGGCGTCTCGCCGCCCAGGCGCCGACGGGCCTGGGAGGGCGTGGCCACCGGCCAGGCGCGGATCGTGGTCGGGGCCCGCTCGGCCCTGTTCCTGCCGTTCAAAAGCCTGCGCCTGGTGATCGTCGACGAGGAGCACGACGGCTCGTTCAAGCAGGAAGAGGGCTTCATCTACCAGGCCCGCGACCTGGCCGTGGCCCGCGCCAAGATCGAGGGGGCGCTGGTGGTGCTGGCCTCGGCGACGCCGTCACTGGAGAGCCTGTGGAACGCCCAGCAGGGTCGCTATCGCTGGCTGCGCCTCAGCGCCCGCCACGGCGCGGCGCAACTTCCGGACATTGACCTGATCGACATGCGCGAGACCCCGCCGGAGCCCGGCCGCTGGCTGTCGCCGCCGCTGGTCAAGGCGGTGTCGCTGGCCCTGTCGCGCGGCGAGCAATCCTTGCTGTTCCTCAATCGCCGGGGCTATGCGCCACTCGTTTTGTGCCGGGCTTGCGGCGAGAAGATGAAGTCGCCCGACACCGACAGCTGGCTGGTCGAGCATCGCTATACCGGCCGCCTGGTCTGCCACCTGACCGGCTTCTCGATGAAGAAGCCCGAGGCCTGCCCCCACTGCCATGCCAAGGACAGCCTGGTGTCGATCGGTCCGGGCGTCGAGCGGGTGGAGGAGGAGGCGCGCCACCTGTGGCCCGACGCGCGGGTGGCGGTGTTCTCGTCCGACACGGTGTTCGACGCGGCCGGGGCGCGGGCGCTGGTCGAGACCATGGCGGCGGGCGATATCGACATTCTCGTGGCCACCCAGGCCGCCGCCAAGGGTCACAACTTTCCCAACCTCACCCTGGTGGGCGTGGTCGACGCCGACCTGTCCCTGCGCGGCGGCGACCTGAGGGCCGGGGAACGGACGTTCCAACTGCTGGCCCAGGCGGCCGGGCGGGCGGGCCGCCACGAGAAGCCCGGTCGGGCGCTTCTCCAGACCTACGCGCCGGAGCATGGCGTGCTGCAGGCCCTGAAGGCCCAGGACCGCGACGCCTTCGTCGAGGCCGAGATGGCCATGCGCCAGGAGGCCGGCCTGCCGCCGTTCGGCCGCCTGGCGGCGGTGATCGCCTCGGGGCCGGACGCCGCCGCCCTGGAAGCCTATTGCCAAGCCCTGGCGGCGGCGACGCCCAATGCCGAAGGGGTGGAGGTGTTTGGCCCCGCCGACGCGCCCCTGGCCCTGGTGCGCGGCCGGCGACGCAAGCGGTTCCTGGTCCGGGCGGATCGCTCAGTGGACCTGCAGGGCTTTCTGGCGGCCTGGCGGGCGCGGGCCAAGGTCCCGAACTCGGTGCGGGTGGTGTTCGACGTGGATCCGTACAGCTTCTTGTAGAGATCCGGGGCGCAAGTGCGGGTCCGGGCAGGATTGGGGACAGGCGCATGGGCCTGTCCCCAGCCGAGATGTTCCCAGCCAAGACGGGGGCTAGAGCATTTTTCGAGCGAAGCGGTTCTGGTTCGCGTGAAGAAAAATGCGTCAAAACAAAAGATTAGAGCTCACGGCCTCACGCAGTCAGGTCGGGAAATGCTCTAGTGGCCCTTTCCGCCGCCCTTCTTGCGCGACATCATGTTCAGCCCCTCGACCCCGCCCGAGAAGGCCATGGCCGCGTAGATGTAACCCTTGGGCACATGGACGCCGAAGCCCTCGGCGATCAGCACGGCGCCGATCATCAGCAGGAAGCCCAGGGCCAGCATGACCACGGTGGGATTGTTGTTGATGAAATTGCCCAGCGGGTCGGCGGCCACCATCATCAGGCCCACGGCCACGACCACGGCGATGATCATGATCGGCAGGTGATCGGTCATGCCCACGGCGGTCAGGATCGAGTCGATCGAAAACACGATGTCCAGCAGGATGATCTGGAAGATCGCGCCGCCGACATTGGAGATCGCCGCCGTCTTCACGTCGGGCGCGGACTCGTCCTTGGCCGGATCGACGCTGTGGTGGATTTCCTTCGTGGCCTTCCAGATCAGGAACAGGCCGCCGGCCAGCAGGATCAGGTCGCGCCACGAGAAGGCGGTCTCGAAGCTGGGTTCGCCATGGGCGTTCAGCGGTCCGACGATCCCCAGGTCGATCACCGGGTGAACCAGGCCGACGATGAAGGCGATGGTCGACAGCAGGACCAGCCGCATGATCAGGGCCATAGAGATGCCGATCTTGCGCACCCGGCCACGGTCGGCCTCGGGCAACTTGTTGGACAGGATCGAGATGAACACCAGGTTGTCGATGCCGAGCACGACCTCCATGACGATCAGGGTGACCAGGGCGGCCCAGGCGGCCGGATCTGCGGCGAGGTCAAGGAGTTCGTTCATCGTACCGTTCTAACTTCGGTGTGGAAAACGCGTCTGCGCCTCCCCCACAAGAGGCGCCGTCCATGCAAGGGACGCGACGGAAGCCCCCAGGCTTCGCCAAACCAAGAGTCGAGATGATGCCCGACGCCGCCAATATCAAGCCCCTGACGGCCCTTCGGTTCTTCGCGGCCTTCTGGGTGGTGATGTATCACTACTGGCCAAACCTCTCGGCGGCCCTCCCGCCGGCGATTATTGGCAAGGGTTATCTGGGCGTCGAGGCCTTCTTCACCCTGTCGGGCTTCATCCTCTGCCACGTCTATCTGCAGGGCTTCGGCGCGGGAACGTTCCGCTATGGCGACTTCCTTTGGAACCGGATGGCGCGGGTCTATCCGCTGCATCTGGTTACCCTGGTCGGCGTGGGTCTGATGGCTGCCGCCGCCGGCCTGGCCGGCATCGCCGTCGATCACAACATGCTGGCCTGGAGCGCCCTGCCCGCCAATCTGCTGCTGGTCCAGGCCTGGGGCTTCGCGCCGTTGGCCGGCTGGAACCATCCGTCCTGGTCGATCTCGGCCGAGTGGTTCGCCTATCTCAGTTTCCCGATCTTCGCCCTGGCCGCCTGGCGGCTGCGGGATCGGCCGCGGGTCGCCGTTTGCCTGGCCCTGGCCCTGATCGCCGCGCTCTATCCGGCCTTCCAGGCCCTGGCCGGCTCTCCGCTGACCGAGGCCACCATCCGCTGGGGGTTCCTGCGCATCGTGCCGTGCTTCGCCTATGGCTGCGCCCTGCACGCCCTGTGGCGCTCCGGCGCCGTGACCGGACGATTCTCAGGGCTGGCTGCCTGTTTCGCGGGCGCCGCCGTGCTTCTGGCCGTGCATTTCGGCGCCCCGGACCAGATCATCGTCATGACCCTGGGGGGGCTGATCGTCACCCTCGCGGGCATGGCCGCCGCAGGGTCACGCTTTGCGACCCAAGCCCCGCTCGTGTACTTGGGCGAGATCAGCTACTCGACCTACATGATCTGCATCCCCTGGAAGATCCTGGCGGGCAATGCAGCGGCCAGGCTTTTGAAGATCGAGGGCGAGCAACTGCCCCTCTATGCTTGGCTGGCGATTGTTCTGGCGCTGGTCCCGCTGTCGGCGATGTCGTATCACCTCATCGAGAAACCGGCCCGCGAACGCATGAAAGCTTGGGCGCGAGGCTGGCGGTCGCGACGCCCTGCCACGATTAGCGCCGGATAAACAGACTTTTCATATCTGTCTGTCAGGGTTATCCCTTGGCTCAGTGACGCGGGGGAGCACCCAAAGCATGACGAAACGGACGAGAACCTTCTGGGGTTCCCTGGCCGCGGCCGCCATGATCAGCCTTGTGCCGATGACCGGCGCGCAGGCTGACGGGTATTGGCAGTGCGTCCCGTTCGCGCGTCTGATGTCGGGCATCCAAATCTTTGGCGACGCCCGCACCTGGTGGACCCAGGCGGTCGGCAAGTACGACACCGGCTTCATGCCCCGCTCCGGCGCCGTTCTCTGTTTCAAGCCCACCGCCCGCATGAACCTTGGCCACGTCGCCTTCGTCAGCCAGGTGCTGACCGACCGGGTGATCCAGGTGACCCACGCCAACTGGTCGATCATCGACGGCGGCCGCGGCCAAGTCGAAAAAGACGTCACCGTGGTCGACGTCTCGCCAGCCGGCGACTGGAGCGCCGTGAAGGTCTGGTACGACCCGATTCGAGATCTGGGCACCACCGTCTATCCGACCCACGGCTTCATTTACCAGAACGCCCAGGCCACCACGATCGCCGCCGCCACCTCGAAACTGGCCTTGGCCCAGAACGCCGCCGTCTCGCTGGCCAAGTCGGCCGCCAACCAGGTCGCCGCCTCGGTCCGCGCCAGCTCGCCGCTGGACATGATCAACCAGGCCGCCGATTCGACCGACCGCATCGCCGCCCTGATCGCCTCCTCGCAAGACAACGACAAGCCGCAAGCGCGTTGACCTGAGGCGCGCGCTGGGCCATGCCCGGCGCGTGAACAAAGCGACCCTTCCATGCTGAGAGTGCTGCGCCATGGCGCGCCGGGCTTCGAGTCGGGCGGCTTAAAGCCCGACTGGCGGCTGCCCGACGACGCGGTGTGGATCGAGTTGGTCGATCCTACCCGCGCCGAAGAAGTGGCGGTCGAGAAATCGATCGGCCTGCTGCTGCCCACCCGCGAGGAGATGGCCGAGATCGAGGCCTCCTCGCGCCTCTATCAGGAGGATGGCGGCACCTTCATGACCGCCACGGTTCTGGCCCACGCCGACAGCGACCTGCCCACCGCCGCCCCCGTGACCTTCGTGCTGACCGGCCAGCGGCTGGTCACGATCCGTTATGTCGAGCCGAAAGCCTTCGCGGTGTTCGCCGCCCAGGCCGAGCGCCAGCCCAGCCTGTGCCCCAGCGGCGCCCAGACCTTCCTGGGCCTGCTGGACGCGGTGATCGACCGCACCGCCGACATTCTCGAGCGCACGGCGGGCGAGGTCGAGGTCCAGTCGCGGATCATCTTCAGCCGCCCGCGCGGCGCGGCGTTCGAGGCGATCCTCAACCGCTTGGGCCGGGCCCAGATCATCAATTCTAAGGCTCGCGACAGCCTGGTCAGTCTGGCCCGCCTGCTCAGCTTCGCCAGCCTGGCCGACCAGTTCGAGGGCGACCGGGAACTGCGCGACCACCTCAAATCGCTGCAACGTGACGTCCAGTCGATCACCGACCATTCCAACTACCTGTCGGGCAACATCACCTTCCTGCTCGATGCGGCGCTAGGCTTTATCAACATCGAGCAGAACGCGATCTTCAAGATCTTCTCGGTCTTCTCGGTGATGTTCCTGCCGCCGACCCTGGTGGCGGGGATCTACGGCATGAACTTTCAGCACATGCCGGAGCTCGCCTGGCTGCACGGCTACCCGTTCGCCATCTTCTTGATGATCGCCGCCGCCGCCGGACCGCTGCTGTGGTTCAGACGTCGCGGATGGCTTTGACTTTTCTGGGCAAATCGAACCTTTCCTTAAAGCCGACATGACAGGGTTCGGCGAAAAGAGCCCACCAGAATGTCCGCCGCCGCCCCCTCCGCTCAAGCCGGCCTGATCCGAACCCTTCCGCTTCGGGCGTTGAAGGCCATGGTCGAGGCCCACGCGCGCTACCTGAAGGGCCAGCCGGGCGGGACCCGGGCCAACCTCTCCTATGTCGATCTCGACAACGTCAATCTGGAAGGCGTCAATCTTTCGGAAGCCGACCTGACGGGCGCACGGCTGTCGGGGGCCCTGATGGCCCGCGCCGTCCTGACCCGCGCCACCCTCTACGGGGCCGACCTGCGCGACGCCGACCTGCGCGAGACCGACCTGTCACGCTGCGACCTGCGCGGGGCCTGCCTGCGCGGGGCCAACCTGTCGGGGGCCGACCTGTCGGGCTGCGACCTGCGCGAGGGCGTCACCGCCACCCAGGACGCCGCCGAGGGCTTCAAGATCCTCCAGCACCGCGCCCGGCGCGGCGAGTTGGACCATGCGGTGGCCCGCGGCGCCAACCTGGCCGGCGCCCAGATGAGCGGCGATTTCGCCCGGGCCGCCGACCTGACCGACGCCGACCTGACCGGCGTCAGCCTGCAGGGCGCGCGGCTGAATCACGCGATGCTGGATGGCGCCAACCTCTCGCGGGCCAATCTCTACAACGCCGACCTGAGCGGGGCCTCATTGCGCAAGGCCGTGCTGGTCGGCGCCGACCTGGCCGGGGCCAGCCTCGAGCACGCCGACCTGACGGGGGGGCTGCGCGCCCCGCCGCCGCTGATCTATGTCGATGACGAGCCGCTGCACGACATTCTCGAACTGCACGAGTTGCACATCGCCACCCAGGGCCGCGACGGCGCGGCCGCCAGGATCCCGATGGTCGATTTCAGGCCGCTGAAGCGATTGAAGGGCCGCAAACTCAGCGGTCTGTCGGCGCCGGGCGCGATCTTCTTCGGCATGGACCTTGAGGGCGCGCATCTGCAAGGCGCCAACCTGGCCGAGGCCGACCTGCGGGGCGTCAACCTGCGGGGAGCCGACCTGCGGGGCGCACGTCTGGTCGGCGCTCAATTGGCTCGGGCCGACCTGAGCGGCGCCAGGCTGGGTCCCCTGACCATCAGCCAGGGCCGGATCCTGCGCACCGACCTCAGCCGCGCCAACCTCCGTAACGCCAACCTGACCGGGGCCAGCGCCCGCCGCGCCCGCTTCATCGACGCCGATCTCGGCCGCTGCAAGCTGGACGGCTGCGACCTGACCAGCGCCGAGCTGCCGGAAGGGTTCGCGGGCTATCCGCCGCCCGATGCGGCGGTGAAGGCGCGCTGATAGGCGGGCCGCGCCCCCCCGCGAGCGACATCGGCCGCCAGATTCGGACAGGCCTCCAGGATCCCCGATCCCGTCAATCTGCGCAGAGCGGTCACCATCATCAGGTCGCCAGCGCTGAAGACCCCGTCGAACCAGTCGCCGTCGTCCAGGCGCGCGGAAAGCTGGTTCAGCCGGTCACGGACGCGTTGATCGCGGCGTCAAATGCAGGCGGTTTCGGCAGTCCCGGATCCGCAGCTCTGCGGGCCTTGTCCGGGATGACAACCGTTACACGGCCTGAACAGCGCTTCCCAGAGCTACATGCGCTTTCGCAGCGGCACGAGGTCGGGATAGACCGGTTCGCGGCCCTGGGCCTTGGCCTGGAAGGCTTCCATCATGTGCGGCGGCGAGAACATGCCGGTCTGCCAGGTGGCGATATAGTCCAGCCCGTCCCGGATCGAATGGTCGCGGGCGTAGTTGATCATCACCTTGCTGCCAGCCACGGCCAGGGGCGACTTGCTGGCGATTTCGCGGGCGGTGGCCAAGGCGTGGGCGACCACCTCTTCGTGGGTGGCGAACACCTCGTTGACCAGGCCGATGTCACGCGCCCGCGCGGCGGGCAGCCGCCGGCCCGTATAGGCCAGCTCGCGCACCCAGCCCTCGGGGATCAACTTGCACAGGCGCGGGAAGGTGCCGACATCGGCGGTCATGCCGATATTGATCTCGTGGATCGTGAAGAAGGCGTCGGCGGTGGCGTAGCGAATGTCGCAGGCGCTGGTGAAGTCCACCGCCCCGCCGATGCAGCCGCCCTGGATGGCGACGATCACCGGCATCCGGGCCTCGTCCAGGCAGTTGAACGTGTCCTGCAGGTGATGCACGTGGCGGCGGAAGCTCTCGGCCGCCACGAAACGGTCGGCGGGTTCTCCCCCGGTCACCCCCTCACCGTCGGTGAACACCGACAGGTCCATGCCGGCGCAGAAATGCTTGCCGGTCGAGGAGATGACGATGCAGCGGGCGCGGGCGTTGTCGTCGATGTCGCGAATGATCGCCGGCAGTTCGTTCCAGAACGCGCGGGTCATGGTGTTCAAGGCCTCGGGGCGCTTGAGGATCAGATGGGCGACACCCGCCTCGATCTCGACGTCAAAGCAGCTATAGTCCAACTTGTCGTGCACGTGCCTTCCTCCCTTATCGTTGATTAGTTGTATCACGAGAGCCAGGCGCGCCAACCAATCTCAAGCTTTCAACGCTTTTCAACCGAAGGAACATCGCCCATGACCAGACATCAAATCGCCGCCGCCCTCTCGGTCACGGCCATGCTCGGCTCGCTTGTCGCAGCCCCCGCCCCCGCCATGGCCCAGTCCAAGGGATTGGGCGGGCTGTTCTCCTGCGAAGGCTCGGGCAAGAAGCAAGAGGGCGGCGCCCTGGTCGGGGCCGGCCTCGGCGCTTTGCTGGGCAGCAAGATCAGCAAGAACGAAAAGACCCTGGGCGCCCTGGTCGGCGCGGCGGCCGGCGCGGCGGCGGGCTCCTATATTGGCTGCCGCATGCAGTCGACCGACACCGCCCTGGCCCAACAGGCCACCAAGCGCGCCCTGGAAGAGGGCCGCTCGCAGACCTGGAACAACCCGCGCACCGGGGCCTCGGGCCGGATCGACGTGGTGTCGTCGTCCTACGGCCCGCCGCTGAGCGGCGATGGCCTGCGCTTCGAGCGCAATGTCAAGGTGCTGGACAGCTATGACGCCGTGAGCGGCGACTATACCGCCCGCTCGACCGCCAACCTTCGGGCTGGCCCGTCCACCCGTTCGGCGGTGGTCGGCAAGCTGTCGGCCGGCGATCGGGTCGAGGTCCTGGGCGGCGTGCCGTCGAGCAACTGGCTGCTGGTCGGCCGCGGCGGCTATGGCGCCGGCTATGTCTCGACCTCGCTGCTGGCCCAGAATGGCTACGGCCCTGCCCCCGGCTGCCGGGTGATCGCCGCCTCGGTCAGCACCTCGGGCGATCGTCCGACCACGGAGCGCTACAGCGCCTGCAAGGATACGCGCGGCGAGTGGCAGCTGACCCAGGCCTAAAACTAGGGCCGCAGGCCCTTCTCTATCCGTCTTCCCGGCCTTCGCTGGGAAGACGGATAGAGGCAGACATGGAAACGGCGTGCGGGCCAGGCCCGCACGCCGTTTTCTTGATCAACCCTGAAGGCGGCCGACTACAGTTCGAGCAACAAACGCTGCGGATCTTCCAGGGCTTCCTTGACCTTGACCAGGAAGGTCACGGCGCCCTGGCCGTCGACCACGCGGTGGTCGTAGCTCAGCGCCAGGTACATCATCGGCCGGACCTCGATCTTGCCGTTCACCACCATGGCCCGCTCCTTGATCGCGTGCATGCCGAGGATCCCCGACTGCGGCGCGTTGAGGATCGGGGTCGACATCAGCGAGCCGTAGATGCCGCCATTGGTGATGGTGAAGGTGCCGCCCTGCATGTCGTCGATCGACAGCTGGCCGTCGCGGGCCTTCTTGCCCAGGGCGCCGATGGCCTTTTCGATCTCGGCCAGGCTCAGGGTGTCGGCGTCGCGGACGACCGGAACCACCAGGCCCTTCTCGGTGCCGACCGCCACGCCGATATCGTAGTGGTTCTTGTAGACGATGTCGGTCCCATCGATTTCGGCATTGACGTCCGGCACGGACTTCAGGGCGGCCACGACGGCCTTGGTGAAGAACGACATGAAGCCCAGCTTCACGCCGTGCTTCTTCTCGAAGATGTCCTTGTACTGACCGCGCAGGGCCATCACCGCCGTCATGTCGACCTCGTTGAAGGTCGTCAGCATGGCGGCGTTGTTCTGGGCTTCCTTCAGGCGACGGGCGATTGTCTGACGCAGGCGCGTCATCTTCACCCGCTCTTCGCGCTCATGGATGGCGCGCGGCGCGGCCGGGGCGGCGGCCGGAGCCGGGGCGTTGGCGCGGGTTTCGAGGGCGGCCAGGGCGTCGCCCTTGGTCACCCGGCCGTCCTTGCCGGTGCCGGCGACCTTCGACAGGTCCAGATTGTTCTCGGCGGCGATGCGGGCCGGGGCCGGGCTGACCGGGGCGACGGTGGTCGCAGCCGGGGCTGCGGCGGCGACCGGAGCGGGCGCCGGCGTCGGCGCGGGAACAGCGGCCGGAGCCGGAGCCGGAGCAGCGGCGGCAGGCGCAGCGGCAGGCGCGGCGGCGGCCGGAGCGGCGGTCGCGGCGGCGCCTTCGGTCACCACGCCCAGCACGGTTCCAGGAACCACGGTGGCGCCTTCCTCAGCGCCGATCGAGGACAACACGCCATCGGTCGGAGACACGACCTCAAGGCTGACCTTGTCGGTTTCCAGTTCGACGAGAAGTTCGTCCTTCTTCACCGCCTCACCGGCCTTCTTGGTCCAGCGCGCGACCGTCGCTTCGGTGACGGATTCGCCGAGGGCGGGGGTCATGATGTCGGCCATGTGGGGTTCCGATGTCTCTGGTTTGGTCGGCGGGTTCAGGGTCGAGGCGAAGCGGTCAGGCGAACGCTTCGGTCAGGAAGGCTTCGAGTTCTTTCAGGTGGCGGCTCATCATGCCGGCGGCCGTGGAGGCCGAGGCGGGACGACCCACATAACGCGCGCGCTTGGCCTTGACGTCCAGCTTGGCCAGGCTGAGCTCGATCCACGGATCGACAAAGGTCCAGCCGCCCATGTTCTTGGGCTCTTCCTGGCACCAGACCAGCTCGGCGTTCTTGAAGCGGCCCAGCATGCCCAGCACCGACTTCAGCGGCCAGGGATAGAACTGCTCCAGGCGCACGATATAGACGTCGTCGCGGCCCGACTTGGCGCGAGCGTCGATCAGGTCGTAATAGACCTTGCCCGAGCAGAAGATGACGCGGTTGATCTGATCGTCGCTCTTCAGCTTGATCCCGCCGACGTCGCAGCCGGCTTCGGCCCCGTCGATCATCACCCGGTGGAAGCTGGAACCCTCGGTCATGTCGGCCAGGTTCGAGACGGCCTTCTTGTGACGCAGCAGACTCTTGGGCGTCATGACGATCAAGGGCTTGCGGAACTCGCGGTGCATCTGGCGACGCAGGGCGTGGAAATAGTTGGCCGGGGTGGTGCAGTTGACCACCTGCATGTTGTCCTCGGCGCACGACTGCAGGAAGCGCTCGAGGCGCGCCGAGCTGTGCTCGGGACCCTGGCCCTCATAGCCGTGCGGCAGCAGCATGGTCAGGCCGCTCATCCGCAGCCACTTGCGCTCGCCCGAGCTGATGAACTGATCGATGACCACCTGGGCCCCGTTCACGAAGTCGCCGAACTGGCCTTCCCAAAGGGTCATGGTGTTGGGGTCGGCCAGCGAGAAGCCGTATTCGAAGCCCAGAACCGCCTCTTCCGACAGGGCCGAGTCGATCACCTCGTAATGGGCCTGGCCGGGGCGGATGTTGTTGAGCGGCGTGTAATGTTCTTCGGTCGTCTGGTCGATGACGTCCGAATGGCGCTGGGTGAAGGTGCCGCGCACGCTGTCCTGGCCGGACAGGCGGACGGGGAAGCCCTCGTCGAGCAGGGTGGCGAAGGCCAGGTGCTCGGCCGTGCCCCAGTCAATGTTCTCGCCCTTCTCGATCGCCTCGCGGCGATTGTCGATCACGCGCTTGACGGTCTTGTGGGCGTTGATGCGGTCGGGAACGGTGGTGATCTGGCGACCGATCTCCAGCAGCCGCGTCGCGGCGACGTCGGTCTTGCCCTTGCGCTCTTCGTCCCCGGCCAAGGCCAGGCCCTTCCACTTGCCGTCCAGCCAGTCGGCCTTGTTGGCCTTATAGGCCTTGCCGGCGTCAAATTCCTTGTCGAGGAAGTTCTCGAACTCGGTGACCCAGCCCTCGGCCTCGGCCTGGGTGGCCACGCCCTCGGCGATCAGGCGGCGGCTATAGATTTCGCGGGTCGAGACGTGATCCTTGATCTTGGCGTACATCAAGGGCTGGGTCATCGTCGGGTCGTCACCTTCATTGTGACCGAACCGGCGATAGCAGAACATGTCGATGACCACGTCCTTGCCGAACATCTGGCGATATTCGGTCGAGACCTTGGCCGCGAAGACCACGGCCTCGGGGTCGTCGCCATTGACGTGGAAGATCGGGGCCTCGACCATCAGCGCCACATCCGAGGGATAGGGCGAGCTGCGCGAATAGCGCGGGTTGGTCGTGAAGCCGATCTGGTTGTTGACGATGAAGTGTATGGTGCCGCCCGTGCGGTAGCCCTTCAGGCCCGACAGGGTGAAGCACTCGGCCACCACGCCCTGGCCCGCGAAGGCCGCGTCGCCGTGCAGCAGCAGCGGCAGCACGTGGCCGCGGCCGGCGTCGGGCTGTTCGCGCAGGGCGAAGGCCTGCTTGGCGCGGGCCTTGCCGATCACCACCGGATTGACGATTTCCAGGTGCGAGGGGTTGGCGGTCAGCGACAGGTGGACGCTGTTGTCGTCGAACTCACGGTCCGATGAGGCGCCCATGTGGTACTTGACGTCGCCCGAACCCTCGACGTCCGAGGGCAGGCTGGTGCCGCCCTGGAACTCGTGGAAGATCACGTGATAGGGCTTGCCCATCACGGCGGCCAGCACGTTGAGGCGGCCGCGGTGCGGCATGCCCAGCACGATGTCCTTCACGCCCAGCGCGCCGCCGCGCTTGATGATCTGCTCCAGGGCCGGGATGCAGGCCTCGGCGCCATCGAGGCCGAAGCGCTTGGTGCCGGGGAAGCGCTTGTGTAGGAAGCGTTCGAAGCCCTCGGCCTCGATCAGCTTCTTCAGGATGGCGATCTTGCCCTCCTTGGAGAACACGATTTCCTTGTCTCGACCCTCGATGCGCTCCTGCAGCCAGGCTTTCTCGGTGGGATCCGAGATGTGCATATATTGCACGCCGACATTGTCGCAGTAGGTGCGGCGCAGGATCGACAGGATCTCGCGGATCGACGAGATTTCCAGGCCCAGCACGAAGTCGAGGAAGATCGGGCGATCGTAGTCGGCTTCGGCGAAGCCGTAGGTCGCGGGGTCCAGCTCGGGAGCCGAGGCCTTGGGCTCCAGGCCCAGCGGGTCGAGATTGGCGGCCAGATGGCCGCGCATCCGGTAGGCCCGGATCATCATGATGGCGCGCAGGCTGTCCAGCGTGGCGGCGCGAACGGCTTCCGACGACGAGCCCGGCGACTTGGCCTCGATGGCCTTGGTCATCTTGGCTTCGACGGCGGGCGCGACCGAGGGCCACTGGCCGTCGATCGCCGACAGCCATTCGGGACGCACGATAGGGGCGGCCTTGGGCGTCCAGGACGGATCCAGCGCGGCGCGCTTGACCTGGTCGGCCTGGTCCTGAAGCGTGGCGAAGAAGGCGGCCCAGGACGGCTCCACCGATCCGGGGTTCTCGGCCCACCGGGCATAGAGGTCCTCGACGAAGGCCGCATTGGCTCCGTAGAGGAACGAGGTCTCGGTCAAGACCTGGTTGATGATACCCGCGTCGTCCGCCATCGTTTTCGCCTTAGATCCCTTACGGTACCGGTAGCCCAGGGCCGTAAATATAGTCTCTCAATCACCCGGGCGCCCGCCATGTCCGGCGGGGCCCAGGTGATTTTTTCGGATCGTCGACTGGCGGTCGCAAAAAACCTGGGCCCCGCAGGGCGGGGTCTCGGTGTCGTTTTAGCCCTTGAGGACCTCAAGCAAGGTCTCGCCCAGACGGGCCGGCGAGGGCGAGACGCGGATGCCCGCGGCCTCCATCGCCGAGATCTTGTCTTCCGCGCCGCCCTTGCCGCCCGAGATGATCGCGCCGGCATGGCCCATGTGGCGGCCGGGAGGGGCCGTGCGGCCGGCGATGAAGCCGACCATGGGCTTGCTGCGGCCGCGCTTGGCCTCGTCGGCGATGAACTGGGCGGCTTCTTCCTCGGCCGAGCCGCCGATCTCGCCGATCATCACGATCGACTTGGTGGCTTCGTCGGCCAGGAACAGCTCCAGAATGTCGATGAACTCGGTGCCCTTGACCGGATCACCGCCAATGCCGACCGCCGTGGTTTGGCCCAGGCCCGCATTGGTCGTCTGGAACACCGCTTCATAGGTCAGGGTGCCCGAGCGCGAGACGACGCCCACGCTGCCGGCCGAGAAGATGCCGCCCGGCATGATGCCGATCTTGCACTGGTTGGGGGTCAGGACGCCGGGGCAGTTGGGGCCGATCAGGCGCGACTTGCTGCCTTGCAGGGCCTTCTTGACCTTGACCATGTCCAGCACCGGGATGCCTTCGGTGATGCAGATGATCAGCGCGATCTCCGCGTCGATGGCTTCCAGGATCGAGTCGGCCGCGAAGGGCGGCGGGACGTAGATCACCGAGGCGTCGGCGCCGGTGGCCTCCTTGGCTTCGCCGACCGTGTCGAACACCGGCAGGCCGATGTGCTGCTGGCCGCCCTTGCCGGGGGTGACGCCGCCGACCATCTTGGTGCCGTAGGCGATGGCCTGTTCGGAGTGGAACGTGCCCTGGGCGCCGGTGATGCCCTGGCAGATGACCTTGGTTTCAGAACCGATAAGGATCGACATTTAGCGAGCACCCTTCACGGCGGCGACGATCTTTTCGGCGCCGTCGGACAGATCATTGGCGGCGATGACGTTCAGGCCGCTTTCCGAGATGATTTTCTTGCCGAGTTCGACATTGGTGCCTTCCAGGCGCACCACCAGCGGAACCTGCAGGCCGACTTCCTTCACCGCGGCGATCACGCCCTCGGCGATGATATCGCAGCGCATGATGCCGCCGAAGATGTTGACCAGTATGCCTTTGACGGCCGGGTCGGCGGTGATGATCTTGAAGGCCGCGGTGACCTTCTCCTTGTTGGCGCCGCCGCCGACGTCGAGGAAGTTGGCCGGCTCGGCGCCGTACAGCTTGATGATGTCCATGGTGGCCATGGCCAGGCCCGCGCCGTTGACCATGCAGCCGATTTCGCCGTCGAGGGCGATATACGCAAGGTCATACTTCGAGGCTTCGATTTCCTTGGGGTCTTCTTCGCTCTCATCGCGCAGGGCGCGGATGTCCGGCTGGCGATAGAGGGCGTTGCCGTCGAACGACACCTTGGCGTCCAGAACCTTCAGGTGATCATCCGCCGTGACGATCAGCGGGTTCACTTCCAGCATGGCCATGTCCTTGGCCAGGAACGCCGTATAGAGCTGGGTGAGCAGGGTGGCGGCTTCCTTGGCCAGGCCGCCGGTCAGGCCCAGGGCCTTGGCCAGGGCGCGCGCATGGGTCGGCCAGACGCCGGTCGCCGGATCGATCGAGAAGCTGTGGATTTTCTCGGGAGTGGCGTGGGCGACGTCCTCGATGTCCATGCCGCCTTCGGTGGAGGCGACCACCGAGACCATCGAGGTCTCGCGGTCGACCAGCAGCGACAGGTAGAATTCCTTGGCGATCGCCGCACCCTCCTCGATGTAGAGGCGGTTGACCTGCTTGCCCTTGGGGCCGGTCTGGTGGGTCACCAGCACGCGACCGAGCATCTCGGCGGCGTTGGTCTTGACGTCTTCCACCGACTTGACGACGCGAACGCCGCCCTTGGCGTCGGGGCCCAGGCCCTCGAACTTGCCCTTGCCGCGGCCACCGGCGTGGATCTGGCTTTTGACGACAAACACCGAACCACCCAGCTTTTCAGCGGCGGCTACAGCCTCCTCGACGGTGAAGGCGGGATAGCCGCGCGGAACGGGGACGCCGAACTCCGCGAGGACGGCTTTGGCTTGGTGTTCGTGAATGTTCATGAGGGACCGGTCTCGGGGCGACGGCTTCTGAAATGTGGCCGGGTTATAGGAGTGCTATTTGGCAGGCGCAACCGCGCGCGGACCGATTAGGCCGCTCATGTGAAAAAGTGGGCCGGCCTTGCCCAACCCCGACACGGCTTGGACTTTTCGGCGCACATCCGCTTTTCAGGAGGCCTGGCCGGTCCGCGGCGTCGCATAAAAGGTACCGCTACCAATAACTTGACCGAATGAAAACCTTGTCATCACCCGGCCTTCACCGTCGCCGAGCCCCGCCGCTCCAGCTTGCCCCAGCCGACCCGGCCGCCCCGCGCGGCGGTCAGCACCGACTTGACCACCACATAGTACATCAGCTGGCGATAGCCGAAGCGCTGCACGGGCAGGTACGGAAGGTCGGCCCAGGGCGCGCGCTTCTCCAGCGCCATGCCCAGCGCCCCGGCCGATAGGTCCACCAGGATGAACACCGCCCAATAGAGCAGGCCCCGGATGGTGTCGTCGGGTGACCATTCCACCGGGTGGGCGATGGCGCCGTACAGGCCGGAGATCAGCCCCCAGACCACCGCCAGATCAACCAGGGGGGCGGCGACGGCCAACAGGATCTGGAAAAGCCAGATCTGCGGCAGGGCCACAAAACCCAAGGCGGGTGTCTTGGGGCTGAACAGCGCCGCGCGATGCTTCCACACGCACTGAAGGGTGCCGAACGACCAGCGGAAGCGCTGCTTGAGCAGGCCCGCCACGGTGTCGGGGGCCTCGGTGAAGGCCTGGGCGGCGGGATCGAAGGCCACCTTCCAGCCGGCGCGCTGACAGGCGATGGTCAGGTCCTGGTCCTCGGCCAGGGTGTCCGAGGGATAGCCGCCCAGGTCGTCCAGCACGCTCTTGCGCCAGGCGCCGACCGCGCCCGGCACCACCGTTACCGCGCCCAGGGTCGCCAGGGCGCGACGTTCGAGGTTCTGGGCGGTGACATATTCCAGGGCCTGCCAGCGGGTGACGGTATTGACCCGGTTGCCGACGATGGCGTTGCCGGCCACCGCTCCGATGGTCGGATCCTGGAACCAGCGCACCAGGCGCCCGATGGTCTTGGGCGGAAACAGCGTGTCGGCGTCCAGCGCCACCACATACTCGCCCTTGGCGACGGCCAGGCCGCGATTGACCGCCCGCGCCTTGCCGCCGTTCGGAAAGCTCAGCAGGGTGACGCGCGGATTGTCGCCGTGGGCCTTGCGCACCTCGTCGGCGGTGGCGTCGGACGAGCCGTCGTCGAGCACCAGCACCTCGAGGTTCTTCCACTCCGACTCCAGGATCCGCGCCACCGAGGCGGCGATGACCTTCTCCTCGTTGAAACAGGGTATCAGCACGCTGACCAGCGGACCGGTTTCGGGATCGAGGTTCTGCGGGCTTTGATGCGTCGAGCGGTGAACCAGGGCCAGTCCCGCCAGGAACACCAACCGCGCCATGCCCAGGGCGATGGCGGTGATGAACAGGGCGGCCAAGCCCGCCTTCACCCCGCGAAACAGGCCAAAACCGACGCGGTCCAGCGCCAGGGCCACCGGGTCGCGATCGCTGACCGGCATGACCTGGGCTGGCGTCATCCCGGCCAGTTCCCCGACCGTCACCAGGCGGTAGCCCCGGGCGCGGATGGCGTCGATCAGGCCCGGCAGGGCCGCGACGGTCCGCGACCGGTCGCCGCCGGCGTCGTGCAGCAGCACCACCTGACCCGGCCGGTCGCCCGGATGGTCGAGCCTCTCCAGGGTGCGGTCGATGATCGTCTGGGGCGTTGGCTTCTGCCAGTCGTCAGGGTCGATGCGGAGGCCAACGACCAGATAGCCCAGGGTCTGGGCGATCACCAGCGGCGCCACCTCGTGCGGGGTCGAAGGCTCGGCGTCACCGAAGAACGGCGGGCGGAACAGGCGCATCGAGCGGCCGGTGATCACCTCGAACAGGCGCTGGGTGGCGTTCAGCTCGACATCGGTCTGGGCGATCGGCGTCTCGCCGATATTGGGGTGGGTCCAGGTGTGGCTGCCCACGTCATGGCCCTCGGCGACCTCGCGCTTCACCAGATCGGGCCTCGTCTGCATGTTCTCGCCGATCACAAAGAAGGTGGCCGGGGCGTTCTTGTCCTTCAGGACCTTGAGGATCTTCGGCGTCCAGCGGCCGTCGGGGCCGTCATCGAAGGTCAGGGCCACCAGACCGGGCTTCTGGCCGTAGCGCTCGATCACGTAGGAACTGGGTAGGGTGTCATAGGTCTGGCCGGAGATCAGGCCGGTGTCGGGATCGAACTCCAGGGTGCGTTTGCCGGGCGTGGGCAGGGCCGAGACCCGCAGCACCTCGCCGCCGCCGTCGAAATCGACGCTCTGGCCGGCCGGGATGCGGGTCAGGCCGGCGGCCGAGACCTGCCCATAGGGCTTGCCCAGCACGCTCCAGACACCCGGATCCTCCATGCCCATCCGCCACAGGCCGTAGCCCCGCGGTCGCCACTGGTCGGTGACCTTGACCGCGTTGAACAGGGTGGTGGCGTCAAGGAACCAGACGACATGCTGGCCGCCGCCGTCGTCCTCATAGCCATAGGTCGGGTTCAGGGCGTCGTCGTCCATGTCGATGGTCGCACCGGCGTCCTGGGCGTTGCGCATGGCCTCGTGGAAGGTGACCGCGTCACCGGCCGCCGGCTTGCCAGCCTTTTTGATGGTCCAGTCGTAGCCATAGGCGCCCAGGGCCATGATCGTGCGGGCGGGATCCAGCTTGGCGAACCGCTTGGCCAGTTCGGACTCGTACCAGTCCTGGCCGGCGTTGGGTCCCGGATCGCCGAAGGCGTAGTGCTGGTCATAGGCCATCAGCACCAGGGTGTCGGCGGCGTCCTGCAGACGCTTGAGCGGCCAGCCCTCCTCGTCGAACGGCGCGGTGACCCACACCTCGCGACCCTGAGGCTTCAAGGCCGCGCGGGCCTCGTCCAGCAGCTTGGGATAGTTCGCCAGACCCTTGGGCCCCAGGTTCTCCAGGTCGAAGACATAGCCGCCATAGCCGCGCTTGACCGCCAGATCGGCCAGGGTGGTCACGAGCTTGTGGCGGGCGGCGGGATCAGCCAACAGGGCGTCGGCTAGCGGGCCGTTGAAGCTGGCATTGGCCGAGTTGTGGACCAGGGGAAGCACCGCAGGATGGTTGGGCGCGGCGGCGATCCGCGCCACGCCCTGCGGGTCGTCGTCGACTGTCACGTCGCCGGCCGAGCTCTTCAGCGCCACCCACTGGGGCGACACCACGTCCAGCTTGTCGATATTGCGCCGCAGGGACTCGCGGGAGTCCTCGTCCCAGCTGACATAGAAGCCGACGCTGATCGGCCGGGCCGGGCCGATCCCCGCCGCTGCGGCGGGGCGGGGAACCTTGCGCCAGGCCAGGGTGGGCTTCAGCCGATGGGCCGTTTCCTTGTGCAGCGACGACAGGATGTGCGGGTCCCGCAGGATCACCGACGGCAGGCGCGGGGCGAAGGCCAGGGTGGCCAGGAAGGCCGCGACGATCGCCGCCAGCGCCGACAGGCCGATCCCCAGGATCAGACGCATCCGCCGGTCCCGCTTGCCGGTGGGATCGTGGAAGATGTGCCGGTCGTCGCCGCTCATGGTCAGGGTTCCGCGTTCCTCAGGGCTCTTGTAGCCCGAAATGGGCGGAACGGTGGCGCTCCGTCGAACGGCGTCTATTCCGGAAAATCAAGCCTTCGCCGCCCGCGCGATCACAGCCTCGAAGCCGGCGGCGCAATAGGCGAACAGCCGGGCGCGTACCGCGCCGAGGTCGCTGGAATGGCACTGCCCCTCGGACAGCGAGTCGATGCGGCCAGTCTCCGACAGGGCCAGCATCATCGAGCCGGTCAGGAACTGGTAGCTCCAGTACAGGTCGCGATATTCAGCGTCCGGACGAACGACCTTCAGGGTTTCGACCAGGCGGTGGACGACGGGGTCGAAGAACCGCGCCATGGTCTCGCCGCCCCAGGCCGGGGTGTTGTTGACCTGGGCCACCAGGGCGAAATAGCTCTTCCAGCCCTGACCGCCGTCCTGCGAGATGCGCAGCAGCGGTTCGATGAAGGCCTCGATCACGCCCTCGACGGTCATATCGCCCGCATGAACCCTCTCATAGGCGTCCATCGACAGGCCGCGGGCGGTGTTGAGGATTTCGGCCCGGCGCAAGAACACCGCGTCGAACAGCTCGCGCTTGGCGCCGAAATAATAGTGGATCAGGGCGGTGTCGACGCCGGCCTCTGCGGCCACCTGGCGGATGGTCACCCCGTGGAAGCTGTGTCGCGCGAACAGCCCCTCGGCGGCGTCGAGGATGGTTTCCTTCAGGTCCCGGCCGGTGGCCTTGGAGGGACGGCCGCGCCCGGCCGTCTTGGCGCGAGGAGCTCGAACTGGCGACGTCATTTTTCTGCGATCCGCGCGTGGCTTGACCGTTCGTAGGCCCTGCCTTGGCCGGGTGGCAAGCGTGGCGCGCGCACCGTCCCTAGCCGAACACCATCTGCCACATCAGCCGACCGGGCAGGAAGGCGGCGGCCCCGGCGATCAGCAGGCCGCCGACGAACAGGCCGGTCATGGTCCGGCCGTGCAGGCGGACATTGTGCTTGCGGGCCGCGAACACCCCCATCGGCAGGGCGATCAGGGTCCAGCCGGCGAACAGATGCAGGAAGCTGAAGTTCCCGTTGGTGCGATGGATGAACAGCGACGAGATCGCCGCCGTGGCCATAGCGATGACCCAGACCCACCCGAGGGTGCGGTGCAGGGTGTCGCCCTTCAACCCCAGCACCAGCGCCACCCCCACCAACAGCGCCGTGCTGACCGCCGCGACATGAAGGCGGATCTGGATGGGCGCCATCGCCAGGAGCTCCAAATGCGGCGCATGCAGATGGCCTGGCAGGTGCAGGAAGCGGTTCGCGATGGCGGCGGGCCCGACGCCGTGGACCGCGCCGGCGGCGAGGATCAACACCACCGTCACGGCCAGGCCGATGAAGATCGTGCGCATGAAGTGAGCCGGACTGATGAACGGGCTTTGGTCGGACATCTTGTTTCTCCCGAAGCGATCAGGCCGTGGTAGGCCGATCAAGGCTGGTCCGGCTTAGGGCCAGCGGTTTGGGGGGTCATCGGCAGGTGCGTGAGAAAGCGTCGGGAGTTCGTGAACGGCGCCCGGGCGCCATTGGCGAAGCGCCAACGGACACCGCCAAGCATGGTCCGCTGGTCGCCTTCCTGAAGAGCTTCGCCCGGCCGATCGCCGTCGCGGCGGCGGCCGGCGCCTTCCTGGCCCTGATCGGCGCGCTCGGGAGCGGCGCCATGCCGATCGTCCCCCGCCTGGCCTATTGGATCGGCCTGTGTGTGCTGGGCGCGGTGCTGGGCAGCCTGGTCGCCCGTCTGGTCACGCGGTTGCGACCGGATATCGACGCGCCCTGGCTGCGGGGCCCTGTCATCGTCGCCGTGCTGACGCCGCTGTTCACCCTGCTGGTCTGGGTCGCCGGCGGTCGCCAGGCTCTGACCCCGCGCATCGTCGCCACCTATCTTGGCGCCACCCTGGTGGTGACCAGCGGCATGACAACCCTGATGCTGCTGGCCACCCAGCGGCGGGTCGAAACCCACGCCGCCCCGCCGGAAGCCGCCCCGCCCCGCTTCCTTGAACGCCTGCCGCCTCGCCTGCGCGGAGCCGAGATCCACGCCGTCGAGGCCGAGGACCACTATCTGCGGCTGCACACCTCCAAGGGACAGGACCTTGATCCTGCTGCGCCTGTCCGACGCCGTGGCGGAGCTCGAGGGCATCGAGGGCGCCCAGACCCACCGCTCATGGTGGGTGGCCCGCGACGCGGTCGAGACCGCCAAGCGCGGCGACGGCCGCGCGACCCTCACCCTGAAGGGCGGCGTCGAAGTTCCGGTCAGCCGGGCCTATGCGCGGGGGCTGCGGGAAGCGGGATGGTTCTGAGTCTGACTTTGGCCGCCTAGAACTCTTCCCACTCGTCGGCCTTCATCGCGACGGCCGTGTTTCCGCGCGACGCGGGGGCGGAACGTCCTGGACGGACGGCCGTGTTGGGACGAGCGGGCGCCGGCGAGCGCCGGGCCGGTGCGAAGGCCGCTTCGGCGCCGACCTTGAAGCGCCCGACCAAGGCCGACAGTTCGGTGGCCTCGTCTTTCAGCGAGTGGGTGGCGGCGGTGGCTTGCTCGACCATGGCGGCGTTCTGCTGGACCACCTGGTCCATCTGGTTCACGGCGGTATTGACCTCGTGCAGGCCGGTCGATTGTTCGGTGGCCGAGGCCGAGATCTCGGTGACCAGGGCGTCGATCGACGCCACCTGCTCGACGATGCGGCGCAGGGCCTCGCCGGTCTGGCCGACCAGATTGACGCCGGCCTCGACCTGCTGGGTCGAGGTCGAGATCAGGGTCTTGATCTCCTTGGCGGCGTCGGCCGAGCGTTGGGCCAGGGCCCGCACTTCCTGAGCGACGACGGCGAAGCCGCGGCCCGCGTCACCGGCCCGGGCGGCTTCGACGCCGGCGTTCAGGGCCAGCAGGTTGGTCTGGAAGGCGATCTCGTCGATGACGCCGATGATCTGGGCGACCTGGGCGGACGAGGTCTCGATCTCGGTCATGGCGCTGACCGCCTGGCTGACGATCTTGCCGGATTTCTCGGCGTCGGCGCGGGCCACGGCGACCACGCTGGAGGCCTTCTTGGCGCCGGCGGCGGTCTTGCGGACGGTGGCGGTGATCTCGTCGAGGGCGGCGGCGGTCTCCTCCAGGCTGGCGGCCTGCTGCTCGGTGCGGCGCGACAGGTCATCCGAAGCGCTGGCGATCTCATCGGTCCCGCTGTTGACCCCGCCCGTGGCGGCGGCGATGGCCTTCATCGCGTCCTGCATGCGGTCCGCAGCGGCGTTGAAATTGGCCTTCAGGCTCTCGGCCTTGGGCGAGAAGGGAATGACGATCCGGTGGGTCAGATCGCCGCCGGCCAGATGATCCAGGGCCTCGTTCAAGGCGCCGAAATTGACGGCGTCGCTGCGCTCGACCTGAGCCTTCTCGTCCGCCACGGCGGCGCGTTCGGTCTCGGTGGCGCGGCGCTGGCTGGCGGCGGCGCCCTCGATGCCGATCTTCTCGATGGCGGCTTCCTTAAAGGTGAGGACGGCGGCGGCCATCTGCCCGATCTCGTCCTTGCGGCCGATCGCCGGAACCTCGACGCTGTTGTCGCCCGAAGCCAGGCGGCGCATGGCTGCGGTCATGGCGGCCACGGGTCCGACTATGGCGCCCGACAGCAGCAGGCCGCCCCCCAAGGCGATGGCGATGGTCACGGCGGCGCCGATGGCCAGGGCCAGGGTGGTTGCCAGCGAGGCCTTCTTCTGCGCGGCGGCCTCGGTGGCCAGCACGGCTTCGGAATCCTCGACGATGGCTTCGATGGTGTCCTCGACCGGCGTCACCGCCTGGTCGGCGACGCCGTCGTGCTTGACCAGTTCGACGGCCTGCGGGCGGGTCAGCGGATCGCGGCCCAGGGCCTCGCCCGGCTCGATGGCAAGCTTGCGATAATCGGCATAGGCGGCGTCGACTGCGGCGATGCGGGCCAGGTCGGACTCGTCGCCCATAGCCAGGACGCGCAGCTTGTCGAGGGCGGCCATGAATTTCGGCTTGTGAGCTTCTTCCAGGCGCTTGACGTAGTAATCGTCGCCAGAGAGCAGGAAACCGCGCAGCGAGTTCTCCTGCCGCGTCAGACGGAAGGCGGCGGTGTCGGCGGCGCGCAGCGACTCGTAGGCCTGCTCGGTGCGATCGACCGAGCTCTCGTACTCGTGCTGGTTCACATAGAGAGTGGCGGTCATCACGGCGATCGCGGTCAGCATGACGGCGAAAACCGTCATCAGCTTGTGGGGGATCTTTAAATCGCCAAAGTTCATGGCCGCTCTCCGGTGTTGGGCGGCGAGCACGGGAGCCTTCAGATCGACAGGTATCTAAACCGCAGCTGAAGCGCCCGCGTCGCACGCCATTTGTGCGGAGAAGACGGTTTCCACGACCTTAACTGTACCGTGACCCAACGTCGCAGCGCCTGGTGGGACGGGTAGCGGAAATTACGATACCGGTAGCATTTCTATGTTTGAGCTTGCGTCTAGCGGGCATCCAGGTTTCCGCAGCGGAAGCACTCCACCCCAGGCGGTGAGGCGCACGTGCAAAAATAATTCGTGCAATAGCGCTTAGTGCGCCTCGTCCCAGTTGACGGCGGCTCTGGCCTCGACGGTCAGCGGCACCGAGATGTCCACCGCCGGCGCGGCCGCCCCCTCCATGACCTCGCGGGCGACAGCGATGGTGGCCTGCGCCTCGGCCTCGGGGGCCTCGAAGACCAGTTCATCGTGCACCTGCAGCAGCATCCGGGACGACAGCCCCGCGGCCGTCAGCGCGCTCGGCATGCGGATCATGGCGCGACGCATGACATCGGCCGCGGCGCCCTGGATCGGGGCGTTGATCGCCGCCCGCTCGGCGAACTGCCGGTGAGCCACCGACTTGCCGCCGATGTCGGGAATGTTGATCTTGCGGCCAAAGATGGTGGTGACATAGCCGTGCTGGCGCACAAAGGCCTTGGTCGTTTCCATATAGGCCTGGATGCCGGGGAAGCGCTCGAAATAGGTCTTGATATAGGCCCCCGCCTCGCCCTGCGGGATGGACAGCTGGTTGGCCAGGCCGAACGCCGAGATGCCGTAGACAATGCCGAAATTGATCGCCTTGGCCCGGCGGCGCACCTCGCTGGGCATGCCCTCGATCGGTACGTTGAACATTTCCGACGCGGTCATGGCGTGGATGTCCAAGCCCTCCTGGAAGGCGATCTTCAGCTGCGGGATGTCGCCGATATGGGCCAGCAGGCGCAGCTCGATCTGGCTGTAGTCGGCGCTGATCAACACCTTGCCCGGCGCGGCCACGAAGGCCTTGCGGATCTTGCGGCCCTCCTCGGTGCGGATCGGGATGTTCTGGAGGTTGGGGTCCGAAGACGACAGCCGGCCCGTCGTGGTTGCCGCCAGGGCGTAGGAGGTGTGGATGCGATTGTCTCCGCCCGGCGCGATGGCGGCGATCAGGTTGTCGGTATAGGTGCCCTTCAGCTTCGAAAGCTGGCGCCAGTCGAGCAGCACGCGCGGCAGCTCGTGCTCCAAGGCCAGGCTTTCCAGCACGTCGCTGTCGGTCGACCATTGGCCGGTCGCGGTCTTCTTGCCGCCCTTCAGGGCCATTTCGCCAAACAGCACGTCGCCGATCTGCTTGGGGCTGCCGAGGTTGAACGGTCGGCCGACCAGTTCCTGGGCCTTGGCCTCGAACTGCGCCATGCGCATCGAGAACTCGTTGGACAGCCGGCGCAGGGTCTCGGGATCGACGCGAATGCCGTCGTTCTCCATGGCCGCCAGCACGGTGGGCAGCGGACGCTCCAGGGTCTCGTAGACCGTCAGCAGGCCCTCGCGCGCCAGGCGCGGCTTGAGCACAGTGTAGAGCCGCAGGGTGACGTCGGCGTCCTCGGCGGCATAGGCCGTCGCTTGATCGAGGGCGACGTGCTTGAAGCTGATCTGCGCCTTACCCGCGCCGGCCACCTGCTTGAAGGGGATCGGCTTGTGGCCCAGATGCAGCTCCGACAGCTCGTCCATGCCATGGCCGTGCAAACCGGCCTCCAGCACGTAGCTGATCAACATGGTGTCCTCGATCGGACCCACATTAATCCCGTAGCGCGCCAGCACGGCGATGTCGTACTTGGCGTTCTGGGCGACTTTCAGAACCGCGGGGTTCTCCAGCAGCGGCTTCAGCGCGGCGATCGCGTCTTCGAGTGAAACCTGCACCAGGTCGGCGGCGGCCTCCAGGGCCAGGCCGTCCTTCTCGCAGTGGCCGACTGGAATGTAACAGGCCTCGCCCGGCGAGATCGCCAGGGACACGCCGCATAGGCCGGCCGTGGCCGAGGAAAGGGCGTCGGTCTCGGTGTCGAAGGCGATGACGCCCTTGGCCGTGGCCTTGGCGATCCAGGCATTGAGGGTCTCCAGGTCCTGGATGCGCACATAGGCCGCGTGGTCGATGGACACGGGCTCGGCCACCGGATTGGCGGCCGCTCGCGCGGCGGCGGTCATGTAGGACACGCCCAGCACCGGCGCGGTCGGGGCGCTGGGGGGACGATCCCCAGACGGGCCCAGCGTGCGCGGCGCGGCCGAGGCGTTGCCGTCGCCGACCCGGCGGGCCAGGGAGCGGAACTCCATCAGCTCCAGGAAGTCGGCCAGCACCTGCTTGTCGGGCTCGCGCACCGTCAGGTCGTCGATCGGCTCCGGCAAGGGCGTGTCGCAGTCGAGTTTGACCAGCAGGCGCGACAGGCGGATCTGGTCGGCATATTCGATCAGGGTCTCGCGACGCTTGGGCTGCTTGATCTCGCCGGCCCGTTCCAGCAGCGTATCGAGGTCGCCATATTCGTTGATCAACTGGGCGGCGGTCTTGATGCCGATACCGGGGGCGCCAGGCACATTATCAACGCTGTCGCCGCACAGGGCCTGAACATCCACCACCTTGTCGGGATAGACCCCGAACTTTTCGAACACCTGCTCGCGGTCGATGCGCACGCCCTTCATCGGGTCGAACATCGAGACGCCGTCGCCGACCAGCTGCATCAGGTCCTTGTCGGAGCTGACGATCACCGTCTCGCCGCCCAGCTCGCGCATCCGGCAGGCATAGGCGGCTATCAGGTCGTCGGCCTCGTAACCCGGCAGCTCGATAGCCGGCACGCCGAAGGCCAGGGTCGCCTCGCGCACCAGCGGGAACTGGGGGATCAGGTCCTCGGGCGGCGGCGGGCGGTGGGCCTTGTACTTGTCGTAGAGGGTGTTGCGAAACGTCTTTTCCGAATGGTCCCAGATCACCGCCAGGTGGGTGGGCGCGTCGCCCTGCATGTCGCGCAGCAGCTTCCACAGCATGTTGCAGAAGCCCTGCACCGCGCCCACCGGCAGACCGTCGCTCTTGCGGGTGAGCGGCGGCAGGGCGTGATAGGCCCGAAACAGATAGGCCGAGCCGTCGACCAGGAACAGCCGGACGGCAGGACCGTCCTGGGTCAGGGGGCGGTCTGCCTCGGCCAGAGCGGCTTCAGCGGAGACGGCGGAATCGGCGAGCGTGTCGGTCATGGGGCCAAGATAGGCGGTCGAGAGGCGCGCGGGAACACCTTGAGACCGGATTGACGAGGGACTGGCGCGCACGATCGGAAAGTTCTAGAAACTCAACCTCAGGCCGTGTGGAAAGTTGTGCGGCGCTCGGGGAAGAACATGAGGATTTGGGGCTTGGCGGCGCTGTCCGCGTTCGCGTTCGCGTTCGCAAGCGACGCCGTCGCGCAAAAAGCGCCGGCGAACCAGGGCTGGCAGATCACCTCGCGCTACGTGACGCCTGCTGAGACGGCCGCTACCTATCCCAAGGTTGCCGCCGAGCAGAAGGCCAGCGGTTGGGCGTCTCTGGACTGCACAGCGGACGACCAGGGTCGCGAGATCGATTGCCACATCTTTAAGGAAGAGCCAGCGGGTTTGGGCTTCGGCGAGGCCGCCATGGCCTTGGTGACCAAGGAGCGGGTCAAGACAAAGGACCGAGAGGGCCACTCTATCGTCGGCCGGCGCTTTCTGACGAGTTTCCGATGGCTCGCGCCCGGCGACGCCAATCCCGACTGGATGAGGAAGCCGACCTCACAGGATCTGGCGGGGGTCTATCCGACGGCGGCGGCCAAGAGGGGCGTCGATGGTTCAGCCAGCATCAGTTGCCAGCTCAGTGTCGAGGGTTTCCTGCAAAAATGCGTGGTGGCGAGCGAGTCGCCCCCTGGGCTCGGCTTTGGCCAGGCCGCCCTGCAGTTGGCGCCGCAGTTCCGGATGACGCCCAAGATTCGCGCGGGCAAGCCCGTGGTCACCGACGACGTGGTCATTCCCATCGCGTGGAAGGGATTTCGCGAATACAACGCCCCCGCAGGCAGCGCCAACAGCCTGGTCTTGGATCCGCCCTGGGACGCCACGCCGACCGCCGAACAAGTTCGCGCCGCTTGGCCGGCCAACGCTAAGGACGCCGCCTCCGGCCAGGTCGCCCTGCGTTGCGGATTCAACAGGACCGGCGGGCTGACCCGCTGCGACGTCATCTCGGAAATTCCGGCCAACCGGGGTTTCGCCAAGGCCGCCAAGTCGATGACTGACAACTTCAGGGTTCGCTTCACACCCGATCAAGCTAAGGATCTGGACGCATATAGCGTCGATGTGCCTTTTCGCTTCCGCGATCCAGCCGGTCCCGATCTGCGCTCCGTCACCAAACCGCGCTGGATCAGAACCCTCACGCCCGAAGGCATGACCACGATCTACCCGGAGGCGGCGATCAAGGCCGGCGTCTATAGCGGCCTTGGCATTGTCGGCTGCATCGTGAACGCCCACGGCGGTCTCGCCGACTGCGAGGTGAAACGCGAAGCGCCGAGCGCTCTGGACTTCGGCGCAGCGGCGATTGAGGCGGCCAAGCTGATGTCGATGAACCCCTGGAGCACAGAAGGCGAGCCCATGGACCACCTGACCATCACCCTGCCGATCCGCTTCACATGGCAGGAAACGGCGTCTACCGCGCCTGCATCTGGATCGGCATCTGCCCCCCCAACCACCAACAAGCCCTAGCCGAACCGCGCGTTGAGGTCGGGCAGGTCCCTGGCGAACGCCGCGTAGCCGGTGGTGTCGCCATCGACGAGGAAAGTCTTGGTCGCGCTCAGTATCGCGCCATAGGCCGCGCGGAACGGACCCGTCGCCGAGCTCAGCCGGCGCACGCCCAGCGCGGCGAGGCGCGTCGCCGGCGGCATGCCCGGTCGGCCCATGGCGTTCAGAGGCAGGGCGGTCGCGGCCGCGAGCGTCGAAAGCACGTCTTCCTCGATGGGCAGCGGCACGAAGATCCCGCTGGCGCCGGCCTCGGCGTAGAGCGCGGCCCGGCGCAACGTCTCGGCCAAGGCCGCCTCGCCCTGCGCCAGGCCGGCCAGATAGACGTCGGTGCGGGCGTTGATGAACAGCTTCACGCCGGCCGCCTCGGCGGCGGCCCGCGCCGTCTCGATCTTGCGGGCGTGGATGTCTGGATCGCGACGGCCGTCTTCGAGGTTGATCCCGACCGCTCCGGCCCCGATCACCGCCTTGACGGTCTCGGTCAGCTCGGTGAGGTCGTCGGTATAGCCGCCCTCGATGTCGGCGGTCAGCGGGACCTTGATCACCCGGCCGATGCCGGCGATCACATCGATCAGGGCCGAGACCGGCAGGGCGTCGCCGTCGGCATAGCCCCGCGCCCAGGCCACGGCGGCGCTGGAAGTGGCCACGGCGGCGGCCCCGGCGTCTTCCATCAGGGCCGCGCTGGCGGCGTCCCAGGCGTTGGGCAAGATCAGCACGTCCGGGCCGGCGTGCAGGGCGTGGAAACGGTCGGCGGTGGTCTGGGTCACGGGCGGGCTCACTGGCTGGACGGCGGGACTATGGTCCGGCACGGCGGCGTGCGTCTCGCGGAAATCGGACCCAATTGACCCGCTGCTGACAGGTTTCGGCGCCCTCGCCCGCCCTTGCGGCGCCGCCGCGAAATGCGGCGAACGCGTCGTAATGCCGCCTTGGCGAGGTCAATCGCTTCGCCTAGAGGCAGGAGGCCCGCCAAGGCCGCCTCCACGGGAACCTCCCCCGCTCCCGGGCTTTGGATTGAACGACCCGAAACGCAGGAAGACCCCTCGCCCATGATTTCATGGAAGAAGATCCGTGTCGGTGCGGCGCTCGCCGCCGCGACCCTGACCACCGCCGCCGTGCTGGCGGTGGCCCCCGTGCATCACGCCGCGCCGGCAGCCGACCCCACCCGCGAGCCGGTCAGGTTGACCCCGCCCTTGATGCCCGCCGAGGCCGGCAAGCCCCTGCCCAGGACCATCCTGACCTGATCGATGAGGGCCTGACCCTCTCGTCTTCGCGCACATGCGGCGCTACAGAGCGCCCATGCCGTTCACCGCCACCGTCTTGACCATGTTCCCCGAGGCCTTCCCCGGCCCGCTCGGCGTTTCGCTGATCGGCACGTCGTGGAAGGAGCAGGACCTGTGGCGTTTGGAAACACTGGACATTCGGGGCTTTTCCACAGATAAGCGCGGCTTCCTCGACGACACCCCTGCGGGTGGCGGCGCGGGAGCGGTACTCAAAGCGGACGTCATCGCCGCCGCGCTTGACAGCGTGGAGGTCGGTGGACGGCCGCTTTTGTACATGAGCGCCCGGGGCCGGCCCCTGACCCAGGCGCGTGTCAAGGAATGGTCGAAGGCTCCGGGCGTCATCGTCCTGTGCGGCCGTTTCGAGGGGGTGGACCAGCGGGTGCTCGACGCCCGGGGATTCGAGGAGGTCTCGGTCGGAGACGCGGTGCTCGCCGGTGGCGAGGCGGCGGCGATGGTCGTGATCGAGGCGTGCGTTCGATTGGCTCCAGGGGTTCTGGGCAATTTCGAGAGCACGCAGGAAGAAAGCTTCGAGGACGGTCTCCTGGAGCATCCGCAGTATACCAGGCCGCGGACGTTCGAAGGACGGGATATCCCCGAGGTGCTGCTGTCGGGCGACCACAAGAAGGTGGCCCAGTGGCGGTCCAGTATGCGTGAAGAGACCACCCGCGAGCGGCGCCCCGATCTTTGGGAAGCGCATCTCGCCAATCAACAGGCAAAAGGCGGCCCGAAAACGGGTAAGCCCAAAGGAGATTGAGACATGGCTATCAATATCATCAAGGAACTCGAGCGCGTTGAATCCGAGCGTCTGCTCTCGGCCCGCGCCATCCCGGAATTCGAACCGGGCGACACCCTGCGCGTCAATGTCCGCATCAAGGAAGGCGAGCGCGAGCGCGTCCAGGCCTATGAAGGCGTCTGCATCGCCCGTTCGGGCGGCGGCATCCACGAGAGCTTCACGGTCCGCAAGATCTCGTTCGGCGAAGGCGTGGAACGTCTGTTCCCCCTGCTGTCGCCGAACATCGAAAGCATCGAAGTGAAGCGTCGCGGCGTCGTGCGTCGCGCCAAGCTCTATTATCTGCGCGACCGTCGCGGCAAGTCGGCCCGGATCGCCGAACGCGCCACCGTCCGCAAGGACAAGACCGTCATCGCCGAATAGGCCTGACCGTTTCTGCAAGATCGAACGAGGCCCCAGCGGAAACGCCGGGGCCTTTTTCTTCGAGCTCGCCCAAGGTCAAGCTTTAGTGCATCCGCACGTACATGTTGACAGAACATTGTTCTGGGGTGTTTGATGAACTACCCCCACCGCTTCGGCGACGGGCTTTCAGACCGCTCCCTTGCAAGGTGTGGCCGGCTTTAATGACCTCAGGTCTCGAAGCCAAATAACGATACGAGGGCGCGCCACCGAGCGCGCCCTCTTTCGTTGGCGTCTGCGACGCCGCCTCTGTCAGTCAAGTAACTCAGGAACACCTGGCCTGAAATCCCGTTACGTCTTCCCAAGATGAGTCTCGGCGCACCCTCGGTCGCCGTCTCGCCCCATGGATAGTCTACGGAGAGCAAGATGTTTGGTGGTCAACGCCTGGCGAACCTGGGTCTCTTCACCCCCGAATTTCCCGACGCCGAAGCCCTGCATCGCGGTCTGGCCCACTGGAACCATCGCCGAATGGCGGTGGCGACCCCCACCGCCGGCTGGCGCGCGGAAGTGGCTGAGGAAGCGCGCATGAAGCGGCTGGAAGGCGAGTTCGTCGAGCAGTTCCGCGCCTCTATCGCGCCCATGGTCGCCGACCTGCCGACCGATCCTGACGGTTTCATCGGCTGGTTCGAGGACCTCAAGGCGTTCGGCCCCGGCCAAGGCGATCCGCTGTTCGACTGGCTTGAGGTCGAGGCCAGCCTGGAGGACCTGAAGTGGTTCCTGACCCAGGAAGCCGCTGGCGAAGCCGGGTTCGACGACCTGGTCGCCCTGACCCAGGTCAAGCTGTCGGACCGCGCCAAGCTGGAACTGGCCCGCAACTACTGGGACGAGATGGGCCGCGGCAACGCCAATGGCATGCACGGCCCGATGCTGACCCGAACCACCGCGGTGCTCGGCCTGACGCCAACCATCGACTTCACCCTGTGGCAGTCCCTGGCCCTGGCCAACGCCATGACCGCCTTCGCCACCACCCGTCGCTACACCTACCAGTCGGTCGGCGCCCTGGGCGTGGTCGAGCTGACCGCCCCAGGCCGCGTGGCCCTGGTCGACGCCGGCCTCAAGCGGGTCGGCGTGGCGCCGGAGGTGCGCAAGTACTTCGCCCTGCACGCTGTGCTCGACGTCGAGCACTCCAAGGCCTGGAACGCCGAGGCCCTGATCCCGCTGGTCACCGAGAATCCCGACTGCGCCCGGCACATCGCCGAGGGCGCGGTGATGCGGTTGATCTGCGGCGAGCAGTGCTTTGATACCTACCGCGCCCACCTGTGGGCCCATGCCCACCCCCTGGTCTACGCTGCCGAATAGGCCATTCGAGGCAAGAAACTGCGCCATGGCGACTCGCGCTGTGCCTCTGGGGGCACGAACGACCGCGAGCGCCGCGATCGACCTCGAATTTTGAGCGCTGGCCGCTTTACGCGCCCCCGCTCAAGGCCTAGATGCGCGGGTATCATGAGCTCCGCACCCAAGACCCTCCCCAAGACCCTCTACGACAAGATCTGGGACGCCCACGTCGTCAGTCAGCAGGACGGCGAGGCGATCCTCTATATCGACCTGCACCTGATCCACGAAGTCACCACGCCGCAGGCCTTTGCCGGCCTTCGCGCGGCGGGCCGCAAGGTGCGCCGACCCGACCGCACCCTGGCCGTGGCCGATCACAATATCCCGACGCAGGGCCAGGCCCTAGGCGTCGACGCGGTGACCGACGAAGAGGCGCGGCTGCAGCTCCAGACCCTGGCGCGCAACGTCCAGGACAACGGCATCGAGTTCTTCCCGATGGGCGACATCAGGAACGGCATCGTCCACGTGGTCGGTCCCGAGCAGGGCCGCACCCAGCCGGGCATGACCATCGTCTGCGGCGACAGCCACACCTCGACCCACGGCGCCTTCGGAGCCCTGGCCCACGGCATCGGCACCTCCGAGGTCGAGCACGTCCTGGCCACCCAGACCCTGCGCCAGGAAAAGTCGAAGAACATGAAGGTCCGCGTCGACGGCCAGCTTGGCCCCGGCGTCACGGCGAAAGATGTCGCGCTGGCCGTGATCGGCGAGATCGGCACGGCCGGCGGCACGGGCTATGTCATCGAATTTGCCGGCCCGGTCATCGAGGCCCTGTCGATGGAAGGTCGCATGACCCTGTGTAACCTGACCATCGAGGGCGGGGCCAAGGCTGGGCTTATCGCGCCCGACGACAAGACCTTCGCCTATATCCAGGGCAAGCCGTCGGCCCCCAAGGGCGCGGCCTGGGAGATGGCGCTGGCCCACTGGAAGAGCTTCGCCAGCGACGCCGCCGCCCATTTCGACCGCACCGTGGTGATCGACGGTTCGGCGCTCGTGCCGATGGTCACCTGGGGCACCTCGCCAGAGGACGTCATCCCGGTGACCGGCAATGTGCCCGACCCGGAAAGCTTCGCCACGCCCGGCAAGCGCGCCGCCGCCCACCGGGCGCTTGACTATATGGGCCTGACCGCCGGCCAGCCGATCAGCGCGGCCCGTATCGACCGGGTGTTCATCGGTTCCTGCACCAACAGCCGGATCGAGGATATGCGCGCCGCCGCCGCCGTGGTGCAGGAAGCCTTCCTGCACGGCCGCCTGGTAGCGCCCCACGTCACGGCCATGGTCGTGCCGGGCTCGGGCCTGGTCAAGGAACAGGCCGAGGAAGAGGGGCTGGACGCCATCTTCAAGGCCGCGGGCTTCGACTGGCGCGAACCGGGCTGCTCGATGTGCCTGGCCATGAACCCCGACAAGCTGCAGCCGGGCGAGCGCTGCGCCTCGACCAGCAACCGCAATTTCGAGGGCCGCCAGGGCCGCGCTGGCCGCACCCACCTGGTCTCGCCAGCCATGGCGGCGGCGGCGGCGATCGCGGGACATCTGGTCGATGTGCGCACCTTCCTGACGGAGACCGTCTGATGCAAGCCTTCACCCGTCTCGACGGTCGCGCGGCGCCGCTGTCGCTGGCCAATATCGACACCGACCAGATTATCCCCAAGCAGTTCCTGAAAACCGTCGAGCGGGAGGGCCTGGCCAAGGGGCTTTTCTACGACTTCCGCTTCGACGGCGAGGGCCGCGAGAACGCCGATTTCCTGCTCAATCGGGCGGAGTACAAGGGCTCGTCCGTGCTGATCGCCGGAGACAATTTCGGCTGCGGGTCATCGCGTGAGCACGCCCCGTGGGCGCTGATGGACTTCGGCATCCTGTGCGTGATCTCGACCAGCTTCGCCGACATCTTCAACAACAACTGCTTCAACAACGGCCTGCTGCCGGTGGTGCTGAAGCCCGAGGAGGTCGCCCAGTTGATGGACGAGGCCAAGGGCGGCAACCACATGGTCAGCATCGACCTGGCCGCCCAGACGGTGATCTCGCCGTCGGGCCGGAGCTTCCATTTCGACATCGATCCCGTGCGCAAGGACAAGATGCTGCGGGGCCTGGACTTCATCGGCGAAACCCTGATGCACGGCGCCGATATCGATGTGTACGAAGGCAAGCGGGCGCTGGATCGGCCGTGGCTGGAAGCCTAGGGCAGTGACCCTGATCCTCGCCGGCACGATCCGCGTCGCGCCCGAGCGCCTGGCCGACCTGCGGCCTCACCTGCAAGCCCAGGTCGAAGGCAGCCGAGCCGAACTCGGCTGCCTGGACTACGCCCTGACCGAGGACTCGCTCGACCCCGGCCTGATCCGGGTCTACGAGCATTTCGTCGACGAGGCCGCCCTGGCCTTCCACCGCGCCAGCCCGCACATGGCCGCCTGGCGGCTAAGCTGCGCCGAGCTGGGCGTCCACGACCGCAACATGGCGTCCTTCGACGTCTCCGCCTATCGCGCCATCTAAGAGAGCCCTCCGATGTCCACGCTCCTGCTCCTGCCCGGTGACGGGATCGGCCCCGAGGTCTGCGCGCAGGTGCGCCGCGTGGCCACCGCCCTCACCCCGGATCTGAAGATTGACGAAGCCCTCTATGGCGGCGCCAGCTATGACGTGCACGGAACGCCCTTGACCGACGCGGTGCGCGACGCGGCCCTGGCCAGCGACGCGGTGCTGATGGGCGCGGTCGGCGGTCCCAAATGGAAGGACGCCCCGCGCCACCTGCGACCCGAGGCCGGCCTGCTGCAGCTGCGCAAGGAGATGGACGTCTATGCCAACCTGCGCCCGGCCTATTGTTTCGAGGCCCTGGCCGACGCCTCCAGCCTGAAGCGCGAGCTGGTTTCGGGCCTGGACATCATGTTCGTCCGTGAACTGACGGGCGGGGTCTATTTCGGCCAGCCGCGCGGCATCGAGGATCTCGGAAACGGCCAGAAACGCGGCGTCGACACCCAGGTCTACACCACCGCCGAGATCGAGCGCGTGGCGCGGGTGGCCTTCGAGCTGGCGCGCGGCCGAAGCAACCGCGTGGCCTCGGCCGAGAAATCCAACGTCATGGAAAGCGGCCTGCTGTGGAAGCAGGTGGTCACCGAGCTGCACGCCCGCGACTATGCCGATGTCGAGCTGGAGCACATCCTGGCCGACAACTGCGCCATGCAGCTGGTCCGCGCGCCCAAGCAGTTCGACGTCATCGTCACCGACAACCTGTTCGGCGACATCCTGTCGGACGCCGCGGCCATGCTGACCGGCTCGTTGGGCATGCTTCCCTCAGCCGCGCTGGGCGCCAAGGGCAAGCCAGGCCTGTACGAGCCCATCCACGGCTCGGCCCCCGACATCGCCGGCCAGGGCGTGGCCAATCCCCTGGCCGCCATCCTGTCGTTCGAAATGGCCCTGCGCTGGTCGCTGGGCCGCCTTGAGGCGGCTGATGCGCTGCTGTCGGCGGTCAAGGCGGCGCTGGAAGGCGGAGCCCGGACACGGGACCTGGGCGGGGCGTTGACCACGGCTCAGATGGGCGATGCGGTGCTCCGCAGGCTATAGAGCATTTCCCGACCTGACTGCGTCAGGCCGTGAGCTCTAATATTCTGTTTTGACACATTTTTCTTCACGCGAACCGAAACCACTTCGCTCGAAAAATGCTCTAGGCGGCCAATACTTGCTCCCTACGGGTCGCTTGGCGACCGTCTTCCGTTAAAGGGGGAGAAAGGGGCGGCCGTCGGGCAGGGGGGCAGGGGGGCAGGGGGCAGGTGCTGGACTATCTGGACGCCCGGCGACGTGGTGTTCGCGGCCGTTGCGGGAAGCCTGGCGCGGGCGCTTGATGGGATAGTGCCTCACCCTTTGGGGCCCTGTGGGGCAAGTGTCGATCGTAGATCGACGGAGGGGGCGTTGGCCGACGTGTGACCACGCCCCCACCGGCGCCTTCGCGCTGCCTCCCCAACAGCGGGAGGAGCTTAAGCTTCGCTCCGATCAAGCCTCCATGAGCGCCTTCAAGGTCGCCAGGTCCTTGGCCACGAGGCCTTGGTCTCGGGCGAAGGCCGCATCGTCCATGCCCGGGGCGCGGAACAGGGTCAGGGTCACCTCGGCGCCGTCGCCATTGGCCACCACCCGCAGCGGGATCGACAGCTCGGATCCGTCCGGCAGGGTCACCCAGTGGTCGAGCACGCCGTAGGGGTTCTCCGGCGAGAAGCGCACATGAACGTCGCCGTCCGGGCCGTGGGCGATCCAGCGGTCGCCGTCGCGGGTCAGGTCCGCGCCAAGGCCGGCCGTCCATTTCGGGAAGGTTTCAGGCGGCTGAGCGAAGGCATGGACCTCGGCGGAGGCCCGGGCGATCGATACGGTGATCGGACGGGTCTCGAACAGGGCCATCACGCTCTCCTACCGCAACATGCCGTAGGCGATCAGCGCCTGGCCGCCGAAGTAGAGGAACCATACCGCCCAGGCCGTCAATCGGGTCGATCCCGCAAGCTTGGCGCCCTTGAACAGGTCGAAGGACAGGACGGCGTCGGACGTCATGAAGGCCAGGGCCCCCAGCGCGGCGGGCCAGCGGGCGTGGGGCAGCAGCAGGCTCAGCGTCACCATGGCGACGATCGCGGCCACATAGGCCACGACCGCCGGCCGCAGCGCGCCGAGCGAGGGCCAGAGCCGCCACAGCATGACCGCTGCGGCCGCCACGACCAGCGGCGCCGTCGCCCAAAAGAGCGCGTCCACCGTCCCGCGCTCTTTCCAGAACAGCAGCGCATAGGCGACATGGCCAGCGAGGAAGGCGGCCAGGCCGAACGGCAGCCAGCGCTTGGGATCGCCGGCCAGGAAGGCGTCGCCCACCGCGCAGAGCGCCAGGGCGATGGCCAGCAGCGGTCCGCCACCCTGCCAATAGGCCAGCACCGCCAGGGCGCCAGTGGCCGCGGTCTTGACCACGGCGCGCATGAACGACGGCGGCCGCTCGACCAACAGCAGCCCATAGAAAAGCGCGCAGACGGCCGCCGCCGCCCACAATCCGCTGTCAGTCATCGTCGCCCATCTTGGTCAGGAAGGCCTTGGCAGCATCCTTGTGACGGGCCTTGAGGTTTCGGCCGACGATCGCGATGACCGCCGCGATCACTGCGGCGTCGTCGGTCAGGCCGACGGCCGGGAGGATGTCCGGAATGGCGTCGGTCGGCAGCACAAAATAGGCCAGAGCGGCGAACATCATGCCCTTGGCCGAAGCCGGCGTCGTGGGATCCCGGGCGCACCACCAAAGCGACAGCGCCTCGGCCGCGAACGGCGCCTTGGAGGCCACCTTGCGGATCTTCGGCCAGAAGCCGCGCGTCACGCGCTGCTCGTTGACCCGCACGGTCGCGGGGACCAGAGCCTTCCTGGGATCCAGCACGTCGTCCGGCTTGAAACCCGGATTGACGTCGGGGGATGGTTTGGCGTCGGCGCTCATCGGGTTAAACCGCTCCTCAAGGTTCCAGTTAAACGCAACCAAAGAGGAAACGTCCATGAAACTCGACAACACCGTCGCCGCCGTCGTCACCGGAGGCGGTTCGGGCCTCGGAGAGGCCACCGCCCGCGCCCTCGCCGCCCAGGGCGTCAAGGTCGCGATCTTTGACATGAACGAGACCACCGGCGAGAAGGTCGCCGCCGAGATCGGCGGCGTGTTCTGCAAGGTCAATGTCACCTCTGACGCCGACGTCGACGCCGGGTTCGAGAAGGCCCGCGCCGCCCACGGCCAGGAACGCATCCTCGTCAACTGCGCCGGCACCGGTAACGCCGCCAAGACCGCTGGCCGGGACAAGGCCACCGGCGAAACCAAACACTTCCCGCTCGACGCCTTCAACATGATCATCCAGATCAACCTGGTGGGCACCTTCCGCTGCATCGCCAAGTCGGCCAAGGGCATGCTGGACCTGGCGCCCCTGGAAGACGGCCTGCGCGGCGCGATCGTCAACACCGCCTCGGTGGCGGCGGAAGACGGCCAGATGGGCCAGGCGGCCTATTCTGCGTCCAAGGGCGGCGTGGTCGGCATGACCTTGCCGATCGCTCGCGACCTGATGAGCGAAGGCATCCGCGTCAACTGCATCCTGCCGGGCATCTTCAACACCCCACTGATGAACAACGCGCCCGAGGCGGTGAAGGCGGGGCTGGCGGCCTCGGTGCCGTTCCCCAAGCGCCTGGGCAACCCGGCGGAATACGCCCACCTGGCCCTGACGATGATCACCAACGACTATTTCAACGGCGAAGACGTGCGCCTGGACGGCGGCATCCGCATGGCGCCGCGATAGGCGCCAGCTTCCTTCTCCCCGCAAGGGGAGAAGGAAAGAAGGTTACTTCGCCACCGGCCGTTGAACGCTGGGCGTCAGGTTTTCCATGATCTGACGCGCGTCGTAGGCCCTCGGATCGCCACCCGGCTTGACGCCCTTGTGCATCACGATCTCGGCGCTGGCCTCGAACTTCTGGATGGTCCGGACCTCGGCCTGACTGGCGAAGAAGGGATCGCCCCAGTAGGGATCCCACGAACGCCAGCCACCGTAACCAGCGCCGTAATAGCGCCAGGCCGGACGCCAGTAGCCGTAGCCGTAGCCGCCGCCGCCGCCGCCGCCGCCGCCGTAGTAGCCGAACGGACGGCCGAAGGGATCACTTTCGATCACCGTGCGGGCGTCGCGATCGGTGCGGCGGTCGGCGGTCTCGAACCAGTCATAGCCCTGCTGGGTGGTGAGTTCGGCGGCCCGATACAGCAGATAGCGTTCGACGGTTTCCCGCGAGGTCAGGCTGTTGCCGGCGAAGGTGACCCGATAGCGGTCGCCCTCGAGGCGTTGGTCGGTGAAGCCGCCCGAGGCCGTCTGGCCGGGCAGGTTCGGCTGGTAGGGGGTAGCGGTGGCGCAGGCCGTCAAGAGGGCGGCGAGCGCCACGGCAGCGACCAGTCCGGCTTTTCCGGATATGGCCTTGCGAATCGTCATGGCGCGTTCCTTCGAAGGAGTCATTTCGTCCCATAAGGCTCAATGCATGGCGCAGCTTTGTGGTTTCGCCAAGGCCGTAGCGTTTTAGTGACAACGCGATCAGCCGCGCGAGACGATCAGCCCGGCCGCCGTGATCAGCAGCACGCCGACCAGCAGGGCGAAGCCCCGGCGAAAGGTCGGCTCGTTCATCCGTGACGACAGCGCCGCGCCGCCCAGGCCGTAGGCGCTCATGCTGATCAGGTCCATGCCAATGGTGGCCGCCGCGAACATCGCTAGTTGCGGAGCCAGCGGCCGATGGATGTCGATGAAGGGCGGCAACACCGCGCCGAAGAACAGCAGGATCTTTGGATTGGCGATCTGTACGGCGAAACCGTCGCGAAACGCCGAACGGCTCATCTGGAAGGCGCGATGCTGGCCGGTATGGTCCGCTGGCTTCAACCCCGACCGGATGGACCTGATCCCCAGCCAGACCAGATAGGCCGCGCCGGCCCAGGCCAACAGATGAAAGGCCTGGGGGAAGGCGATAATCAGGGTCGCCAGCCCCAGAGCCGCCGCAGCGAACCAGGTCAAGGTCGCGGCGTTCATGCCCGCCACGCCGAGCAGGGCCGCAGCCTTGCCCTTCTGCATTCCCGTGGCGATAGCGAACAGATTGGCTGGCCCCGGCGTGATGGCCATGACGAACATGGTCACCAGGAAGGCGCTGTAGCGGGCGGGATCGACGGGCAGAGGCATGGCTTGCCCTATAGCCAGACCGCGCCCGCCGGGAAAGCCGGCTCTAGTTGCCGACCACCATCAGGATCCAGATGACCCGACCCAGGGCGCCGAACAGCAGCACGGCGGTGGCCAGGGCCTGGATGGTGAACCCGGTCTCGCGCTTGCCCGGATCCGCCACATAGCCGATGGCGTAGACGATTCGCCCGACAATCCAGATCACGCCCAGCACGGCGGCGACCAGATCACTCCAATAAACGGCGAACAGCCACAGCGACGGCAGGAACAGCGGCAGCCATTCCAGGGTGTTGGCCTGCACGCGGATATGCCGTTCCAGCACCGGATCACCGGTCATGGTGGGGGCGCTGATGCCGGTGCTTCTCCGGGCGCCCGCCACTCGCAGGACCATCCAGACATAGACGAGAAGAGCGACCAGCGTGACGATGGCGACCCAGGAATGCGGCTGCATGTGCGTTCTCTCCCCCAGCCCATCGAAGCGGGGCCTTGGCACCGGGGACTAGACCCTATTTCGCCGCGCCTTGCACCCTAAACGGCGCCGACCGGCCTTGGGAACCGCCTCCCTTCGCCGCGCGCTCTTATGGACAGACGCTCCTCATGCGGAGGCTTTCTGCCATGCGCGTTGACTCCACGGCGATCCGCCAAATCGACTACGAACCCGAACACGGCAAACTGTTCGTCACGTTCAATGACGGCGACGAATACGTCTATGTCGGGGTGCCGCCCCGCGTGACCGAGGCCTTCGCCCGCGCCCCGTCCAAAGGTCGATTCTTTCAACGGATGATCCGCGACCGCTATCCCTACAACCGGGTGTAGACGCTGCGCTGACGGACCAGCGGCCCCCGCCGCCGCGTTCGGCCCGCATGGCCGCGACGGGATCTCATAAAGGCTCGACCACGGTCGTCTATGCGGCCCTGGCCGGGCGCCTTGCGATCGCCGCCACCAAGTTCGCGGCCTTCGTCCTGACCGGCTCTTCGGCCATGCTGACCGAGGCCATCCATTCCAGCGTCGACACCGGCAACCAGGGCCTGTTGCTCCTGGGCCTGGCTCGCGCGAAAAAGCCGCCTAGCGAGACCTAGCCGTTCGGCTACGGCATGGAGGTCTATTTCTGGGCCTTCCCGGTGCTGCTGGACGACGGAGCGGCCCTGGCCGGTCTGGCCATCGCGGCGATGGGCGTGGCCGGCTCGACCTATCTCCATCTGCCCTGGGCGGACGGGGCGGCCTCGGCGGCGATCGGGGTGCTGCTGGTGCTGGTGGCGATCTTCCTGGCCAGCGAAACCCGCAGCCTGCTCACCGGCGAATCCGCCTCGCCGCGCGTCGTCGAGGACGTCCGCGCCATGCTGGCCGCCGACCTGCGGATCGACAGCGTCGCCGGGGTGCTGAGCATGCATCTGGGTCCCAGCGAGATCCTGCTGGGCGTCACCCTGGACTTCTGCGACACCCTGACGGCGGTCGATATCGAGACAGTCGGGGATGATTTCGCCGTGGCGATCCGGGAAATCGATCCGAGGATCACGCGGGTGTTCGTGCGGTCGGGGTGAGCCCGGGCGGCCCATGCCCGGCCGCTGGAAGGCTGATTTTTACACCGCTCATCCCGGCATTCGCCGGGATGAGCGGTTCAGGGTTCAGCCGCGCTGCGCCTTCCACTCATCCGCCGTTTGCCCCCACAGCTCGATCGGCGCGTCCTGGAACGGCTCCGGCAGCCGTCCGATTTCCAGGAACCGCGAGCCGATCTTCTCCGCCACCCGCATCGAAGGCGTATTGGCCGGGTCGATGCAGTGGACGATCCGAGTCCATTCCAGCGTGTCGACCGCGAAGTCGACGGCGGCGACCGCGGCCTCCACGGCGTAGCCCTTGCCCTGGGCGCGGGGATGCAGGCTCCAGCCGACCTCGGTGCCAGGCCAGCCCTCCGGCGCCCACGGTCCGATCCGGCCCTGCCACAGGCCCGTGTCCTTCTCGATCACCGAGAACATGCCAAAGCCGATCAGCGCCCACGACCCGGCCATGGTCGCCATGGCCCGCCAAGCCTGCGACCGGGTCATGACCCCGCCGATATAGCGAGCGGCCACGGGGTCGGCCATCAGTTCGGCCCAGCCGTCGAGGTCCTCGGCGGCCGGGGGCCGCAGGATCAGGCGTTCTGTCTCAAGGGTCGGCCCAGGGGCGATGGCCATGGCGTCCTCCTAGGCCACGCAGGCCGAGAGGCCCTTGCGGCGCACAGCGCCGGAGGCCTTGCCGATCCGGCTGGAGCGTTTCTTGACATAGCGGCCGGGGTCGACCGCCTTCCACTTTAGTGGGCTAGGCAGGATGGCGGCCAAGCGCGACGACTGCAGCGGCGTCAACTGGTCCGCGCCGACCTTGAAATAGGCCTGGGACGCGGCCTCCGCGCCATAGAGCCCCGGGCCGTATTCGATGGAGTTCAGATAGACCTCCATGATCCGCTTCTTGCCCCACAGGGTTTCGATCAGCACCGTGAAATAGGCCTCCAACCCCTTGCGGACATAGGAGCGGCCCGGCCACAGGAAGACGTTCTTGGCGGTCTGCTGGCTGATGGTCGAGCCTCCGCGAATCTTGCCGCCCTTCTCGTTATTGGCATAGGCCTTCTGCAGGGCCTCGATGTCGAAGCCATGGTGATCGCAGAACTGGGCGTCCTCGGCGGCGATCAGGGCGCGCGGCAGGGTCGGCGAGACCTGGTCGATCGAACGCCAATGGTGGCTCCAGCCCTTGCCCTGGATGGCGCGGATGATCATCAGCGGCGTGGCCGGCGGCGGCACGAAGCGATAGACGATCACCGTCAGCACCGGCCCGGCCACGAGCACGATGAACAGGGCCAGAAGACTGTTACGCATCAGAACCCGCACGGATCGCCTCTTGCCCAAGGGCTCTTGCATTGACGTTGCGGCCGGATGCTAGCCAAGCCGGGACCGTCTGTCGCGAGCCTTAGCGCGCATCGGCCAGGGAGCTCGCGATGAACGTCACCGAAGCCGTCGAACGCCGCATGTCGGTCCGCGCCTTCAAGCCCGATCCGGTGCCAGGCGACGTCGTCCGTGCGTTGCTGGAAACCGCCGCCCGCGCGCCCTCGGGCGGCAACCTCCAGCCCTGGACGGTGCACGCCCTCAGCGGCCAGCCCCTGGCCGAGTTCAAGGCCCTGGTCGCCGGCCGGCTGATGGACCGCGACGAGCCAGAATATGATGTCTATCCGCCGAACCTGTGGGAGCCTCTGCGCACTCGCCGCTACCAGGTCGGCGAGGACCTCTATGGCGCCCTGGGCATTCCCCGCGAGGACAAGCTGCGGCGTCTGCAGCAGTTCGCCTACAACGCCGAGTTCTTCGGGGCTCCGGTGGCGCTGTTCTTCTCGGTGCACCGCAGATGCGGGCCGCCGCAGTGGTCGGACATCGGCATGTACATGCAGAGCCTGATGCTCCTGGCGACGGAGCGAGGGCTGGATACCTGCGCTCAGGAATTCTGGTCGGTCTACGGCAAGCTGGTCGCCGACTTCGTGGCCTTGCCCGAGGACCACATGCTGTTCTGCGGCATGGCCCTGGGCTACCGCGACGAGGCCAATCCTGTGAATAACTGGCGTTCGCGCCGCGACCCGTTCGAGGCCTGGGGGGTGATGCGGGGGTTCGAATAGGGCCCCTCCCCGTTTCGCCCGGGTTGTGCTCCAAGAGGCCCTTCGAGAGTCCACCGGTCCTGACGAGGCGAAGATGTCCAAGCGCGTGATCCTGGAAGCCTGTGTTAATACGCCGGCCGGACTGGCGGCGGCGATCGCCGGCGGGGCCGACCGGATCGAACTGTGCTCGGCCCTCGCCCTTCAGGGCCTAACGCCCGCACCGAGCCTGATGGCCATCGCCGCCGAGGCCGAGATCCCGATCTATCCGATGCTCCGCCCCCGCCACGGCGACTTCGTCTATGACGACCGCGACCTGGACGCCCTGTTTCGCGACATCGACGCCGTCCGCGACGCCGGCCTGGCCGGGGTGGTGATCGGCGCCAACCTGGCGTCAGGTGAACTGGACGTCGAGGCGCTGTCGATGCTGGTCGCCCATGCCGAGGGCCTGGGCGTGACCCTGCACCGCGCCTTCGACCTGGTCCCCGACCAGGCCGCGGCGCTGGAGTCGGCGATCGACCTCGGCTTCGAGCGCATCCTGACGTCCGGCGGCGCCCACAACGCCCTGGCCGGGGCGGAGCGCATCGCCGCCTTGGTGGCGCAGGCGGACGGCCGCATCGCCATCCTGGCCGGCGGCGGGGTCAATCCCGCCAATGTGGCCGAACTGGTGGCGCGGACGGGGGTCACCGAGGTGCACGGCTCGTTCAGCGGGCCGATGACCATGGGCGTGGCCGGGGGCCATGACGGCCTGGCCTACAAGCTGGGCTTCGTGCCGGACGGACTGAGAGATACGCACGAGGCGACCGTGGCGGCGGTGGTGAAGGTGCTGGCGGGGCTGTAAAAAGCACTCCGCTCAGGAGTGGAGGGGATTGGCGGCGCGTGAGGACCGGCGCATGCGCCTGTCCTCACGCCCTAGAACCGCGTGTCCATCGCCGGGATCGCAATGATACCCGCCTCGCCGTCCTCGTCGCCCCAGGCCAGCCTCGTCCCGTCGGCGGAAACGGCCAGCGAGCTGATCGCCGCGCCCTTCTCGGCCTTCAAGGTGTCGATACGGCCCGAGCGCATGTGCGCGCCCCAGATCTTGCCGTTGTCCTGGCCGGCGATGGCGACCGGCAGGGCCTCGACGCCCGCCACCTGCACCACCAATGAGTCGCGCGAGAAACCGATCTCGGCGGCCTCCTTGCCCATCGGACCGTTCGCGCCGGCGAACGGCCAGACCACCGCGCCATTGGCGCCGGCCGTGACCATCAGATTGCCCTTGTCGAAGAAGGCCAGGCTCTTGATCTTGGCCGGGTAGCCGCCCATCCGCATGTCCTTGCCGTCGCTCAGCCGCCAGCCATGCAGCTGGCTTTCCTGCATCGAGGAAACCAGGAACTTGCCGTCCGGGCTGAACATCGCGGCGATATGGCTGCCGGCCCACTTCATCACCGTCGGCTTCTGACCCTCGATACGGGCCCACCACAGCGACACCCCGCCATAGCCGGCCGTGGCCAGGCGCTTGCCCTTCGGGTCGAAGGCCAGGCCCGAAACGGTCTTGTCGTGGGTGAACACCCGCAGGAACTTGGCGTCCGTCGCGTCGCGGACGTGGGCCTCCTTGCCGGCGGTGAAGGCGATCAGGTTGGAGGCGGCGCTGGTGGCGACATTCTCGATCCAGCGGCCCTTGACCTCGGCGATAACGGTGGCGACCACCTCGTCGCCCTCGACCCGGCTCCAGACCACCTTGCCGTCATCGCCGCCGGTGATCACGCCCCGGCCCGACGGGTGGACGGCGGCGGCCAGCACGGCGCCGTCATGGGCCTCGACGGTGACGAAACCGCTCTCCCCGTTTTCCTGGGCCTCCTCGAATCGAACGGTGCCGTCACCCAGGGCGAAGGTCGCGCGGTCGGCGCGGTCGAACAGGGCGGCGGTGACATAGGCGTCGAACGAATAGATCATCCGCGCGCCATACCCCGCCTCGCTCCGGGCGCCTAGTCGCGTGGAAAGCGAGCCGGGACCCGGCAAAGGCCCGTCTGAACGGTGTTCGGTTAAAAAGACTCACAAAAGGGGTTGCCATTGCGCCGCGTCGTCGGGCTTTACTTCGTCGCCCGTCTGAGCCAGACGTGGCCATCTAACAATTGCGGGACCGCGTCTGTTGCGGCCCTTGGGAGACAGTCAGGCTATGGCGGCTAAACTCTCCGGCGGTGGTGGCGGTCGCTACTCCCTGGGCCAGAACTCCGAAATCAACGTCACTCCGTTCGTCGACATCCTGCTGGTGCTGCTGATCATCTTCATGGTCGCCGTGCCGATGGCGACCGTGGCGATCAAGGTCGACCTTCCGCCGGCGGTTCCGCCGCCCCCGAACGCGCCGAAGCCGAAAGAGCCGGTCTTCATCTCGATCCAGAAGTCGGGCGCGCTCTATGTCGCTGAGAAGCAGACCAGCCTCGACACCCTGCAATACGACCTGGAAGGCAAATTCGCCGCCAACGGCCAAGCCGGCAGCAAGGAAGACCAACGCGTCATGGTTCGCGCCGACGCCGACGTCATGTACGCCGACTTCATGGGCGTGCTGAACCAGCTGCAGACCTCGGGCTGGTACAAGGTCGGCCTGATCAACGAAGACATCCACTAGGGTCCTTCGACGATCGCCTGAGATAAGGGGTCGGGCATCAGCGTCCGGCCTCTTTTTTGCTTCCAGGTTTTTACGCCCGTAGTTTTATTGCTTTACAGGGTCTTGAAAGCGCTTAAACTACGACTGTAAGTTCTTCTTGCAGGAGGCGGGCGATGGCGGCGAAACTTTCGGGCGGCGGCGGGCGGCATACGGTGCGCCACAACGCCGAAATCAATGTCACGCCCTTCGTGGATGTGCTGCTGGTGCTGCTGATTATCTTCATGGTCGCCGTCCCCCTGGCCACCACCGATATCCGCCTCGACCTGCCGCCAGCCTCCAACGAGCCCTCGCCGCGCGAGCCGGTGTTCATCGCCATCCAGGACGGGGGCGCGCTGTTCCTGGCGGGCCAGCCGACCAGCCTGAAGACCCTGGCCGGCGATCTCAGCGAGAAGTTCGTCGCCGAGGGTCAAGCCGGGGCCCGCAAGGAGCAGCGGGTGATGATCAGCGCCCAGGCCGATGTGCCCTATGAGGCGTTCATGGGCGTTATCAACGCGGTCCACACCGGAGGTTGGACCAAGGTCGGGATCATCAACGAGGATTTGCACTAGCCACTGGGATAGTGCGACGGCGCACTTGCCCCCACCTGGCGACTGCGTCGCCAGGTGGGGGCAAGCCCGTGAGCTACAAAGCCGCCGTCGCCTCGAAACCGGCCTTCAGCTCGGCCTCGTCCAGGTCGCGGCCGATGAACACCATCCGGCTGTAGCGCTTGTCCTTCTCCGTCCACGGCCGCTGGAAGTCGCCTTCCAGGATCATGTGCACGGCCTGGAACACCAGGCGGCGGTCCTCCCCCTGGACGTCGATGATGCCCTTGGCGCGGAGGATGTCGGGGCCGCGCTTGGCGAGCAGCTCGTTGAGCCAGACGGTGATCTTCTGGCCGTCGATCGGACGGTCCAGGGTCAGGGAGATCCCCTTCACGCCGTCATCATGGATGTCGCTTTTGGCGCCGTGGTCGTGATGGTCATGACCGCAATGCTCGTCATGCACGTGGCCATGGTCGTGCCCGTGATCATGGTGATCATGGCCACAGTGCTCGTCGTGAACGTGACCGGCCTCGCCATGGCCCGGGTTCAGAAACTCCGGCTCCAACTCGGTGATCCGCTCCAGGTCGAAGCTGTGCTTGCCGATGATGGCGTCCAGCGGGACATTGGAGCGTTGGGCGCGGTGGATCGGGGCCAGGGGGTTGATCCGCTTGATACGAGCCTCGACGTGGCGCAGGTCGTCCTCCGAGACGAGGTCCGTCTTGTTGAGCACGATCTGGTCGGCGAAGGCGATCTGCTCGACGGCTTCCTTGGAGTCGCCCAGGCGCAGCAGGATGTGCTTGGCGTCGACCACGGCGGTGACCGAGTCGAGATAGGTGCGGGCCTTGACGTCCTCGTCGACGAAGAAGGTCTGGGCCACCGGGCCGGGATCGGCCAGGCCCGTGGTCTCGACGATGATGGCGTCGAAGCCGCGCCCTCCTTGTGTTTTTTGGCGCTTCATCAGGCCCTGCAGAACCCGGATCAGGTCGCCGCGCACCGTGCAGCAGACGCAGCCGTTGTTCATCTCGAACACTTCTTCATCCGCCCCGACCACCAGGTCATTGTCGATGCCGATCTCGCCGAACTCGTTGACGATCACGGCGTATTTCTTGCCGTGGTCCTCGGTGAGGATGCGGTTGAGCAGGGTGGTCTTGCCGGCGCCGAGATAGCCGGTCAGCACGGTGACGGGGATCTTGCCGGAGGGAGCGGTGTTGGTCATGGGCGCTATTTAGGAGCTGTGAGGGCTGGGGGGAAGCGGTGGGCTCAATTGCCTGTCGTCGCCGCCCACATCCGTCTTCCCGGCGCAGGCCGGGGAGACGGAAAAGGAGTGAACCGATTGAGCCCTTTAGGTCTTCAGAAACGCCACCGCCGCGCCGATGGCGATCAGCGCCACGCCGAGGATGGTCTCCTCATACTGCTCCAGTCGCGCCAGGCCCAGGCGGTTGAATCCCGCCAGGCTCAGGCCCGTGAACAGCAGCATGCCCGCTGAGGTGGCCGTCAGCAGCACGGCGCTGAGCACCACAAAGCCGGCCACCCCGTGCTGCATCCCCGCCAAGTAATAGGGGAGGAAAGCCTCGCAAGGCGACAGGGTCAGCAGCACCACCAAGGCGGTGATCGCCGCCCTGTCGGAGGCGAACTTGCGGCTGGCGTCAATCGTCGCGTGCCTGTGGCGGCCCCGCAGCAGATAGAAGGCCCCGAACGCCGCCATCAGCCCGCCGATGATCCAGTGGAAATAGCCGCCCAGATGAGGTTCGGCGACCAGGCCGGCGGCCACGACCGCCAGGCCCAGCACGATGGTCAGGCCCACATGGCCCAGGCCCGCCAGCAAGGTGACGCCCAGGGTGCGGCCCGTGCTCCACTTCTGCGCCCGCCCGACCAGCACGAATGGCAGCCAGTGCGTGGGCAGGGCCGCGTGCAGGAAGGCCACGGCGAAACCGGTGGCGGCGACGGAGGCGAAGAAGGTCGTATTCACCCCCGACCCTCTAGCCTGTTATATTGTAACACGCTAGCCTCAAATGACTCCCGCATCCCGTCCTCGGCGTTGCTAACCGGCCACGGGAATGTCTCATCTCGCCGTTGACTCAACGGGCGCCGGCTGTATAAGTCCGCCCCCTCGCCCGCTGGGTTTCCTGGCGGGCGTTCCCTATTTTGCGAACGCACGTTTCTTAAGGCGCTAACCTATGTACGCGGTGATCAAAACCGGCGGCAAGCAGTACCGGGTCCAAGCCGGCGATCTGCTGGTTGTCGAAAAGCTCGACGGTGAACCGGGCTCGGAAGTCGCTTTCAGCGAAGTCCTGATGCTTGGCGAAGGCGAGGCCGTGACGATCGGCGCTCCCCTGATTGAAGGCGCGGTCGTGACCGGCGCCCTGCTCGAAACGCGCAAGGGCGAGAAGGTCAAGATCTTCAAGAAGATCCGCCGTCAAGGCTATCGCCGGACCCGTGGCCACCGCCAGACCGAGTCGGTCGTGCGGGTGACCTCGGTCGCTGGCGGCGGCAAGGAAACCAAGTGGGAAGGCGTCATCGACCTGACCCCCAAGGTCATCCTCAACGCCCGCGCCCGCGGCCTGGGTGACGCCGCCGTTCCGGCGACGATCCCGACCATGCCGGTCAAGGCGCAAGCCGAAACCACCGCTCCCAAGCCGAAGCCCGCGCCGAAGACGGCCGCGACCGAAGCCGCCCCGGAAGCGCAAGCCTGAGACCCTCGCGGGTTTCAATAAACGATCAGCTCGATCCAGGTCTCATTTGAGAAACCGGATCAGGACCTAGGAGGCCACTATGGCTCACAAGAAATCAGGCGGCTCTTCGAGCAACGGCCGCGACTCCGCTGGCCGTCGCCTTGGCGTGAAGAAGTTCGGTGGCCAGAAGGTGCTCGCCGGCAACATCATCATCCGGCAACGCGGCACCAAGTTCTATCCGGGCGCCAATGTCGGCATAGGCAAGGATCACACCTTGTTCGCCCTGATCGAGGGCGCGGTGGGCTTTATCACCAAGCGCAACAACCGAACCTACGTGAATGTAGCGGCTCCGGTGGCCCAGGCCGCCGAATAGCGCGAACCGCGTAGAGACCGGGTCGCGCTTTCCTCAAGAAAGACGATCCGGACAGACGAACCCAAGCGGGGAGTCCGGAACGCCGGGCTCCCCGCTTTTGTTTTGTCCGCGCTGTGGATTTCCCCGCCCCAATTTGAACCCGGGTCTGAAATCCAGGCGTCACGGTCCTGACCTAGAAGGGCCGAGCACGGGAGGCGCGCTGATGTGCGTGATCGATAGAGGGCAGGTCATCAAGACATCGCGGCTGACGCTGCGCATGCCGATGATCGACGACGCGGCGCGGATCAGCGACCTGGCCGGTGACTTCGCCATCGCCCGGATGACCACCCGCATGCCCTGGCCCTACAGCCGCGGCGACGCCGATGGCTTCGTGGCCCGCTGCCAGTCCCAAGATCCCAAGCTGCACGCCACCTTCGCCATCGAGCTGGAGAACGAAGGCGTGGTCGGGGTGCTGGGTTTCTTCACGCCGGCGATCGGCCATCTGGAGGTCGGCTATTGGGTCGGCCGCCCCTACTGGGATCGCGGCGTGGCCACGGAGGCCGCTCAGGCCGCCCTGGCCTGGGCCAAGACCGACTGGCGCAAGAAGCTGGTCGTCGCCGGCCACTTCGCTGACAACCCGGCCTCGGCCCAGGTGTTGATCAAGGCGGGGTTCCTGTACACCGGCGTGGTCGAGCACAAGCCCTCGACGGCGCGCGGCGAGGTGGTGCCGACGCGGATGATGGTGTGGCTGGCTTAGCGGACTAGGCCGCCCGATGCGTCGCGACGACCTTCTGCGGGCCTTCGCGGAAGCGCTTTTCGGCGACGACGATGCGTTCGCAAAGGGCGTCCAGGTCGCTGAGCAGCGAATAGGTCGCGTAGATGGGGATCTCCATCATCGCCACCTGGGCCCTCGGCATGAACTCGCAGTACTTTTTCCAGGCGATGTGGGTGTCGCGGGCGTTCATGGCCCGCTGACCCAACGGGCTCCACAAGCCAAGGCCCATCAGTTCGTCCCGGCATTCCTTCATCACCGGCAGGGCGATGTAGAGGAACAGGAAGGTCGGGGTGGCGGCGCGGCCGAACTGCGGCTGCACCTGCATGTGCCAGATGCGGAAGGCCTCGAAGAAGCCGGCCTTGCGCGCCGAATCCGGCGGCAGCCACTGGAGGTCCTGGTTGATCAGATCCTGGGCCGAGCTGGCGCGCTTGAGCAGCTCGTCGGCGCTGCGGCCCTCGGCCATGGTCTTGGACAGGGCTTGGACCGGGATGGCCAGGCGCTTGGCGACATCGGGGAAGCTGACCTGGCGGCCGGCCATCGGCGTCCACTGGCCGAAATTGGGAGCATTCGGCGCCTTGGCCCGCTGGATCGCGGCGGCCTGGTGCAGGATCTGCATTTGCTCGCGGTTCCTCGACGCCTGGTTGCGATCGAATTCCGCTTCGTGCGCCGCCTGTTCGTCCGGCGTCATCCAGCGCGCCCGGCCCGGGCCGTAGGTGCGCTCGTTGCGGTTCAGCAGGACAAGGCCGTGTTCAGGAGAGGGGCGTGGGCCGATGTCGGTGAGGAAGGATCGGAAGTCGCGCCAAGTCCCGGTTACGCCAGTGCCGCGGCTCATCAGGATGTTGCGATGCACCGAGGCTTCATTGGCGTACTTGCGGCAAAGAGTCGGCAGGGTCAGGTCAGCGAGATCCCGCTGCAATTCCTCTCTGACGTCCTGAATATTCGCCAACGCCAGCCTCCCTGCGCGATCGGACTCAGGCGGTTTCCCGCACAGGAACCTTTGTCGCACCGTCTGTTTTAATATTTCGTCACGACCGCGAAGGTCGGTTCGTGGGTCGCGGCGCCGCTTGCAGGCCGCGATTCTGGGTCGGCGAAGCCTTGGGAAGCCCACGAAAAGGCCGTTTCGGCTCGACGGGCAAGGCTGGTTGCGACAAAAGACGCTGATGAAATTCTTGGACCAGTGCAAAATCTATCTGCGCTCCGGCAACGGTGGCGGCGGGGCGGTCTCGTTCCGACGCGAGAAGTATATCGAATACGGCGGCCCCGACGGCGGTGACGGCGGCCGCGGCGGCGACGTCTGGATCGAGGCCGTCGATGGCCTCAACACCCTGATCGACTATCGCTACCAGCAACACTTCAAGGCCGGCACGGGCATCCATGGCATGGGTCGCGGCCGTCACGGCGCGTCCGGCGATGACGTGCTGCTCAAGGTCCCGGTCGGCACCCAGGTGCTGGAGGAGGACAAGGAGACCCTGATCGCCGACCTCGACACCGCCGGCATGCGCATTCGCCTGGCCAAGGGCGGCAACGGCGGCTGGGGCAATCTGCACTTCAAGGGTCCGGTCAACCAGGCGCCGAAATACGCCAATCCCGGCCAGGACGGTGAGGAGCTGTGGATCTGGCTCCGCCTGAAGTTGATCGCCGATGTCGGGCTGGTGGGCCTGCCCAACGCCGGCAAGTCGACCTTCCTGGCCGCCGCCAGCGCCGCCAAGCCGAAGATCGCCGACTATCCCTTCACCACCCTGACCCCCAATCTGGGCATGGTCGACCTGTCGACCAGCGAGCGCTTCGTGCTGGCCGACATTCCCGGCCTGATCGAGGGCGCCAGCGAGGGCGCGGGCCTGGGCACCCGCTTCCTGGGCCATGTCGAGCGCTCGGCGGTGCTCATTCACCTGGTGGACGGCACGCAGGACGATATCGCCTTGGCCTGGACCACGATCCGCGGCGAGCTGGAAGCCTATGGCGACGAACTGGCCGACAAGTCCGAGATCCTGGCGCTGAACAAGGTCGACGCCCTAGATCCCGAGACCCGCGAAGCCAAGCGCGCCGAACTGCAAGCGGTCTCCGGCGTCAAGCCGATGATGGTGTCGGGCGTTTCGGGCGAGGGCGTCACCGAGCTGCTGCGCGCCGCCTTCATCCAGGTGCGCATCCGTCGTGGCGAGACCCCCGTCGAGGCGGCGGTCGAAGAGGCGCCCGAAGCGGAAACCCCCGGCGGCTGGAACCCCTAGGTGTCGGCCCAAAATGCGACAGAGGGGGGGGGAGCGCTCAAGGCGGCCAGGCGGATCGTCTTCAAGGTCGGTTCGGCCCTGCTGGTCGACGCCGAGACCGGCGCGCCGAACCGCGCCTGGCTGAACGCCTTTTGCGGTGATCTCGCCGCCCTGCGGGCCCGGGGCCAGCAGGGGGTGGTGGTGTCGTCCGGCGCCGTGGCCCTGGGCCGCCGCCGCCTGGGCCTGACCTCTGAAAAGATGGGGGGACGCAAGTCTCTGACCCTGCCAGAGAAGCAGGCCGCCGCCGCCGCCGGCCAGTCGGTGCTGATGCGGGCCTGGGAGGAGGCGCTGGAGCCGCACGGCGTGGTCGCCGCCCAGATCCTGCTGACCCGCGACGACACCGAGACCCGTCGCCGCTGGCTCAACGCCCGCGCCACCGCCGAGACCCTGATCGCCTTGGGCGTGGTCCCCGTGGTCAATGAGAATGACACGGTGGTCACCGAGGAGATCCGCTACGGCGACAATGACCGGCTGGCGGCCCGGGTGGCCCAGATGGTCGGGGCCGACCTGCTGGTGCTGCTGTCGGACATCGACGGCCTCTACACCGCCGACCCGCGCCGCGACCCCAGAGCCCGACATATCGAGCGGGTGAGCGAGATCACCCCCGCCATCGCCGCCATGGCCGAGGGCGCCAACGCCGCCGCAGGCGTCGGCACCGGCGGCATGGCCACCAAGATCGCCGCCGCCCGCATCGCCCGGGCCGCCGGCTGCGCCACCCTGATCACCCTGGGCTCGCGCCCCCATCCCCTTCAGGCCATCGAGGCCGGGGCCCTGGCCACGGTGATCGAAGCCGTCGCGTCCCCCGCCGCCGCCTACAAGGCCTGGATCGCCGGGTCTCTTGCCCCCCAAGGCTGGCTGACCGTCGACGCCGGCGCCGCCGCCGCGTTGCAGACCGGCAAGAGCCTGTTGTGCGCCGGGGTCCGGGCCGTCGAGGGGCCGTTCGACAAGGGCGACGCCGTCCGGGTCCGCGACGAGACCGGGCGCGAGATCGCCCGAGGTCTGGTGCGCTATGACAGCGCCGACGCCCACCGCATCGCCGGCCTGCGCTCCGACGCCATCGAGGCCGAACTGGGCTTCACCGAGGGCCCGCTGATCCATGCCGACGACCTGGCGGTGGGGGGATAGATGCGGCGTCTTGCGCCTGTTGTTCTGGCGGTCGGCGCCTTGCTCGGGGGTTGCGCCGCCCTGCCCTCGGCCGCCGTCTGCCCGGCCGGCCAGAGCCCGGGCCGTGAGGTGCAGCTGTTTTTCGGCCGCAATGTCGGCGACCGGGTCGGGGTGTCGGAGGCCGAGTTCGGGCGGTTTGTCGATGACGAGCTGACGCCGCGCTTCCCCGATGGTCTGACCGTGCTCGACGCCGCCGGCCAATGGCGCGGGGCCAGCGGGGTGATCGGCCGCGAGCCGTCCAAGTTGGTGATCCTGGCCCTGCCCGGCCGCGCCGGCGACGAGGCCAAGCTGGACGCCGTGCGGGCGGCCTACAAGGCCCGCTTTTCTCAGGAAGCCGTCATGGTCGCCACCCATCCGATCTGCCTGGGCTTCTGAAGCGACAAGTCCTCCCCCCCCGTGGGCCCCCGTGCGGGAGGTGGGCGCGCAGCGACCGGGTGGGGGGCGTTTTCGGGTCGAAGATCGCAGTCTGGCCGCCATCCGATCCCTCCCCCCTCCGTCGACGTCGCCGACACCTGCCCACCGGGGGAGGACTTCACGCGGGTCGCCGCTGAAGCTGATCGGAAAGGGTCGCGGAGCGCCGGATGCCGTCCGGAGTTTTGCGAGTTTAGTACCGTTTCGACGAAGCCGATCGCTCCGGGCCATCGTTGTTTAAGCGCGCCAGCGGTGGTGACGCTGATTATTTTGTAGAGCGTTGAAAGGGCTGGAGTTTGGGGTGAAGCTTTGTGGGGATGGAGGGGCGGCGATGCCCGGCGGGGACATGCACTCATTCCAATACCTGTCAAAACCTGCCGAGACGTTGGGGGTGAGTGCGTGTCCTCATCGTCATCCCCGACGCTTCAAGGCTGCCCGTTCCAATCCTGCGACGCAGCGGGCGAAGATGGGGACACGCACTCACGGCCAACCCCCTGCAACCCGGCCAAGTCCGGGCATGAGTGCATGTCCCCGCCGCTAAACGCCGAGCCCCCTCCCCAACCGCCCGCAACGGCGAGGCCGCGCCTTGAAACCTTGATAGCGAGCTTGCTCTGGCGTCTGGCCGTGTCAAGGACCGGCCTCCGGCCGGCCGCAACGCGGCGGTCCCTGCGGGACCGTCCTTGACACGGCCAGACGCCAGAGCTCCGATCCACCAAGGCTTTAAGGCGGGCCACATCCGGGGCGGATGGGGGCTTTCGCGCGTACCGTTACGAACTGCAGAGCTTGTCGCTCTATGGGGCAGCTATGGGGGCTAATATGGACGTTGGTTCGATTGCTGATTGGTTCTCGGGAATCATGTCTGCAGGAGCGGTCATCATTGCGCTTGGCGGATATTGGATTGCGGACGCTCAGCGGAAGGCAGATCAATTAGATCGTGACGAGACCGCTGGCCGACAATTGGCCCTGAAAATCATGCGGGTCGCTAGCCTGACAGGCGATATTCACCGCCATGTCCACTCCTACGATGACGCGCCGCCCATGGGAGGCATCTGGGGTGATCAGAAGTGGCGTCGTATGCAAGGGCTGGTAGGGCTGAGGGACGAACCAACACTGGCCTTAGATGGAGCACAAGAGGTGCTTCTGATCAAAGCCAAGGCAAACAAGTTCCTGATGGACCTCATGCTATCCATCAGCCGCTATCAATCGCTCTCAGCCACTATGCAGGACTATACAGTTAGACGAGACGCGATATTAGCACTCCACCCCGCGCCGATAAACATGGAAGGCTTACATGCCGTGCACACCGTGGATGAGGCGCAGTTTATGCAACTTCTACCCTATGCGAGAGCTCTTGAGGCTCAGGCCGAAAGCTTGATCGAGCATGCGGACGAAAACCGAGATCTAACTCTCGGCCTGTTCGAGGAATATAACGAAACCATGGCAGCCTACTTCAAGAAAACCAAGATGCCAGGCCTTACCGAACTGCCCAAGCCGACCAACCCGCCGACTGTCGATTGAATGCGCGTACATCGACGTGACGCCGGCTACCCAAACCAACAGCCCCGCTAACACCCCCACCACCCTTTCCCCATTCCCCCACCGCTGCAAAGCGCCTAGGTAAGCCTCACTCTGAGCATATCGGGCGAGCCTATCCGGGATCGGATGAATCGATGGACGACGCGGGCATGAGCTTGCAGGCGACGATGACGGCGATGGGACAGGCGGCTCGGCAAGGGGCCGCGGCCCTGCGCGTCGCCACGCCGGACCAGCGCACCGCCGCCCTGCACGCCATGGCCGCCGCCATCCGCGGCGACGCCGCCGCGATCCTCGAGGCCAACGCGAAAGATCTGGCCAAGGCGGGAGCCGGCGGCCTGACCGCGCCGATGGTCGAGCGGCTGATGCTCAATCCCGAACGCCTGGAAGGCGTCGCCGCCGGGGTCGAGGCCGTGGCCGCCATTCCCGACCCGCTGGGCGTCGAGACCGCCCGCTGGACGCGGCCCAACGGCCTGGACATCGCCCGGATTCGCACCCCGATCGGCGTGATCGCCATGATCTTCGAGAGCCGGCCCAATGTCACCGCCGACGCTGCGGCCCTGTGCGTGCGCTCGGGCAATGCGGTGATCCTGCGCGGCGGGTCGGAGTGCATCCACTCCAACCTCGCGATCCACGCGGCCATCGCCAAGGGGCTGAAGGCGGCGGGGATCTCGGCCGACGCGGTGCAGATCGTCCGCACCCCCGACCGCGACGCCGTCGGCGCCATCCTGTCGGGCCTGGACCGCACGATCGACCTGATCATCCCCCGGGGCGGCAAGAGCCTGGTGGCGCGTGTGCAGGCCGAGGCGCGGGTGGCCGTGCTGGGCCACCTCGAGGGCCTCAACCACGTGTTCGTGCATGCGGCGGCGGACCCGAAGAAGGCCGTCGAGATCGTGCTGAACGCCAAGATGCGCCGCGTGTCGGTGTGCGGCTCGGCCGAGACCCTGCTCGTGGATCGGGCCGGGGCCAAGGCCCTGCTGCCGCCGATCGCCGACGCCCTGATCAAGGCCGGCTGCGAGCTGCGCGGCGACAGCCTGGCCCTGCAGATCGAGCCCGACATGAAGGCCGCCGTCGAGGCCGACTGGACCACCGAATATCTGGCCCCGATCCTGTCGGTGGCCGTGGTCGATGGGGTGGAGGGCGCGGCCGCCCACATCGCCGCCTATGGTTCGGGCCACACCGACGCGATCGTCACCGAGGATGAGGCGGCCGCCGAGCGGTTCATCGCCCTGGTAGACAGCGCCATCGTGCTGGTCAACGCCTCGACCCAATTCGCCGACGGCGGCGAGTTCGGGTTCGGGGCCGAGATCGGCATCGCCACCGATAAACTTCACGCCCGCGGTCCGGTCGGGGCCGAGCAACTGACGACATTCAAATATGTGGTTCGCGGGACCGGCCAGACTCGTCCCTGAGGCCGGCCGGCCCGCCGCGCAGAGGCTGGGTTTCCACTTGGAACCCGGCATGCGCGTCGGCCTGTTCGGTGGCAGCTTCAACCCGGCGCACGAGGGCCACGCCCACGTCGCCGAGACGGCGCTGCGACGCCTGGAGCTGGACCGGGTGATCTGGCTGGTCTCGCCGCAGAACCCGCTGAAGTCGGCGCATGAGACAAGGCCGCTGGCCGAGCGCCTGGCCGGCGCTCGGCGCTGGGCCCAAGGGGGCGGTTTGGGTGGCGGCATGATCGTCTCCGACGCCGAGACGCGCCTGGGCTCGAAATACACCATCGACACCCTTCGGGTGCTGAAGGCCCGCTATCCGGGGGTGAAGTTCGTGTGGATCATGGGGGCCGACAGCCTCGCCACCTTCCATCGCTGGCGGGGCTGGACCCAGATCATGCGCGAGGTCCCGGTGGCGGTGATCTCGCGGCCCTGGGCTGCGCTGAAGGCCCGCACCTCGCCCGCCGCCCGCCGCTTCGCCTTCGCCCGACGTCCGGCCAGCGAGGCCGCGATCCTGGCCGACGCCGCGGCTCCGGCCTGGGTCTATCTGACGGGGCCCCTGAACTTCGCCTCGTCGACGGCGCTGCGGGGGCGGCAGACGCGGGGGTAGTTTCCTTCTCCCCTTGGGGGCGAGGGTGGCCTCGCGGAGCGAGGTCGGGTGAGGGGTCGATCGCCCTTTCGGCAGAAACGATCGCGCGCTCAATCGCGGCGGCTTTCGGTTGAGAGGCCCCTCATCCGACCGCTTCGCGGCCACCGTCTCCCGCACGGGGGAGAAGGACCATGACCGCCCGAATCGCCCCGATCCACGTTCCCCCTCATCTTTTCGAGTCATCCATGCTATGGGAGGGATTGCGCGACCCCCATCAAGGAGCATTTCCGCTGCGTAGCGACCCCGCGCCAAGTGCGCACGAGGACACGGCCTCCGCCGATACCTCGAAAAAAGCGACCTCGAGCACCGAGACCGCCCTGGACAAGAGCATCAAGGCGCTCGAGACCCTGATCCTGTCGCGTCTCGACGACGACAAGGCCCAGGACATCGTCCATATCGACCTGACGGACAAGAGCTCGGTCGCCGACAGCCTGATCGTGGCGTCTGGCCGGTCGCACCGTCACGTCGGCGCCCTGGCCGACCACATCATCCGCGCCCTCAAGGAAGAGGGCTTCGGCAAGGCGCGGGTCGAGGGCCTGCCGCATTGCGACTGGGTGCTGATCGACGCCGGCGACGTGGTGGTCCACCTGTTCCGGCCCGAAGTCCGCTCGTTCTACAACATCGAGAAGATCTGGGCCGTCGACGCCCCGCACCGGATCGCGGCGGCAAACTAAGACGCCTCGCCCCTAACGTCACCGCCCGCCCGCCAAATCTCGCGTGTAGGGCGGTGACGGGATCGCCCATGAAGATCACCCTCCTCACCGTTGGAAAGCTTGGCCGCATGGTCGAGGCGCAGTTGGCCGTGGACTATGCGTCCCGGGCCACGGCGTCGGGCCGCGCCCTGGCGATCGGGCCGGTCGAGATCGTCGAGGTCGAGGCGCGCAAGCCCGGCAAGGCCGCCGAAGCCGAAGTGCTGCGCCCGCATCTGGAAGGCGCCCATGTCATCGCCTGCGACGAGCACGGCAAGGTGCGGCCTAGCCGGGCCTTCGCCGAGCACATCGGCCGGCTGCGCGACGACGGGCACCGCAAGGTCGTGTTCCTGATCGGCGGCGCCGATGGCCTGGACCCCTCGATCCTGGCCGAGGCGAACGAGACCCTGGCCTTCGGCCCCCAGACCTGGCCTCACGCCTTGGCCCGCGTCCTGCTGGCCGAGCAGGTCTATCGCGCCGTCACCATCCTGGCGGGCTCGCCCTATCATCGCGATTGATTTTAATCCGCTGATCCCGGCATTCGCCGGGATCAGCGAGAGGTAGGGCAGGTCGGGAGAACCAGTTGTCGCTGCGACCCAATGCAGGCATTGATCGGCCTATGCGCCGCGTTACGCTGATCACCACCAGCCTCCTGGTCGCCCTGCTGGGCGCCGGGGGTCTTGTCGCGGCCGCCCAAGTCGCTGGGGTCACCCAGCGCGCCAAGGACGAGCAGGCCGCCGCCGACACCCGCCGCGAGATCGTCGACCTGCGAGGCGAGCTGGACGCCCTGGGCCAGAGGCGCCTGGTCACCGGCGACGATGTCGGTGAGAAACGCGCCCGGCTGGAAGCCCTGCACCAGCGCGAATCGGCCCTGGTGGCCGAGCTGGGTCGCGATCGCGGGCAGCTGTCGCGGCTGCTCTCGGCCCTGCAGCTCTTCCGCCGTGATCCGCCGCCGGCCCTGCTGGTCAGCCCCGGTGACGCCCGCGACGCGGTGCGGGCCGCCATCCTGATCCGCGCCATGACCCCTGAACTCCAGAACAGGGCCGAAGGCTACGCCCGCCAGGCCCGCGCCGTCTCGGCCCTGCGCCGTGAGGCCGCGGCCGCCTCCGAGCAGCTGTTCACCGCCGAGAGCCTGGTCGCCGACCGCAAGGGCGAGCTGGAACGGATGATCGTCGAAAAGACCCAGCTGGAGCGCGCCTACGCCCAGGAGGCGATGACCGGAGACCAGGCCCAGCTGGGGGCCCTGACCGACGACCTGGCCGTCAAGCCCGCCACGGGCCCCCTGGTGCTGACCGCGCCCACATCCGGCGTGATGACCCACCGGTTCGGCCAGGCCATGCCCCTGGGCGGCCGGGCCAACGGCCTGACGATCCGCACGGAAAAGGGTCACGCCATCGCCAGTCCCGCCGCCGCCACGGTCGAATACGCCGGACCGCTGAATGGCTGGGGCGTCGTCTTGATCCTGCGGGCTCAAGGCGCCTACCATCTGGTGTTGGCGGGAATGGACCAGATTTCCGTCGCCCCCGGACAATCTGTCGCGCCCGGTCAGGCGGTTGGCAGGATGGCCGGGCATGGATCTTCCGATCCGGAACTCTATTTTGAGGTGCGAGAAGATGGCGCTTCGGTCGATCCAGAGCGTTGGCTCAAGCAGGGGTCGCGATAAACGGCTTTTTCAGCGATGATGGCCGTCAAATGAACAAAGGTTCCGCTACTACTGGCGGACAACAAGTTTGAACGCGGCGCGAGAGCGTCGTCAGGGAGCCTTCCAGGCCACATGCGCAAGTACCTGCTCATCGGTGTTTCGGCCTTTGTCCTCGGCGCGGGGACCATGGCCTATGTCAGCCCCATCGCCCAGGCGACCAACGCCACCAAGGGCGAGACCTACAAGATGCTCGAACTGTTTGGAGACGTGCTTCAGACGGTCGACACCCAGTACGTCTCCGAGGTCGACAACAAGAAGCTGATCGAGGCGGCGCTGGACGGCATGCTGACCAGCCTGGATCCGCATTCCGGCTATCTGTCGCCCGACAGCTTCGAGGACATGAACGACACCACCCACGGCGAATATGGCGGGCTGGGCATCGAGGTGACCAGCGAGGACGGCGTGGTCAAGGTGATCTCGCCGATGGACGGCACCCCCGCCGCGCGGGCCGGCATCCAGGCCGGCGACTATATCACCGCGGTCAATGGCCAGTCGGTGCTGGGCCTGACGGTCAACGAGGCGGTCAAGCAGATGCGCGGCGCGGCCGGCGAAGGCGTCACCCTGACCATCGCCCGGGACAAGACCGACCCGTTCGACGTCAAGCTGGTGCGCGAGGTGATCAAGCCCAAGGCCGCCATCGCCCGCATGGAAGGCGACTACGGCTATGTGCGCCTGCCGGGCTTCACCGAAAAGTCCACCGACGCCCTCAGCGCCTCGATCACCGACCTGAAGGCCAAGAACCCCAAGATGAAGGGGCTGATCCTCGACCTGCGCAACAATCCCGGCGGCCTGCTCGACCAGGCCCGGGCCGTGGCCGACCTGTTCCTGGACGGCGGCGAGGTGGTGAGCCAGCGCGGCCGCGACAAGCGCGACATCCAGCGCCTGAACGCCACCCCCGGCGACCTGCTGAACGGCCTGCCGATGGTGGTGCTGATCAACCAGGGCTCGGCCTCGGCGGCGGAAATCGTCGCCGGCGCCCTGCAAGACCGTCATCGCGCCGAGTTGGTGGGCATCACCAGCTTCGGCAAGGGTTCGGTCCAGACCGTGATCCCGCTGCGCGGCGGGGCCGACGGCGCCGTCAAGCTGACCACGGCCCGCTATTTCACACCGTCGGGGCGCTCGATCCAGAAGACCGGCATCGAACCCGACTTGGAGGTGGCCCAGACCAAGGACCAGGCCCAGGACATCGCCAACCGCGTGTGGTTCAGCGAGGCCAGCTTCAAGAACGCCCTCAATGCCGACGAGGGCAAGACCCGCCAGGGCGTCCACACCCCGGCCGAGGCCCCGCCCCCCGGCTTCGACGAGAAGAAGGGCGACTTCCAGCTGGAACGCGGCCTGGCCGTGCTGAAGGCCGGCTCGGTCGAAGCCGTGCCAAAACTGCCCAAGCCCCAGGCCAAGATCGCCGAAGTCACGGCCAAGGCTGCGGCGGCGGCGGCGGGTAAAGGCCCGGCGGTGGAGAAGAAGTAGGGGGCTGGTTAAGAGACCCTCTCCCAGAAAGAGAGGGTTCCGAAATGGCCCGCTCCGCCCATTCCGTCGCACCCTTCGTTAACCATATATTCGGCGCTGACCGGCTAGCCTCGCGCCCATGGCCGTGTCGTTTTCCCGCAAGCCCGCCTTTAGCCACGCCGCCTCCGCCTTGGGCCGCGGTGACGCCCCGGACCTGCGCGCCAAGCTGCTGGCCGCGGCGGCCAATCCCTATATCGGGGCCAGCGCGGCGGCGTTCCTGTTCCTGCTGAGCCTGTGCGCCCTGATCCTGTTGACCGGCGACCCCAACAAGGGCTCGCCGCTGATCCGGGTGCAGCTGGCCAAGATCGGCGCCACGCTCAACGCGCCCCAGGGCTGGCGCGAGGCGCTGGTCAACGAATCCGACCACGAGGCGCCGCTGACGCCGGGCGCCCTGGACCTGTCGGCCCAGCCCTTCGCCGAGCATCCGGACGAGGCGACCATCACCGTGGCCGGCGACATCGCCGCGCCGCCGCCTGTCGCCGCGCCCGGGGGGCCGCTGCTCCAGGCCCCGTTCGCCGGCCTGTCGACGCCCGGTCCCGGCGGCGGCCTGCTGCCGGTGATCGCCGGCGACGGTCGCACCGCCGCCGAGGCCTATGCTCGCCCCTTCACCGCCGACGGGCGGCCGCGCGTGGCCCTGGTGATCGGCGGGCTGGGCCTCAACCCCCAGACCACCCGCGCCGCCATCGAGACCCTGCCGCCCGAGATCACCCTGTCCTTCGCCCCCTATGCCGAGGGCCTGCAGGGCTGGATCGACCTGGCCCGCAACCACGGCCATGAGGTGCTGCTGGAAGCCCCCATGGAGCCGGTCGACTACCCCGCCAATGATCCGGGCCCCTTCACCCTGATCACCGCCAATCGGCCGGAAGACACCGTCCGCAAGATGGAATGGCTGATGTCGCGGGCCACCGGCTATTTTGGACTGACCAACTATCTGGGCTCGCGCTTTGTCACCAATGACGCGGCCATGACCACCTTCACCCTGACCCTGAAGGCGCGCGGCCTGGCCTTCATCGACGACGGGCAGGCGTCCCTGCGCGGCGGTCCGATCCCCCGCGCCTCGGCCGACCGGATCATTGACGACGAACTGGCGGCGGGCGCCATCGACGGCCAGTTGAAGATGCTTGAGACCGGCGCGGCCGGGCGCGGCCAGGCCCTGGGCTCGGGGTTCGCCTATCCGGTGACCATCAACCAGGTCAAGGTTTGGGCTGCGGGCCTGTCCGGGCGGGGCTTGCAACTGGCCCCCGCCTCGGCCATGGCCAAGCGATGAACGCCAGCCAGCCCGCCGACGACGCGTATCCCGATCATCGTCCCAATGTCGGCGTCGTGCTGTTTCGTGCCGATGGCCGCGTTTGGCTGGGCAAGCGCCATAGGCAGCCCGCGCCATATAACTGGCAGTTCCCGCAAGGCGGCGTCGATGACGGCGAGGACCTGCTGAAGGCGGCGCGGCGCGAGCTAAAGGAAGAGACCGGCGTCGTTTCCGCCGACTATCTCGCCCAGACCGAGGGCTGGCTGATCTATGACTTCCCCACCGACTTCGCCTCGTCGAAGAAGGCGCGCGGGTTCAAGGGTCAGAAGCAGGTGTGGTTCGCCTTCCGCTTCACGGGCGAGGAGTCGGAGATCGACTTGGAGGCCGACGCCCATGTCGAGTTCGACGCCTGGCGATGGGCCACGCTCGACGAGACGCCCGAATTGATCGTACCCTTCAAACGCGCGGTGTACGAACAGGTCGTAGCCGCCTTCGGTGGGTACGCGCGCGGCGGCTGACGCCAGGCCGCGCTAGAGGTAGGGCGGCATGAGCAAGACCATTCTGATGATCCACGGCTTCGGCGCCGCCGGCGAAAGCTGGGCCCCGGTGGCAGCGCGCTTCAAGGCCGCCGGCTATGGCGTCGAAACCCCCACCATCCATGCCACCCTGCGCACCGTGGGTCCGCCGCCGGCCGGCCTGATCGGCAAGACCCTCGCCAACTATGTCACCGAGATGAGCGACCTGGCCCAGTCGATCGCCAAGCGCGACGGCGAAAAGCCGTTGGTGTTCGGGCACTCGATGGGCGGGCTGATCGCCCAGAAGCTGGCCGAGGCGGGGCTGGTGTCGGGAATCGTGCTGTTCGCCCCGGCCTCGCCGGCCGACGCGCGCAGCGCCCCGAAACTCGCGCCGATGTTCACCTTCCTCAACATCGCCATGACCTCCAGTCCCGAGACCAAGGCGGTCAAGATCTGGAAGATGGGCTTCAACTGGGGTGTGCTGAACCGGACGCCGCCCGAGCGCCACGAGGCGATCTTCGCCACCACGGTGCATGACAGCGGCCGGGCTCTTTCGGACCTGGCCTATCCCGATCGTGATCCGAACAAGACCGTGTCGATCGACTCCGCCAAGATCACCGCGCCGGTGTTGATCCTGGCCGGCGCCCGCGACCGCACCACGCCGATCGGGGACCTTCGCCTGGTCGGCAAGAAGTATGGCGGCGCCACCTTCAAGGAATATCCCGACAACGCCCACTGGCTGATCGACGAGCCCGGCAGCGACAAGATCCTGGCCGATGTCGACGCCTGGCTCGACGCCCGGGGCCTGGGCGCCCAAGCCCCGGTGACCCGGGCCCCGGTGACCAAGGCCCCGGTGACCAAGGCCGCCCCCGCGGCGAAGCTGGCCAAGGCTGAACCCGCCGTGACCCCGGCGCCCGCCGCCAAGCCCCTCGAGCCCCTCGAGCCCGCCCCGAGAGCCAAGGCGGCGCCCCAGGCCAAGCCCGTTTCCGCGCCCGCGCCCGCGCCAGCGCCAGCGCCGCCCGCCCCCGCGCCGGCGGCCAAGGCGAGCCTAAAGGCTCCGGCCAAAGCCAAGTCGGTCGCCAAGCCCGCTCCGGCCCCGGCGCCCCCACCCGTCGCCAAGACTCCGCCCCCCGCCAAGCCGGCGCCCAAGGCTCCCGCAAAGCTCGCTGCGTCGCCTGTCCCCACGCCCGATATGACGGCCAAGCCCACGCCCGCCGCCAAGCCCAAGGCCGGAGCCAAGCCCGCCGCCGCCCCGGCTGTGACCAAGGCTCCAGCCAGGGCCGGCGCGCCGAAACCAGTCGCCAAGCCGAAGGCCGCCGCCCTCGCCAAGGCGCCGGCTCCGGTCAAGGCCGCCGCCAAGCCCAAGGTTCCCGCGACAAAGGCGACCGCCAAATCTTCACCCGCGCCGAAGAAGAGCGTGTAGGCTGAGCGTTCGGCGCTTTGGCCGAATGAGTAGGCGAGGCGCGCGTGGCGACTCCTGTGATCATGGTGCACGGCGCCTTCTGCGGCGGCTGGACGTTTGACACGTTCCGTCAACCGTTCGAGGCGGCGGGCCACGTCGTCCAGACCCCCGACCTGATCGGCCATGGCGACGGCGCCTCGGTCGCCGGCCGCTCGATGGTCGACTACGCCAAGCAGATCGCCGCCCTGTGCGAGGCCGGCGATGAGCCGCCCATCCTAATCGGCCACTCGATGGGCGGGCTGGTCGCCCAGATGGCGGCGGCCCGCGCCCCGGTGTCGCGCCTGATCCTGCTGGCCCCCTCGCCGCCCTGGGGCGTGACGGGCTCGTCGCTGGAGGAGGCCGCCTCGGCCGTCAGCCTCTATGCCCTGGGTCCGTACTGGCTACAGGCCGTGGCGCCCGATTTCGGGGTGGTGGAAAGCTACACGCTGGACCGCCTGCCGCGTGACGAGCGCAAGGCGCTGTACGCCAAGATGACCGCCGAGAGCGGCCGGGCGCTGTGGGAAACCCTGAACTGGTTCATGGACCCGTTCATGACCACCGGCGCCAGCCCCGTGGGCGTGCCGACCCTGGCGATCGCCGGCGGCAAGGACGTGATCCATCCGCCCGCCACAGTCCGCCAGACCGCCGCGCGGCTGGGCGGGTCCTGCGAGGTCTTCCCGACGATGAGCCACTGGCTGCCGGGCGAACCGGGCTGGGAAGCCGTCGCCGAAGCCTGCCTGGACTTCATTGGGCATGAAGGTCGCGTCGCGGCCTGACCTTCGAGGGATGTGGGCTTCGGCCTCAGTGGGCCGGCGTGAACAGCTTCAGCCCCAGTATGCCCGAGACGATGAGCCCCAGGCAGACCAGCCGGGCCGCCGTGGCTGGCTCCTTGAACAGCACGATGCCGACGACGGCCGTACCGACAGCGCCGACCCCGGTCCACACCGCGTAGGCCGTGCCCAGCGGCAGGGACTTCAGCGCCCAGCCCAGCAGGCCCAGGCTGGCGACGAAACATGCGGCTGTCCACGCCATCGGGACCGGCCGGGTGAAGCCCTCGGTATATTTTAGGCCCACGGCCCAGCCGATCTCGAACAGACCCGCGATGAAGAGAATGATCCAGGCCATGACCGGCTCCTGAGTTCAGAGCGGGGTCGTCCCCGGAAACGCGAGAAAGGCGCGGGGTCGTCCCCGCGCCTTTCCTAGATAGTCTTGTCGCACTGGAGGGCAAGCCTCCGATCGGCGAAGGTCCTAGGGCATTTTTCGAGCGAAGTGGTTCCGGTTCGCGTGAAGAAAAATGCCTCAAAACAAAAGATGAGAGCTCACGGCCTGACGCAGTCAGGTCGGGAAATGCTCTAGCGGCTGGTGGTGCTGTAGAGCACCTGGGCCTGCTCGTAGTTCTTGCCCACCGAGCTGTCGTCCAGCTTCTTCAGGCGCATATAGACCAGGCCCGCATGGCCGTCGGCCCAGGCGTCGTCCCACGAGACGGTGAAGCGCTTGAAGTCCGTGCCGATCGTCTGGTCGTTGCGGATCAGGCGCAGCTGCGGCTTGTTCTCCCAGGTCGCCCAGTCGTGCAGGGCGGTGGCGAGGGACTGGGCCTGCTCGACGGTCTGGGCGTACTGGATGGTGACGGTGCAGACGTTCTTGTTGGAGCCTGGATTGTCGATGGCGATCTGGTAGGGCTTGCCGATGTCGAGGACGAACTTCTCTTTCTTCTTCTTCATGCCCGCGGCCTTGGCCAGGCTCGGGAAGTCGCCGCCAACCACGAGGGGCTTGCAGACCCGGTCCAGGATGCTCAGCAGTTGCAGTGACACCGGATCGGTCGAGGGCGGCGGACGCACCGGCTCGACATAGGCCGGCTCGGCGCCGGCGACCGGGGCGGCGACCGGCGGGATGGCTTGGTCGGCCGGAGCGGGCGCGGCGGGGCTGGTGGCGGCCGGGGCCATCGGCATGGGCATGGGCATGGGCGCAGCGGCCGGAGCCGGAGCCGGAACCGGGGTGGTCGCCGGCGCGGCGGTCGGAGCGGGCTGCTGGGCGACGGCGGTGGAGACCGCGCCCCCAACCAGGAAAATGGGTGCGATCAGGCTGGCGAGCGCGAGGCGCATGGTCGAGATATCCCCAATAGGCAAGAGGTCGGCATTAAAGCCGACAGGCGTTCCCTCGCAACCCTTATGGTGACCGATTAAGGCCGAGATTGGGTCACAGGTGTAATTTACTCGCCCAAGAGTGCGGCGTGACGCCTCAGGCGTGCAAACCAGGCGTCATTCCGATCGGAGGTCCTGGCCCTTGAGCGTGACCACGACGATCTCCGGTGGTGCGCGGAAACGTACAGGTAGGATCGACACACCCACGCCGCCCGTCACGAACAGGTTGCGCCCCCGATCAACATAGGCCCCGCAACCCCACTGGCGCGACGCCTGAGAGGCGTGGACCAGCCGCCCCATCACCGGCAGGTTGACCTGTCCGCAATGGGTATGGCCCGCGACGGTCAGGGCCACCCGGTCGGGCGCCTGGGCGAAGGGGTCGGGCCAGTGGCTCATAACCACCACCGGCTCGGATGTCGGCACGTTGGCCATGGCCACGGGATAGGACGGCGTCGCCCGCTTCGAATCCAGGTCGGCCAGACCTGCCACCCAGAACGGACCCTTGGTCCTGGCAACTCGCAAGGCGCGGTTCTCCAGCACATGAGCACCGGCCCGGACTAAGGCCTGCTCGGTCGCGCCGCCATCATACCACCAGTCGTGATTGCCCAGCACGGCGTAGACCCCCAGGCGGGGGTTGAGGCCCTGGAACGCGGAAATCCCGCGCAGGATTTCCGAACGCTGTGGCGCGGCCCGAGTGGCTGCGGACTCGTGACTGCCCGCATAGTCGCCCAGAAGCAGGACGACGTCGGGATGCTGCGCGTTCATCCGCGCCACCACCCGCGCAACGCGGGCCGGATCGACGTGGGGCGCGGCGACATGGGTGTCACTGATCAAGCCCAGGCGCACCGGCGGGCCGGTCCAGGTGCGCGACTCGATCGTCACCCTCCGCACGACCAGCAGATTAGGCTCGACCAGGAAGGCCCAGACCCCCAGCCCGTAGGCGACCAGCAACAGGCCAGCCACCGCCCAAGCCAGACGCAAACGGCCTGAGCGCCGCATGAACGCCCAGGCCGTGAAAACAATAGGTAATCCCGTCACCGCGCCAATCCAGGCCAGCAACATGATGCTGTGCCCGGTCATGCGTGAAACGCCTAGGCCGCCTCGACCGCGTGTTCGGCCAGGATGGTGAAGCCGTCCGGGCCCACGTCGGCGAAACCGCCCTGGATGTCGAACACTCGCACGGTGGAGCCGTCGCGAACCGTGACCTTGCCTTCGCGCAGGGTGGTCATGAACGGGGCGTGGCCCGGCAGGACGCCGAAATCGCCTTCCGCGCCGGGCGCATCGACCTGATCGACTTCGGCGGAGAACAGTTCGCGCTCGGGCGCGACGAGAGAGAAGTGCAGCTTGGCCATTATTCCACGATCTCCACGGCGCCCAGGGCGGCTTCGATGTCTTCGTCGGTCTGGATCTCGGTCCCGCAGAACGGGCAGAAGCGGATGGTGGCCAGCACGACGCCGCTCTCACCTTCCTCTTCGCGATGACCCAGGTTGAGCAGGATCAAACCGCTGTCATGCTCGATCAGCGAGGCCTCGGGGTCCGAAGACACCGACTCCTCAAGCTCTTCGCAGCAGAAGTTCACGGTTTCGAATTCGGTGTCGGTCATGGGGTGGTCCATAGCACAAAAGTCCGTCTCGTTCCCTCCCCCTGGAAGGGAGAGGGGCAGGGGTCGGGGTGGCGCCGTCGGCGGGTTCGCTGAGTTCGAGCCCTATCCGGAGGCGCTTCCGCCCCCATCCCCGGCCCTTCCCCCCTCAAGGGGGAAGGAAGAAGTCAGGCCGTTTCGACGGCGCGCTCGGCCAGGATCGTCAGGCCGCCCTCGCCGACGTCGGCGAAACCGCCCTGGATGTCGAACAGCTTGGTGGCCCCGCCGTCCTTCACGGTGACGCGGCCTTCGCGCAGCGTGGTCATGAACGGGGCGTGGCCCGGCAAGACGCCAAAGTCGCCTTCCGCACCGGGCGCATCGACCTGATCGACCTCGCCGGAGAACAGCTCGCGCTCGGGGGCGACGAGTGAGAAGTGGAGCTTCGTGGCCATTGGTTTCCAGACAGTTCTATTTTAGGCCTGCGGCTCGCATTGAGTCATCGTTGACCCTGTAAGTCAAAATCATGGCTCGCATCGCGTTTTCGGCAGGTTGCCGCAACCGGATCGCGATGATTTTATCGATCGCACCCGTGGTCGGATCAACCGCATTCAAGACAAGCTGGTCAATCTTGTTTTCAGGGTCCGCAGCTCCCGGCTGCGCTTGATAACGGCCGCCTGGCTTCAACCAACCTTCTCGAACCCTTTCAATAAGATCGGGGGCGTCCACATCGAGAGAGATTAGGCACGAAAACGGTGAAGCGGGCGGCGGCAAAACGGTGCTGACAACGGAAACGCGACCCCCAGCGACGGGCGCGCTATAAGAGGCGCTACCGAGCTTCGTGATCGGAAACTTTAACGCGACAACCGGAGGTGGGGCCACATCGCGGTTTAAACCTGCCTTTTCTGCTGAAAGGCGTGGCGCGATTTCGCTCTCCAGCGCGGGCTGGCAGACTTTGGACAGGGCATCAATCGCAGCCTCTGTCGGAGAGCGATCTTGAGCCATCGCGACGCCGGAGCCGAGCAAAGTTGCGCAAAGCGTCGCGATGGCTCTCTTCATTACGCTTCGCCGGCCAGCTTTTCAGCCTTGGCCACCGCTTCTTCGATGGCGCCGACCATGTAGAAGGCCGCTTCCGGCAGGTGGTCGTACTCGCCGTCCACGATGCCCTTGAACGAGCGGATGGTGTCCTTCAGCGCGACGAAGGCGCCGGGGGTGTTGGTGAACTGCTCGGCCACGTGGAATGGCTGGCTCAGGAAGCGCGAGATCTTGCGGGCCCGGGCGACGGTCAGCTTGTCCTCTTCCGACAGCTCGTCCATGCCCAGGATGGCGATGATGTCCTTCAACGACTTGTACTGCTGAAGCACTTCCTGGACCGAACGGGCCACGTTGTAGTGCTCTTCGCCGATGACCAGCGGGTCCATGATACGCGAGGTCGAGTCCAGCGGATCGACGGCGGGGAAGATGGCCTGGGCGGCGATGTCGCGCGACAGAACGGTGGTGGCGTCCAGGTGGGCGAACGAGGCGGCGGGCGCCGGGTCGGTCAAGTCGTCGGCGGGCACGTAGATGGCCTGGACCGAGGTGATCGAACCCTTGTTGGTCGAGGTGATGCGCTCCTGCAGGTTGCCCATCTCGGTGGCCAGGGTGGGCTGATAGCCCACGGCCGAGGGGATGCGGCCCAGCAGAGCCGACACTTCGGCGCCGGCCTGGGTGAAGCGGAAGATGTTGTCGACGAACAGCAGCACGTCCTTGCCTTCTTCATCGCGGAAATATTCGGCGATGGAGAGGCCGGTCAGGGCCACGCGGGCGCGGGCGCCGGGGGGCTCGTTCATCTGGCCATAGACCAGGGCGCAGCGGCTGCCTTCGGTGGTGCCGTTGATCTTTGGGTCCACATTGACGTTGGACTCGATCATCTCGTGATAGAGGTCGTTGCCTTCGCGGGTGCGTTCGCCCACGCCGGCCAGGACCGAATAACCGCCGTAAGCCTTGGCGATGTTGTTGATCAACTCTTGCATGGTCACGGTCTTGCCGACGCCGGCCCCGCCGAACAAGCCGATCTTGCCGCCCTTGGTGTAGGGGCACATCAGGTCGATGACCTTGATGCCGGTGACCAGCACTTCAGCGGTGTTGGTCTGCTCGGCGAAGGACGGGGCCTCGCGGTGGATCGAGCGGTACATGTCCGACTTGATCGGGCCCTGCTCGTCGATCGGCTCGCCGATGACGTTCATGATCCGGCCCAGGGTGCCGGGGCCGACCGGGACGCGGATCGAGTCTCCGGTGTCGCGCACGGCCTGACCGCGGACCAGGCCCTCGGTGGCGTCCATGGCGATGGCGCGGACGGTGTTCTGGCCCAGGTGCTGGGCGACTTCGAACACCAGGCGCTGGCCCGAGGCGATGTTGACGGTTTCCAGCGCGTTGAGGATGGCCGGCAGCTCGCCAGTGAACTCGACGTCGACGACGGCGCCGATGACCTGGACCAGCTTGCCGGTGGCCGCGCCGATCGTGGCGGGCGCCTCACGGGTGCCGGCGACGGCGGGGGCGGCGGCCGGAGCGACGGGCTTGGCGGCCTTGGGGGCGGCCGGCTTGCGGGCCGGCTTGACGGTGGCGGCGACGGGGGCGCCCACGGTCACCGGGGTTTCGGCGGCGGCGGGAGCCTTAGCGGGGATCTTGGCCATGGCGTTCAGGGTCTTTCGTGCGGGCTCGTGCGGGCGTTTTTATGGTTGGAAGTCAGGATCAGACGGCTTCGGCGCCGGAGATGATCTCGATCAGCTCCTTGGTGATCTGAGCCTGACGGGAGCGGTTATATTCCAGGGTGTAGCGCTTGATCATGTCGCCCGCATTGCGCGTGGCGTTGTCCATCGCCGTCATCTGACTAGCGTAGAAGCCGGCCATGTTGTCGAGCAGGGCCGACAGGATCTGGACCGTCAGGTTGCGCGGCAGCAGGGTCTCGAGGATTTCCTCTTCCGAGGGTTCGTACTCGTAGACCGCGCTGGCCCCGGTCTGAGCGGCGGCCCCGCCCTCGACGACGGCGGGGATCAGCTGCAGGGCGGTCGGGGTCTGGATGACTACTGACTTGAAGCGGCTGTAGAACAGGGTGACCACGTCCACGTCGCCGGCTTCATACAGGCGGGTGACGTGGTCGGCGATCGGCTGGGCGACCGCCAGGGTGAACTGGCGATAGGCCGACAGGTCGAAGTTCTCGACGATGCGGTCGGCATAGACGCGGCGAAGCTGGCCGGTCGCCTTCTTGCCGACGCAGACGATCTTCACGTCCTTGCCCTGGCGGATCAGGGTGTCGATCCGCTCGCGCGCGGCGCGGACGATCGACGAGGTGAAGCCCCCGGCCAGGCCGCGGTCGGCGGCGGCGACGACGATCAGGTGACGATCGTCGCGACCCGTGCCAGCCAGCAGCGGCGGCGCGCCGTCACCGGTCACGCTCGCCGCCAGATTGGCGATGACGTTAGACAGCCGTCGCGCATAGGGGCGCGCGGCTTCCGCAGCATCCTGGCTGCGGCGGAGCTTGGCCGCCGCGACCATCTGCATCGCTTTCGTGATCTTTTGCGTCGCCTTGACGCTTGAGATCCGATTGCGCATCTCCTTTAGGCTTGCCATCCGCCTATCAGACCTTCCTAAACAACCACCAGGTGCTGTCGTCCATCACGGTCGTTCTTCTCCAGAAGAACCCGTAATCGACCAACTGCAGATCTGGGAACATATCCATGTAGAGCGAGCCAAAATCGTTCTTGAACAGAAGATTTTGTTCGCCGCGGTAGGGTATCGTCTCGGCCTTCGGCGCGAAATACTCCGAGCAGAAGACGTACTTGGCGGCCACGCGATGCACTTCGCGCATCGTCGCTTCCAACTGGCTGGGATCGACGTGGATCAGGACGCCGGCCGTGAAGGCCATGTCCACCGCGCCGTCGGCCAACGGGATGCTGTGCCCGAAACCCTCGAAGAGCCGCTCGGCCGGCAGAACGCCGTTCTCGACCAGTTCCTTGCGGGCCGAAGCATTGGGCTCGATCGCCCACTGCTCCATGTCCGACACCGCCGCAAGGCCCAGGAGGTTGAGACCCACATTGGGCCCCACTTCCAGGACGCTCTTCGGCGGCGCGCCGACCATGCGCCGCATCACTTCACCCCAGACCCGCGCACGGCCGCGAACGGCCTCGGCGTTGGCGGCGCTACGTTGCGTGTAGCGGTCGCCAAATTCGCCGGACCATGCGTCCATGGATTTGGGGTGAGCGGCCATCGATCGCCTTTAGGCGAAGGTCGCCGAGAAGGTGTCGAGCACGCTTTTCAGCGTACCTTCCAGATCCTTGTCGAGGGCCTTCTTGGTGCGGATGCCGTCCAACAGATCCTTGTGCTGGCTGTGCAGACGGGCCAGCAGCTCGCTTTCGAAGCGGCGAACGCTGCTGGTCGGGATGGCGTCCAGATAGCCGCGGGTGCCGGCATAGATCACGCAGACCTGCTCTTCGACGGCCTGCGGGGAATATTGCGGCTGCTTCAGCAGCTCGGTCAGACGCTCGCCACGGGCCAGCATCTTCTGGGTCGAGGCGTCGAGGTCCGAGCCGAACTTGGCGAAGGCGGCCATTTCGCGATACTGGGCCAGCTCGCCCTTGATCGCGCCGGCCACCTGCTTCATCGCCTTGATCTGGGCCGACGAGCCGACGCGCGACACCGAGATGCCGACGTTCACGGCCGGGCGGATGCCCTGGTAGAACAGGTCGGTTTCCAGGAAGATCTGGCCGTCGGTGATCGAGATCACGTTGGTCGGTATATAGGCCGAAACGTCGTTGGCCTGGGTTTCGATGATCGGCAGGGCCGTCAACGAGCCCGAACCATTATCTTCGTTCAGCTTGGCGGCGCGTTCCAGCAGGCGGGAATGCAGGTAGAACACATCCCCGGGATAGGCTTCGCGGCCCGGCGGACGGCGCAGCAGCAGGCTCATCTGGCGATAGGCGACGGCTTGCTTGGAAAGGTCATCATAGATGATCAGGGCGTGCAGGCCGTTGTCGCGGAACCACTCGCCCATGGCGCAGCCCGAGAACGGCGCCAGGTACTGCAAGGGCGCCGGCTCGGAGGCCGAGGCCACGACGACGATGGTGTAGTCCAGGGCGCCGCGCTCTTCGAGCGTCTTGACGATCTGGGCGACGGTCGAGCGCTTTTGGCCGATGGCGACATAGACGCAATAGAGCTTGGCGCTCTCGTCGGTGCCGGCGTTGGCGATCTTCTGGTTCAGGATGGTGTCGATGGCGACGGCGGTCTTGCCGGTCTGACGGTCACCGATGATCAGCTCGCGCTGGCCGCGGCCGACCGGGATCAGGGTGTCGATCGACTTCAGGCCGGTCTGCACGGGCTCGTGCACCGACTTGCGGGGGATGATGCCCGGCGCCTTGACGTCGACGCGGCGGCGTTCGGTGGAGACGATCGGGCCCTTGCCGTCGATCGGCTCGCCCAGCGGGTTGACGACGCGGCCCAACAGGCCACGGCCGACCGGAACGTCGACGATCTCGCCGAGACGACGGACTTCGTCGCCTTCCTTGATGGCCTGGTCCTGGCCGAAGATCACGCAACCGACGTTGTCGCGCTCGAGGTTCAGGGCCATGCCCTTCACGCCGGCCTTCGGGAACTCGACCATCTCGCCGGCCTGGACGTTGTCCAGACCGTAGATGCGCGCGATGCCGTCACCGACGGACAAAACCTGGCCGACGTCCGAAACGGCGGCTTCTTCGCCGAAATTGGCGATCTGCGACTTGAGGATGGCCGAGATTTCGGCGGCGCGGATGTCCATGGCTGTCTTGGGCTCTCTGCGATTTTATATTTTGACGGCGCTTATAGAGGTTTAGGCGCGCTTCAGGGCGAATTTCAGGGAATCGAGCTTGCTGCGAAGCGAAGCGTCGAACAGGCGGGAGCCGACGCGCACCTTGATGCCGCCCAGGATGGACGGATCGACGAGCGTCGAGATTTCGGGAACCTTACCCAGCGAGGCGCTGACGGCGGCCGAGACGCCCTGCAGCTGGGCGGGGGTCAGGGCCTTGGCGGTGACGACCTCGGCGGTGACGACGCCGCGATGCTTGGCCGACAGTTCGATGAAGGCGGTGACGGCGCCCATCAGGTCGCCAGCCCGGCCGTTGAGGGCCACCAGGCCCAGGAACTTGGCGGTGAGGACCTGGAAGCCAGCCTTGGCGGCGACGGCGCGGAAGCCCTTGGCCTTGTCCTCGGCGGTGAAGGCCGGGCTATCGATCAGGCGGCGCAGGTCGGCGCTATCGGCCACCATCACGCGCAGCGATTTCAGGTCGGCCTCGACCTGGGTCAGCTGGTTGTTGTCGATCGTCAGTTCGAACAGGGACTGCGCATAGCGCTGACCCGCATCCGTCGCCTTGGTTTCGTCCGCCACTTGTTCCGCCCGGTGCGTTGCAAATCGCCGCGGACAAGAAGTTTAACCCTCATCCCGGCTTAAAGGCTTGAACGCGCTTTAGAAAAGCGCATTGAGGGCCGGCGCTGATGCGCCACCCCGTCCGAAGCCGCGAGCCTGATAACACGCGTCCTTCGCACTCGCAACCAAGGCCGATGCGTAAGGTTTGCGCATCCCTGGCAAAAGCGGCGAGGCTAGGTCTGGCTGACCCTGCGGAACACCGCCGAGGCCGCGGCGACCAGGGCGCCGTCGGCGGCGCGGACCTCGGCTTGGGCGAAAATCAGGCTGCGGGTCGAGCGCTCGATCCAGGCCTTGCTCGACGGCAGGTTCAACGCGTCCACTTGGGGCAGCCCGGCATAGTCGATGGTGATCGAGGTGGGCAAGGTCGCGGGGCCAGCGATCTCCCACAGGGCGTCTTCAAGCAAAGCAGCGGTTGAAACTGTCATGTAGCGTCCATGGACCCGCTCCCTTTTAACCAAAAGGGGCACGCGAAGAAAAAGGGCGGCGGAACAGGCCCGCCGCCCCATCAGGCGAATGTTCGAGGAAATAGCCAGACAGGGCGAGCAAGCGCCCGTACGCGTCCAGGTACTGGGAAAAGCTTACTTGGCCGCCAGGGCGGAGCCGCCCTTGGCCGCGACATTGCAGCGGGTCAGGTCGTCGGCGTCCAGCGACTTGGTCTCGCCACCGAAGGCGGCGACGCGGCCGACTTCCTTGGCCAGGACCTTGCACGACCCGGCGGTCAGGGCCCGCGACGGGGCGGCGGTCGAAACGCATTCAGCGCCTTCGCAGACGAAGACCGCGCCGCCAGCGACGACCTTGGTCTTGGCGGCCAACGGGTTTTCCAGGGCGACGGCGATGCGGCCATCGGCCAGGGCGGCGCCGGCGAACATGGAAACGGACAGGGCGGCGCAAGTCGCCAAGGTGCGGAGCTTCATGATGAGCCCTCCAGACATGCGGGGAGTAGGAATGATCGATGATCGGCGAAAAGCGAGTTACTGGTCGTTCGATCCGGGGATGGTCAGCATCGGTATCCCCACCGGTGCTTCGGATCAGAACTAAGCACTGCTTAGATATCAGTGTTCAAGGATTGCGCAAGCGTATTTGTTTCGCATGAGCATTTTTTAATGAAACGGGCGTTTCAGTCCGGCGCCACTCGGCCAGCTGCCGCCAAGCCGGATGTTCCGCCACGTCAGGGTTGGCGGGGGAGCGTCTCGGGCGCACGTTCCGAAAAACAGCTTCTAAGGGAGGCGCCGCCATGGACTTCAACCTGCCGCCGGAACTGACGGCCTATCTGGCGACGCTCGACGCTTTCATCGAAGCCGAGATCGCGCCGCTGCAGGCCGAGCACGACAATGAGCGCTTTTTCGACCACCGCCGCGAATGGGCCCGCACCGATTGGGACGGCGGCGGCCTGCCGCGCCGCGATTGGGAGGAGCTTCTCGCCAAGGCGCGAGGCCTCGCCGACGCCGCCGGCCACTACCGCTTCGCCCTGCCCCGCGAATACGGCGGCCAGGACGGCTCCAGCCTGTGGATGGCGGTGATCCGCGAGCACCTGGCGGCCAAAGGCCTGGGTTTGTTCAACGACCTGCAAAACGAGCACTCGATCGTCGGCAACAATCCGTTCGTGCTGATGATCCGCGACTTCGGCCGGCCCGACCAGCAGCACCTGATCCCCGACATGCTGGATCGCCACGCCTTTCGCCCGACTTTCGGCCTCACCGAGCCCAACCACGGCTCGGACGCCACCTTCATGGAGACCCGCGCCGTCCGCGAGGATCACAACGGCGTCGCTGGCTGGCGGATCGACGGCGAGAAGATGTGGACCACCGGCATGCACGCCGCCACCCACTGCGCCCTGTTCGCCCGCACCAGCGGCGAGGACGGCTCGGCGCGGGGCATCACATGCTTCCTGGTGCCGGCCCATGCGCCCGGCGTGAAGATCGAGGAATATCTCTGGACTTTCAACATGCCGACCGACCATCCCAGGGTCAGCTTCACCAGAGTCTGGGTTGCGGACGACGCGATGTTCGGCGCCGAGGGCGGCGGCCTGGCCCTGGCCCAGCACTTCGTGCACGAGAACCGCATCCGCCAGGCCGCCTCCAGCTTGGGCGCGGCCAGCTTCTGCATAGAAGAAAGCATCAAGTACGCCCGCGCCCGCAAGCCGTTCGGCAAGCCGTTGGCCGAGAACCAGGCGATCCAGTTCCCGCTGGTCGAGCTGTCCACCCAGGTCGAGATGCTGCGCCTGCTGATCCGCAAGACCGCCTGGGAAATGGACCAGATGTCCAAGCCCGAGGTGGAAAAGCGCCTCTCCGACAAGGTGTCGATGTGCAACTACTGGTCCAACCGCCTGGTCTGCGAGGCCGCTGACCAGGCCATGCAGGTTCACGGGGGCCTGGGCTATTCGCGTCACAAGCCGTTCGAGCACATCTATCGCCACCACCGCCGCTACCGGATCACCGAGGGGTCCGAGGAGATCCAGATGCGCAAGGTGGCCGCCTGGCTGTTCGGCTACATGGGACCGAGAAAAGCGGCGTTCGCGGACCTGTAGAGATGGGGACATGCCCTTGGGCGTGTCCCCATGCCGGGCGCGGAGCTTACGGGCGGGGACATGCCACAAACGCAAG